>JBAQKZ010000147.1:0-4793 GCA_049301475.1 Geobacteraceae bacterium | reverse complement strand
CGAATGGGCCGCAAAACCCTGCTCCTGACGATCAACCTTGACACTATCGCGCTGATGTCCTGCAATCCGGCCATCGGCGGGCTGGCCAAGGGACACCTTGTGAAGGAGATAGATGCCCTCGGCGGCGAAATGGCGAGGAACATAGACGCCACCGGCATACAGTTTCGCATACTCAACACCCGCAAGGGGCCTGCGGTGCGCGCCTCTCGCGCCCAGGCCGACAAACAGCTGTACCGGCTTCGGATGAAGCGAGTCATTGAAAACCAGGACAATCTCGATCTCAAGCAGGGGGAGGTGACCGCTCTCCATCTGGAGGAGGGAAGGGTGCTAGGGGTGGAGACCAGGGCCGGGGTCCGCTATGCGGGAGATACCGTTATCCTTACGACGGGAACCTTCATGCGCGGCCTTATTCATATAGGACTCACCCACTACGCCGGCGGCAGGGCCGGAGATATCTCTTCCATCGGGCTCTCCGACCAGTTGGTGGATATCGGCTTTACGGTGGGCCGCTTGAAGACCGGCACTCCAGCGCGGCTCGACGGCCGCACAATCGATTTCTCTCGCCTGGAACCGCAATACGGCGACGACCCTCCAATTCCGTTTTCCTTCAGCACCCTTCGGATCGACCGTCCCCAGATACCCTGCCACATAGCCTACACCAATGAGCGAAGCCACGATATCATCCGCTCCGCACTCGACCGTTCTCCACTCTACACTGGAATAATCGAGGGGGTCGGACCGCGCTACTGCCCCTCCATCGAGGATAAAGTGGTCCGTTTCCCGGATAAAGAGAGACACCAGACCTTTATAGAGCCGGAAGGGGCCGAGACGGTGGAGGTTTACCCGTCCGGGCTTTCCACATCACTTCCCATCGACGTGCAGTGGGCATTCTATCGTTCGATAGAGGGGTTGGAAAATGTCGAAATAATGCGGTCGGCCTACGCCATCGAGTACGACTATGTTGACCCGGTGCAGCTCCATGCATCACTGGAAACTAAGCTTGTCAAGAACCTTTACCACGCCGGACAGATCAACGGGACCTCAGGCTACGAAGAGGCTGCGGCCCAGGGGCTCATGGCGGGGATTAATGCGGCGCTGCGGGCAGCTGGGGGTGAGCCGCTGGTCCTTGGCAGGAGTGAGGCGTACATCGGCGTCATGATCGACGATCTGGTAACCCTCGGTGTTCGCGAGCCGTACCGGATGTTCACATCCCGCGCCGAATACCGTCTGCTTTTGCGGGAGGACAACGCGGACCTGCGACTGCGTGAGCATGGGCACGGCGCGGGACTGGTTGCGGATGAGGAGCACCGTAGATTCCTTGAAAAACGGGAACAGATAACGCGAGAACGGGAGCGGGTAGTAAGAATGAAGGTGCGCCCGTCAGAGACTGATCCGGCGTTTCTTGAAGAATTCGGTCTGGCGGGGATACAGAACGCCGTAACATTTGAACAGCTCCTGCGGCGGCCCGACATCGGCTATCAGGAGCTGGCGCGCATTGACAGCCACGCATTCGAGGAGTCGGCGGCGGTGCGGGAACAAGTCGAGATACAGATCAAATACCAGGGCTACATTGACCGGCAACTTGAGCAGGTCGAGCGAACCCGAAAGCAGGAAAGCGCCCGTATTCCCGACGACTTCGATTACGGGGCGCTATCCGGGCTGACCGCCGAGGTGCGGGAAAAACTGGAACGGTTCCGACCGGACACACTCGGCCAGGCCTCGCGCATCCAGGGGGTCACGCCTGCGGCCATCAGCATCCTTTCCATCGCTCTCAAGGCGCGGAGCGGACGATGAAGGAACAGGCTCGGGAACTTTTGGTGCGCGGTCTGGCGGAACTGGGCGTCAGGCTCACTTCCGACGAGTTGGAAAAGTTCCGGCTCCTGGCTGCGGAGCTGCAAAAGTGGGGACGCAAGATAAACCTCACCGCGATTCGGGGGGACGCGGATATTGCCGCCAAGCACTTTCTCGATTCACTGACCCTCCTAAAAGTCATAGGCGGGAAGGGGAGGCTCCTCGACATCGGCTCCGGCGCAGGTTTTCCGTCGCTTCCCCTGAAAATTGTCCGCCACGAACTGGAGGTGACCTCCGTGGATGCGGTGGGAAAGAAGATCATATTCCAGCGTCATATGGCCCGGCTTCTAGGTCTCCGTGGATTCGAGGCGCTCCACGCCCGTGCGGAAGAGCTGATAACCAAAGAGGTCGGCAGTTTCGACTGGGTCGTCTCCCGCGCATTTTCCGATATTCCCACATTTGTCGGCATGGCGTTTTCACTCCTGAATGAGCACGGTAAGATTATCGCCATGAAGGGGGGGAAAGGCCGGGAAGAAGCGAAATTTGCAAGTGCCGCACTCAGTGATATGGGAGCGTGGGTGAGCAACGTCATCGAATTTAGTCTTCCCATTTCCTGCGACGCCCGTTCACTCATCATCATTGAGCAAATCCGGCGGCAAGGTAGTTGCGGATAAATAGGGACTTTCGCCTATTCAGCATCCGCCGGGATATACTGTTTTTGCCTTTACAGGAAAGAATCGCTAATTTCGGCCTACAAATTCTATTTGAGCCAAAATTCTCTCCAAGGCAGGTTTCCCCTTTAGTTAAACCAAGAAAAACCTTTACAGGGGGAATCTGGGAGGCTACCTTCTGGCCCCTCTCCAGTAAACATTCTAGCATGCGGAGAGACGGCGCATGCGGTTCAAGCTGGAAAGTATTTTACGGCATAAATAAAAACAGGCAGAATCTGAGCAGAATCTGAGCAATTGCCAGCAACCTGCGGATGCGCTATAATCGCCGTATGCGAGACATTCTGCATATTTTCCCCACTGACGCCGCAGTGCGGGCCTTTGAACGACAAACCCTTGCGAAAGAAGGGGTGATTTTCGGAACCCCGGCCATAACCCTCAAGCGTTTAACGGAAGGCATCTACCGTGCGAGCAACGCGGCAGGGCACCCCATCTCCACCGTGGGGCGAAAGCTCATCCTGGAGGAGGTGGCCAGGGAAAGATACGCGGATGGTACCGGCCTCCTCGCCGGGTCAAGCCGGTTTCCCGGTTTCATCGGCACCCTGGACGGGCTGTTCGGCGAACTGAAGCAGGCGATTGTGACGGCGGATGATTTTAGTGCAACAGTTCGCCGCTTCAATGACGCCGAGCGGCTCCGGGAGATTGCCTCTCTCTATCTCCTCTACCAGCAGGCGCTAGCCGAGCGGGGGATACTCGACCACCACGACCTGGAACTGGCGGCGCTGGCCCATCTACAGTCGGGCGGGCCCCTTCCTCCCATGTTTGCGGACGTCTCTCTTCTCCTGCTCCATTTCATCTACGACCTTACTCCCCTTCAAATGGCGCTTCTGAGCGCCATTTCCCACCGGATTCCGGTCCGGCTGGAGCTACCCTACAACCCCGACCGCGGAAATCTCTACGCATATGTCGGACGCACTGCCGACGCCCTGGAACTACTCGACAACTCTGATCTGCAACTGGAGCCGGAATTTGTCGAGCCTGTTGGCAGGTTTCTCACCCCGCTTCTCGATCTGCTGTTCACCGACGCTGAAAACATGCCTCCAATTGAGCCGATTGAGCCAATGGCGCTTATTGCCGCTCCCGGCCTCTATCGAGAATGCGAGGAGATCGGCCGCCGTATCAGGGGGCTTCTCGGGGAGGGGAAAGCGCCGGTCGATATCGCCATACTCTTTCGCTCACTTTTGACTTACGGGCCTATGATGGAGGATGTCTGCCGCCGGTTCCGGATTCCGGTTTCGTACCGGCGCGGCGCCCCGCTCTTCACCTCGCCCCTGGTCCGCGCCTGTCTTGCCCCCTTCAACATGGTCCGGTCGCACTTTGCCAGGGAAGAGCTGATAACACTCTGCGGCTCCTCCTACTGCGCCCCGCTTCTGGACGACAAGTGGAGGGAGGTCCCGGTGGAAACCATCGAAGCGGCGCTGATCGACTGCGGATACCTGGATGAAACGGTCTGCGCCGCAGATACGCTTCTCGACCGGCGGACCGGCGGCCTTGCACAGGATGCCCCTAAGAGGGAGCGTAATATCCGGGTCCTCCAGGCCCTGACGCCGCTCCTGAAGGAATTGCGCGGCTTCAACGGGAAACAGACTCTTCGCGATTTCACCCTTCGACTGGAAGGCTTCATTGAGCGGCGGCGCATATATCAGCGTGGGATTGCGGGCGGGGACGAGCGGGTTCTCAGGCGGGACGCCTCGGCAATATCCCTTTTTCAGCAGGTTATTACAGAGCTGGAGGCAGACCTTAAGACCCTCGGACTGAACGATGGAATCATGAACGCCGATGAGTTCGTTCGGCTTCTCAGGCAGGGGATGGAAGGGGTGTTTCTCGCTGGAGAAAGGCAGGCGGGGGTCGCCATAATGAACTTCCATGACGCCCGCGGCCTGGGTTTTCCGCACATTTTCATCGGCGGGCTCAACGATGGCGTCTGTCCGTCCCAGCATGACAGCCATCCGCTCTTTAATGACAGCGAAAAACTCCTCTACCAGTGGGCCGTCAGCGCCAAATTGTTCAGAACCGCCTCGGAGAAAGCGGCTGAAGAACCGCTCCTCTTCTATCTGGCTATTGGGTGCGCCACAACGTCGCTTACCCTCTCCTACAGCTACGCCGACAGTCGCGGGAATGAGCTGCTTCGCTCTCCATATCTGGATGAACTGCTGGCCCGGATATCTTTGCCGGAAGTGCGGATACCGGTCAACCGGATTGTACCCGCGCCGGACGCCTGCCTGGAAAGGGAAGAACTGCTCAACGCCCTGGCGGCAGGGGGCCTCTTTGCCG
>JBAQKZ010000146.1:0-4809 GCA_049301475.1 Geobacteraceae bacterium | reverse complement strand
ACGCGGATTTTAAAGGCGTTCGGTTATGCAGTAACAACTGGTGGGGTCTTACAAAAAGTTGCGTAATAATGTTAGTTATTACGTCTGGTTATACTATTTTTCGCCATTTTGCTCTTAAACTCCTGTTGGACACTATCAGCCGCTTTTCTTCTTTAATTTTCCTGATAATCCCGCTATAAACCATTCCAGTAGTCGGTAATACACCCTGAAAATATTTAGAATATACTTTTTGATTTGGCTATCATTCGACTACATATTCTGATAAAGGAAGCAAGTCCTCAAAAGTTTGCCAATCTAAAGCCGGTTTTTAGCCTCCTAAAGGCCATGACGTCAAAGATTATTTGCTCTGCGCCGAGAATATGGTATCTAACTATAGCGTCTCGAATACTGACTGAACAGGAGTTGACATGACCAAGAGTGATTCCATGCCTGAACTCTGGCTTTTGGGGATGGGGGAGGATGACCAGCGGGGGGCCATCGTCAGCGGCTACTTGCTGGATGCGGGATACCGTACACGCACCGCCTCGCTGGAGGATTTGGCGACCGGAAAGCCCTTGGGTGTAGTGATTGACCTCTCTCCATTTGCCGCTGATGGGTGGGATATAATCCTGAAAATAAGGAATAATCCGGAGACTAGGAGCATCCCTCTGCTCCCCGTATATCTGAGTGAAGAGGGAAAGGTGGGAGAAGTGTTTCCGGTTACAGGATTTTTCACACTGCCGCCCGACACCGATTACCTGTTGGAACGGCTGGCGGTACTGGGTCTTACAGAGGACATTGAGGACTACGACCTGCAGGTGCTGTTGATCTCCCGCAAGGGGGAAGAACGTGTGGCAAAGGCCCTGGAGTCAATCGGATTCGAAGTTGTGAATGCCTATACGGGAAAGGAGGGTATGGCCCTTGCGACCACCGGCCGACAATACCTGATTTTCTCGACCCTCATGCTCCCCGATATGAGCGCTTTTGAAATATTGGAGCGGCTTCGCCTTTATCCCCAGACCCGCAACATCCCCTTCTTCGTGCTTGTCAAGGGTGCTATGAAGGAGGGGGAGCGGACCGCCATAAGCCGAAAGATAGAGCATCTGGTGCGGAAAAAAGAGCTTAGTAGGGAAGAGTTTCTAGCTCCTCTCCGCAGGAGATGATTTCAGGATTGCGACTTGGCATTCAAATCTGAAAGCCCCAGAAACCGGTTCGCGGTTCTTCCGGCATGCCATTGAAGTTACGCTCCAGGAAGGTTACCCGGTTTTCCCGGTCGATAAGCAGGATGGTGGAAGATCGTGTGCCGTAGTCGGTGGTCCTTATGAAGAGTGTTGACAGGAGCCGTTCCCACTCGATCCCCACACCGGTGTCCGGAAGAAGATTGTCGGCAGGAATGGTGCGGTCGGCAAGAAGTTTGAGCAGGGCTTCCGGGTCAGGTGGTGCGGAAGCCTTCAGTATTTCACGCAGCGCTTCACAGCCTCGGCTTACCTTTGGCCAGGGGGTGTCGAGCAGGTGGTTGGATAGTCCGTGGATACCGGAAGGGATGGCCGACGGCAGGTTTCCACGGTTGCTGAAGTACAATAACTGATCGCTGTCGCCGAAAATGAGACTGAAACCGTTATAGAGCCCCCCTTCTGCCTGCAGGCGCGTCAGGTAGCCTGCGGGCGTCATGCCGCCCAGGAGAAAGCTGCTGACCAACTGGCCGCGGGACGGCGCCTCCTGCCGGAACAAGCCAGGTTCACGGTAGTTGGTGATGGCGGCAAACCGACCGGAGGTGGTAATGCCGAGCCAGGCACCACCAGCCTGCAAATCGCGGCCTGCCAGAAGTTGCGGCGCGTCGTCCCAGAATGCGGCGGAGGCGGCGGGGCGGTGGTAGAATTCATCACGGTTGGCGGCGAGCACCAGCCGGTAATCGGGATGGGAGTTGGCGGCAAACAGGATCAGACACATGAGGCATACTAGCATGAGGGGGCGAGGGATGTGAAGCAGGTTTTTAGTAAGGGCCTGTCACGGAATAACTATAACATTAGGCATCTCATCTTAAGTCCGTCTTTGGCCGAACTTCAATCGCAAAATCCTCAACGTAGCACTACTACGTCTGCGGTTTTGCTCAATCAGTTCGACCAAATCCAACCTGAATCTGAGCGCCTAATTATGACACTTATTCCGTGACAGGCCCTAAGCGTCCCAGATTGACAAAATTTATCCCTTCCTGCTATAAATGAGTACTTTCGGAGAGCTTTGTGGAACAGATGATCAAATCGACCCCCTTGGAAGTGGTGCTGCTGGAGCGGATAAGGCGCCAGGGGCCGATTACCTTTGCCGACTATATGGCGGCCTGCCTCTATGAGCCCGAACTTGGATACTACACCTCGGCTGGCCGAAAGGTGGGGGCGGAGGGGGATTTCTATACAAGCAGCAACGTGCATCGGGTGTTTGGCCGACTGATTGCCCGTGAGTTGTGCCGGATGTGGGATAGCATGGCCCGGCCTGACTGCTTTCAGGTGGTGGAGCCTGGCGCCGGGAGCGGACGGTTGGCGGGGGATATACTGGACGCTCTGGCGGATATCCGTCCGGAGCTTTACGAAAGTGTGACCTACCGTTTGATAGAGGTAGAACCGAGCCTTGCCGCAAGCCAGCGCGAACTCCTGGCCGCCCACAAGCGCCGGATTGCCTGGAGCGAGCCTACGGAGCTGGCGGTCGGAAGGCTCCGCTTCACCGGCTGTCTCCTCTCCAATGAACTGCTCGACTCCTTCCCTGTTCACCTTGTGGAGATGACCCCCGAAGGGCTGCGTGAGGTCTATGTAGACGCCGATGCCGAGGGTTTCAAGGAGATATTCGGCGAGCCATCCACGCCGAAGGTCGAAGGCTATTTGCAGCAGGCAGGCGTTGTCCTGGAAATCGGGCAGCGTGCGGAGATCAACCTGGCGGCGCTAGAGTGGCTCGGCAGAGTGGCCACTGCCCTGGAACGCGGCTTCGTCCTCACCATCGACTACGGCTACTTGGCGCCGGAACTTTACTCCGCTATGCGACGCAACGGCAGCCTCCTCTGCTACTACCGCCACACAATTGAAGAGAACCCGTACCTTCGCCCGGGTCTGCAAGACATGACCAGCCATCTGGACTTTAGCTCACTCATGGAAGAGGGGGAGCGGCTGGGGCTCCGGAAGGTCTGGTTCGGCGAGCAGTACCGGTTCCTCATGGCCGCCGGTTTGATGGAGGAGATGCTGGCCCTTGAATCGAGCGCAGCTTCAGAAGAGGAGCGCCTGAAGAACCGGCTTGCCTTGAAGAAGCTCATGCTGCCTGACGGCGGCATGGGGGACACCTTCAAGGTGCTTATTCAGGCGAAGGGGGTGGAACCCCCCATGCTTCTTTCACAACGTCAATGGTGAAAAGAGTTTAAGCAGAACTACGGGAGGCAGGGGTGCATGGCGGGATAAAGGCTCTGCTGTTCGATCTGGACGGCACACTCTATGTAAACAATGACCTGGGGCGTGAGACCGACCTCTCCGCCTGCCGATATCTTGCAGGGATCAAGGGGATAACGGTCGAAGCGGCGGGGTCGATTATCATGGAGACCCGTCAACGTCTCTCCGTTGCGAGCGGTCTTAACGCCACACTGAGCCAGGCATGCATGGAACTCGGCCTGGACCTGGCCGACCTGCACCGTCACTTCGCCGCGGAGGTGCAACCGGAGAGCTACCTCACCAAGGACGAGCGGGTGGTTGAGCTGTTGAAGGCGCTGGGAAACAGGTTCGATCTCCATCTCTACACAAACAACAACCGCGTTCTTGCCGACCGGACTATGGAGTTGCTCGGCATTGCCGGGTTTTTCAGTCAGATATTCAGCATTGAGTATACATGGCGTCCGAAGCCGGACCAGGCGACCCTGGAGATGATCCTGCGCGTCATATGCAGGGAACCGGCCGAATGCCTCTTCATCGGTGATCGTTACGATGTGGACTTAAGGCTCCCGGCCGCGACGGGGGCCGCCGTGTTTTTGGTCAATAGCGTTCAGGAACTATTTAATCTATATATGTTAACCGTCGGGGAGGACGAATGAGCGATAACCGCAAAGAAGTGCTGGACGCTATCATGCGAGCTATGGAGATTGAAAAGGAAACCTTCGACTACTACACCGGGATGGCGCAAAAGACCTTCCACCCAGGCGGCAAGCGAATATTTAAATGGCTGGCCAATACCGAGGAGGTCCACTACCTTAAGCTCACCGAACTATACAACTCCCTCAATCAGGGCGGACAATGGGTTTATTACGGAGGCTCCACCATCACCCTTGAGAGCGGCAGCCCCGCCGAAAATCAGACAGGCTTCGATACCAGCGACCTGGATGCTCTCGAAATTGCTATTGAAATCGAAAAAAAGGGGATTGCCTTCTTCCTTGAACTCATCGACAAGACCACTGACCCGGCCGGAAGGGAAATGCTGAATACCCTCTTGAACGAGGAGAAAGAGCATTTGAGGGTAATTACCGCGAAGCGTGAGGCGATGAAGGGGTGCGGGGAGGTTGCGTCTGACCACTCTGCGGTTCCACTACGGGCGGCGGCTGCCCCCGAGTTGAAACAAAACATTCATACACGTACTGAAAAAGACTCCCTCGGCGCTGTGGAAGTCCCGGCGGATGCATATTACGGGGCGCAGACTGTCCGCGCACTGGAGAACTTCCCTATCTCCGGGCTTAAGCCCCATCCTGAGCTAGTCTGGGCAACACTGGTGATAAAGAAGTCTGCGGCTATCGCCAATATGGGCACCGGTCGGCTTGACGGCAAGATCGGACGGGCTATCGTGGCGGCTGCCGACGAGGCGCTGGCA
>JBAQKZ010000145.1:0-21662 GCA_049301475.1 Geobacteraceae bacterium | reverse complement strand
CAGCAGCACCAGCCGGAGTTGCCGCAGCGGCAGGTAACGGACAGGCCACCGTATCCTGGGGTGCCGTTACCGGCGCCACTTCGTACAACCTCTACTATTCTACTTCAACAGGGGTAACCAAGTCCTCAGGCATCAAGATCGCCAGCGCCGTGACTCCGCAGGCAGTCACCAGCCTCACAAATGATACCGCCTACTACTTCGTAGTGACCTCGGTGAACGCCAACGGCGAGAGCGCGGAATCCTCACAGGTCTCCGCCACCCCCGCTGCTCCCGCTGGTGAGACAGACGCCCAGGTGATCAGCGCGGTCACCCCGGTACTCAACGCATACACAGGTCTGTTCGCCACCGCCCTTCCCAGCAAAACCGACGCAACCCTGCTGGGTCTGTTTGACAGCGCCACCTTCATGAATCAAGGGCAAAACCTGGATTCTTTCCTCACTGAAATTACTGCCAAAGAGAGCATGATTGGGATATCGTTCACTAATCTCTCCGTGCTATCCAAGGATGCGACAGCGGGAACAGCCGTGATCGCGTTTGATGTCATGAAGGGTGGCAAGGCAGTCGATATCAGTCAGCATCCGCTCCAGATGATCAAGAAAACGGATGGGAAGTGGTACATACAGGGGGATCAGTATATCGCCCGTGTCAAAGTTATGGCCAGAGCGGAATATCTCCTTTTTAGCGATGTTCCTCCCAATGACGCTACAGTAACAACGATAAGCTCGGGTCTGGATCTCCTTGTTGAAGACGTTGGAGGCAAGGGGATTACATCAGCAGTTGTTACCGGCGCCGGCATTACTGGTTCGGTTACACTGGGCAGTGTGCCTGACAAGGTCACAGTGGTCAAACAGACCCCAAACAACTGGTTTACCGTCAAAACAACGGGTGGCACTGCGTATTTCATGACTGATACTCAAATTGCAACCATCGCCGATGGGGATATCTACACCGTTAAGCTCTATAAAGGAGCGACCCTGGCGGCTACCTACACCGAAAAACTCTGGAAGGCTCCCTACCTGAATGCCGGATTGAAGGCTAGCAACTTCCTGATCATCAACTTTCCGACACTGGCCATATTGCGCGTTTTCGCCGGTGGGGATGGCGTTGTGATCATGTGGAATAAGCCGAGCGCCTCAGTCATGGCCGGCACACTGACAGCGCATATAAACAATAGTGATTACACGGCATCAAACAGGGTTGACATCCCGCTTGCACCGACAGATTTCTATGCATCAGCAGATCTGTGGCCAATAGACAGCGCTGGGCAACCATACATCCTGAAGAGTGGCGGGTTATGGCTCACAGCGTGGGATACCGCCGGCAGAAGAATGAGTATGGGGTTAATTATAATGAAATGATGAAGTTGATAACAAGCTGCTGTTAAATGTAACGGATTATTTTCAGGCGGGGCCTTGCGCCCCGCCTTTTTTTGCGCCTTCGTCGCCTCAATCCTTGCCGTCTAGATTTCATCATTGATTTGGGATTAGTAATTATAGGCTCGCCACACGGTCACTCCCTATTATTGACACGGTAAACGGTTTAATGGCATAATCTCGCGAAAACCTGTCTGGTTATACATGCTCCGAATGGATATCAAGGAAGGCATTATTATAAAATTCGACTTCATTTTATTTGAGGCTGCGTGTTCAATGAGCTTGAATACGTGATCGAAAGGATGGATTACTATGAAGGAACTTTGCAAGGAACTGGCTGCGGAACAGCAGTCGCTCGACAACCTGGTAATGCTTCTGACTGAAGAGCAGTGGCGACAGCCGGTACCCTTTTATAACTGGACGATCTACGATGAGGTTGCCCACATTTGCTATTTTGATGACAGGTCACTGCTCGCATTGCAGGATCGCACAGCCTTTGCGTCGGACGCCGGGGTCCTGTTGAAGCAGCTCTCTCTAAACGGAAGTTGGCCCTCTCTGGTGGATGGCCGGATGGGGCGGATGACGGGAAAGGAGCTTTTGGCCCATTGGCGCGCCACCCGCACGAAAATGCTGGACGGCTTGAGCGAGATGGATGCCAGGGAGCGGCTTCCCTGGTATGGCCCTGACATGAGTGTCCGTTCATTTATTACGGCTCGCGTGATGGAGACCTGGGCTCATGGACAGGACGTATTTGACGCATTGAGGGTGCGCCGGGTCAACGGTGACAGACTGCGCCATATCGCTCACATCGGTGTCACCACCCTTGGCTGGTCATTCATAAACCGGGGGTTATCACAGCCGGAGTCGTCTCCGCGCGTAGAACTCCTCTCCCCTTCCGGAAGCCTCTGGACCTGGGGGGAAGAGGCTGCCACTGACCGGGTAACCGGAAGCGCCGAGGACTTTTGCCTGGTGGTGACACAACGGCGGCATCTCTGCGACACCGGCCTGACGGTCAATGGCAACTTGGCTGAACAATGGATGGCCATTGCTCAATGTTTTGCCGGTCCCCCTGCCGATGGTCCGGCTCCGGGGGCGCGTGTGGTTAGCTATGCCTGATTCGATGATTCAGGGCGAGCCGCTCACTCTGAATCATCAGGGCGAAATTGAGGCATTCCTCGGACCTTTGCGAACAGGACTCTCTGAATACAGTTTCCCGAATCTCTACCTGTTTCGTCATATTCACAATTACCGGTATCAGCCAGCCAAACTCCCCTGCATCGCAGGCGCCACCTACAATGGTTGCCGACATTTGCTGCCATTGTTCGATCTGGCTTCGGCGCCGGGCGATCAGCTTCTGGAACGGCTTACCGGATATGACTGTTACTTTCCCGTCAGTCAACAGGTCATCGATCGCCTCGACACTACAGGCCTGATAGTTGAGGCAGAGCGGGCGGATGCCGATTATCTCTATCCGATTGAAAATTTCCTGCATTATCGAGGCAAACGTTTAAGCAAGAAGCGGAATCAGATGCGGCAGTTTCTCCGGCAGGGGAGTCACAGGGATGTCTGTTTCGACAATACCGTGGCGAATGACGCCTTGAGCGTGTTGCTAGCGTGGCAAACAGAGAAGGGAAAACCCAATAAAGAGACCGATTGGGATGCTTGCAGGGAGGCGGTCACTCTTTCATCCGCACTGGGACTATACGGATATATTTACTACCTGGATGATAAGCCGGTCGGCTTTTTGCTTGGAGAAGAAGTAGCCGTCGGCGTTTTCGTGATTCATTTCGCCAAAGGCCGAGTTGAAGCGCCGGGAATCTATCCCTATATGTTTCATCATCTATCTGGGCAGATTGCGGATCGCTTTACGTGGATCAACTTTGAACAGGATCTCGGCTTGTCCAATTTCCGCCGCAACAAAATATCGTACGCGCCGCATAGTCTACTGCCGAAATACAGACTCTTTCGGACAGAGAGCAGCGGCTGCGGGTTGAAACACAATTGATACCAAGTTGCAATTAAACGGCTTGGTCAGTGGGGTCCTCCGGCATGTGGCCGACGCATGATTGCCTGTACCAGTTCGAGCCCGGTTTTGTCACATGGTGGAATGTCGACGTCGGTAGTCCCGACGGGTGTAGTCCGTTCCCCCCATCGAAAGATGTGGGCGCTGTAAGTCAATCCGCCGCCAAAAGCCGGCAGAAGGATATGATAGCCGGGTTTAACGCGACCCTCTTCAATCGCTTCGACAAAAGCCACCGGTGTCGTCGCCGCCGACATGTTACCGTAACGTTCGATATTGACAAAAACACGATCGGGCGGTAGGTCGATACGTTTGGTTAAGGCATGTATGATCCGCAGATTCGCCTGGTGCGGCACGACCAGGTCGATCTGGTTTTTTTCGAGACCAGAACAGGTGATTACTTCTTCAGACGCCTCCGTCATACCGAGTACGGCTTTCTTGAAAATCTCCTGCCCGACGAAATCCCACCAACTGGTTCCAACCAGGGTACGACCGTCGGCATAGCTTATACCTAGGCCGTTCACGCGCAGGATGTCGCGCGCTTCCGCAAAGCAGCCGAGCTTGTCGGCAAGCAGTCCCTCATTTTTGTCCGTCGCCTGGAGGACGAACGCCGCCGCCCCGTCACCGAACAGAACGGCTACATTGCGATCCTTCCAGTCCTGGAACGAGGATATCACTTCAGCGCCAATTACTACCGCAGTGCGACAAGCGCCCGTCCGAATCATGGCGGAAGCCACGGAAAGTGCGTACATGCCGCTTGTGCAGGCGGTATTGAGGTCGAACGCCGCCGCATTTTTAGCGCCGAGCAATAATTGAACGCGTGATGCGGAATTTGGCACAATTTCGTCAGCGGTACAACTTCCGAAGATTATGAGATCCACTTCCGACGCATTGACCCCGGCAGCCGCCAGGGCGCGGGCAGACGCCACGTGAGCCAGATCGCTCACCGGTACGTGTGAGATGCGGCGTTCCTTCATTCCCGTTCTACTGGCGATCCACTCATCATTCGTGTCAAGAAATGTGGAGATATCGTTATTCGTAAGCACGGCAGGCGGCATGCATTTGCCCCAGCCGGTAATGGTGGCATTGGTCATTTGGTTCTCCTTATATCCAGGTTAATTATTCGGTAGCATAAGCAATTGTCGAACGGAGTTCAACAGGAAAGAGTTAGAGAGTGTAAGTTCCGGGGTACAGGGGAAGCTAATGGAGAGGGGAATATCAAGACCCATGACTCATCCTTTGTTCAACTTTTCTGTTGCCCTTTATCCTCCGAAAATGTAATCATATGGGCAGCGGGAAAAGAGGCGGAGACATCTTCTTCGCCTTTCGTTTGTCCTGCTTATCAGGCCGGTGGCCCACCTCCGGGAGATAGCGCAGTTTTTTACGCATCAGTGACTACGCCCGTCCTTGCAAACTATCAACAACAGGTTTTCGGTTGTTCCTGACGAAATGGAGTAACGGTAGTGAAGAAGCACAATGAGCAGGAAATCAACAGAAGACGCACCTTTGCCATTATAAGCCACCCGGATGCGGGTAAGACCACAATCACGGAAAAGCTCCTCCTGTTCGGCGGCGCCATCCAGCAGGCGGGCGAGGTAAGGGCCAGAAAGAGCGCCCGCCACGCCACCTCCGACTGGATGGAGATGGAAAAACAGCGCGGCATCTCTGTCACCTCATCGGTCATGAAGTTCACCTACAATGACTACGAGATAAACCTCCTCGACACCCCCGGCCACAACGACTTTTCCGAGGACACCTATCGTGTCCTCACCGCCGTAGACTCGGTGCTGATGGTGATCGACTCCGTCAAGGGGGTGGAGAGCCAGACGAAAAAACTGCTTGAGGTCTGCCGACTGCGCAACACCCCTATCATGACCTTCATCAACAAGCTCGACCGCGAAGGGCTCGAGCCGATAAATCTCATCGACGAGATCGAGAGCGTACTGAAAATCCGGTCCGCCCCAATCACCTGGCCTATCGGTATGGGAAAGCGGTTTCGCGGCACCTATCACCTCTACACCAAGGAGTTGACCTTCTTCGGTGAGGACGCCGACCGTGGGGCCGCTCAGGTGGTTACTGTGAAAGGACTTGACGATCCCCGCCTCGACGAGCTTCTTGGCTCCCAGGTGGAGGAACTTAGAAATGACGTGGAGCTGCTTGAGGGAGCGGCCCATCCCTTTGAGCTTGATGCCTACCTGGCCGGGACGCAGACCCCCATATTCTTCGGCAGCGCCATAAATAAATTCGGTGTCCGGCAACTCCTAGACACCTTTGTCCAGTACGCCCCTTCGCCACTGCCGCGAGTAGCGACAACCCGCGCCGTATCCCCCTACGAGGAGCCCTTCACCGGGTTCACCTTTAAGATTCAGGCCAACATGGACCCCGCCCACAGGGATCGGATCGCCTTCTTCCGCATCTGTTCCGGCAAATTCACACGCGGGATGAAGGTCCGCCACGTACGGCTAGGCCGCGAGGTGCAGATCGCCAACGCCACAATATTCATGGCGCAGGACAGAACCAACGTGGACGAGGCTTATCCGGGCGACATCATCGGAATCCACAACCACGGCACCATCAAGATCGGCGATACCTTCACCCAGGGGGAGGAACTGAAATACACCGGGGTGCCCAACTTTGCCCCGGAGCATTTCCGCAGGATGCGGCTGCTGGACCCGATGAAGTCGAAGGCTCTGGAGAAGGGGTTGGTGCAGTTGGCCGAAGAGGGAACCACGCAGCTTTTCCGTCCTCTCATGGGTAGTGACTGGATCGTTGGCGCGGTCGGGCTCCTCCAGTTCGAGGTGGTCATGCACCGGTTGGAGAACGAGTACAAGGTCAAGGCCGCATATGAGCCGGTAGGCTACGTTACGGCCCGCTGGGTCACGGGTGAAAAACGGAAGATTGAAGAATTCGAGAAAAGGGAAGCGATGCACCTGTACCGGGACGGCGAGGGAAATCTGGCCTATCTGGCGGGGAGCCAGTGGCGGCTCGACAATACGATCGAAAATTGGAAGGAACTGGAGTTCCACGCCATACGGGAACATGCTTAGATATTGGCTGTGCGCCGCATAAACCCGCAGACAAAAAGCATTTGCATTTCCCCTGCGTTTACTATAAATTAACGACCTCCACGACAATCCTCATCCCCTCCCAAAGGCTTAATCACCTTGCATACTAAGAAGACCATTAAAGAATTGAGAGAAGGGATTGACTCCGTCGATGAGCGTATTCTTGATCTCTTGAACCGGCGGGCCGCGCTGGTTATGGATGTTGGTCAGCTCAAGGTCGGCGCGAAGTCGGATTTTCACGTCCCGAGCCGGGAACGGGAAATATATGAGCGGCTGACCACTCGGAATAGCGGGCCATTCCCCAATGAAGCGCTCCGCAACGTGTTTAGGGAGATCATTTCTGCGTCGCTGGCGTTGGAAGCGCCTCTGAAGGTGGCCTTTTTCGGACCCAAGGCGACCTTTACCCACCTGGCCGCCATGCAGCAGTTCGGCCTATCTGCGGAGTTGTCGCCGCAGAAGTCTATTCCGGCGGTCTTCGAGGAAGTGGAGAAAGGGCGCGCCCACTATGGGGTGGTGCCGGTTGAAAACTCCACCGAGGGGATGGTGTCGCACACCCTCGATATGTTCATCGAGAGCGAGCTTAAGATCAATTTCGAGGTGCTCCTGGAGATACATCATTTCCTTCTTTCGCGCACGGGGCGCTTTGACGAGATAAAGAAGGTCTATTCCCATCCACAGCCGCTTGCCCAGTGCCGTAACTGGCTGGCGGACAACCTTCCCGGCGCAACGCTGGTGGACGTAGCGTCCACGGCGGTGGCGGCGCAAATCGTCAGTGAGGACCATGCCGCTGCCGCCATTGCCAGCGAGCTTGCCGCAACCATATACGATCTGAAGGTGATATGTGAACGGATTGAGGACCAAGTTAACAACTTTACCCGATTTCTCGTCATAGGGACGAAGCTGGCGGAAAAGAGCGGTAATGACAAGACCTCCCTCTTGTTTTCCGTCAAGGACGAGGCAGGGATACTTTACCGGATGCTTGAGCCATTCGCCAAACGCGGGATAAACCTCTCCAAGATCGAGTCACGCCCTCTGAAAAAGAAGGCTTGGGAGTACATCTTCTTTCTCGACTTGGCGGGACATATTTCCGACCCTGTCATTGCCGAGGCGGTTCAGGAGTTGAACGTCTGCTGTCAGTTTGTAAAGGTGCTGGGATCGTATCCAAAAGCAATCCAATCGTAGCGAGGTAACTATGCCGCTCATAAAACGGTTGGCCGTAATCGGTGTCGGACTGATTGGCGGCTCGCTGGCGCGGGTATTGCGCGAACAGGGCGCGGTTGACGAGATCATCGGCGTCGGTCGTGGCGAGGCGAACCTGCAAAGGGCCGTGGAGCTTGGCGTGATCGACCGCTACACCCTTGACGCGCCGACAGGAGTAACAGAAGCGGACATGGTGTTTATCTCCACGCCCGTTTGCTCGATTGCCGGGATACTTGCCCGGATTGCGCCGTCCCTTCCACCGGGGTGCGTGGTCACTGACGGCGGAAGCGTAAAGGGAGAGATAGTGGAAGGCTGCGAGGCGCTCATGCCGCCCGGCGCCTTTTTCGTCGGCGGCCACCCGATCGCCGGCACCGAACAGTCAGGGGTGGAGGCCTCCTTTGCCGCCCTGTATAAGGGGAAGCGCTGTATCATCACACCCACCGCCTCTACTAGCAAGGAGGCGCTGGCAAAGGTGATCTGCATGTGGGAAACAGCCGGAAGCGAGGTCGTGCTGATGGAGGTGGCGAAACACGACCGTGTGGTGGCCGCCATCTCCCATCTCCCCCATATGGTCGCATACTCCCTGGTCAACGCGGTAGGGGGGTACGACCGGTTTGACGAGAGCATCCTGAAGTACTCGGCCGGTGGCTTCCGGGACTTTACCCGCATTGCCTCCTCGGACCCCGCCATGTGGCGTGACATAGCTATCATGAACCGGCAGGGCATCCTTGAATTGATGGATATCTTTTCCAGTTGCTTTGCTGAATTGCGCGCCATAGTGGAACGCGGGGATAGCGAGGGACTGGAGGCGTTTTTTGCAAGGTCGAAGGAGCAGCGGGACGCCATACTTTGAAGTTTTTCAGGCCCCGGGAGCAGCAATGAAAAGCCATACCGTACAACCAGCCAGATCGATCCGCGGCGAGATAAGCGTGCCGGGAGACAAGTCAATATCCCATCGCTCTATCATGCTCGGCTCCATTGCGCAGGGCGAAACCAGAGTGCGCGGCTTTCTCCGTGGCGAGGACAACCTTGCCACCCTGAATGCCTTTCGGGCTATGGGAGTAGATATTGATGACGATGGTGAAACGCTGAGCATCAAGGGAAAGGGGCTGCACGGCCTTGTAGAGCCCTCCGATGTGCTAGATTGCGGCAATTCCGGCACCTCGATGCGCCTTATGACCGGCATTTTGGCAGGCCAACGTTTCTTTTCAGTTCTCACGGGGGACAAGTACCTCCGCAATCGGCCCATGAAGAGGGTTATCGAGCCTCTTGGCCGGATGGGGGCCGCTATCAACGGCCGCGCCGGTGGTGACAAGGCGCCGCTGGCTATAATGGGGAAAGAGCTCTCCGGCATCAGGCATGATTCCACGGTAGCCAGCGCACAGGTAAAGTCGGCCATAATGCTGGCCGGGCTTTATGCGTCAGGAGAGATGGTTGTGGTCGAGCCGCACCTCTCCCGCGACCATTCGGAGCGGATGTTTCGTTATTTCGGGGCTGACATAGAGGCTGGCGGCCCGATGGTGAAGGTGCGCGGCGGTCGGGAACTGGAGGGGCGCGATATCGTTGTGCCGGGCGACATCTCTTCGGCTGCCTTCTTCATGGTGGCGGCGCTGATCGTCCCCGGCTCGGAACTTCTCATCCGCGGGGTCGGGGTCAATCCTACCAGAACCGGCGTAATCGACATCCTGACCGGCATGGGGGGATCACTGGAGCTTCTCGACAGGCGCGAAATATCTGGCGAACCGGTGGCGGACATCCTGGTGCGGGCCTCGCGCCTCAATGGTATTGAGATCGGCGGAGAGATGGTGCCTCGCGCCATCGACGAATTCCCGATTATCTGCGTGGCCGCGGCCCACGCCTCCGGACGGACCGTCATCAGGGATGCCCATGAGCTCAGGGTAAAGGAAACCGACCGGATCGCGGCTATGGCCGCAAGTCTGCGCAGTGCGGGCGTGGAGGTTACCGAAACCGAAGACGGCATGGAGATAAGCGGACTTGAACGGCTCCGGGGATGTGTAACCGACAGTTGGGGCGACCACCGGATTGCAATGTCCATGCTTGTGGCGGGGCTTGCCGCATCAGGCGGGATCACGGTTCGCGACGTTGATTGCATTGCCACCTCGTTCCCCAACTTCATCCCGTTGTTGGAAGGGGTGGCAATAAGGTGATATCAGGGAAACCGCAACGAGGGAAAGGCCTTGTTGTCGCCATCGACGGCCCTTCGGGAGCCGGCAAGAGCACCATCACCAGGCTTTTGTCCGAGCGTATCGGCTATATACACATAGATACAGGCGCCATGTTCCGCGCAGTGGCGCTGGCTGTTAAGCGGGCCGGGGTTTCAATCGACGATGAGGAAGCATTGACCGGGGTTTGCCGGAGCGTCAACATCTCTTTTGTGCGCGATGCCGCTCCTTGCCGGGTGATCTGTAACGGCGAGGACATTTCCGAAGCAATCCGCACCCCGGAGATCAGCATGCTGACTTCCCGGATATCTGAAAAAAAACCTGTGCGGGAAACCCTTCTCTCGCAGCAGCGGGAAATGGGACGTGACGGCGGCGTCATTCTTGAGGGACGGGATATAGGCACGGTGGTTTTTCCTGACGCTGAAGTAAAGTTTTTTCTCACCGCCTCGGCTGAAGAGCGGGGAAAGCGCCGCTACCTGGAACTAAGGGAGAAAGGGGAGACCGTCACACTGGAGCAGACCGTTGCTGATGTGCGCCGGCGTGATGATCAGGACTCCTGCCGTGAGCATGCTCCCCTGATGCGGGCCAGGGATGCTGTTGAGATCGATTCAACAGGGCTTTCCATAGACGAGGCGCTGCAAATCATGGAAGATAAAATCAAAGAAAGGCTGACGTCAGACAAGGGGTAAACTTATGGAGATCATCCTTGCCAAGCAGGCAGGATTCTGCTTCGGCGTTAAACGGGCCACACAAATGGCGTTTGAAGCCGCGGATAAAGGTGTGCCCACCTTTACGCTTGGGCCCATCATCCATTCCCCGCAGGTGGTGCAGAAGCTGGAAGAGATGGGGGTCAGGGTCCGCAATGACCTGGCCGGACTGGAGAACGGCACCATTATCATCCGTTCCCATGGTGTGGCTGCCGAGGAACTGGAGGACGCGATCCGAAAACAACTGGAGATCGTGGATGCCACCTGCCCGTTCGTCAAAAAGGCCCAGGAGCACGTAAAGAGCCTCTCACAGGCAGGCTACGATGTTGTAGTGGTTGGGGATGCCGAACATCCGGAGGTGCAGGGGATCGTATCCTATGCCAAGGGAAAGGTTTACGTGGTAGGGTCGGGCGAGGAGGCGGCAAAGCTCCCAAGGATGGGAAAGATAGGGGTGGTTGCCCAGACCACCCAGTCATTTGAAAACTTGACGAACGTGGTGCATGAATGCCTCATGAAAGGGGGCGAGCTTAGAGTGTTCCACACCATCTGCGACGCCACGGCGGTCCGTCAGGAGGAAGCCAAGGAGCTTGCCAAGCAGGTAGACTGCATGATAGTCATCGGCGGCTACAACAGCGCCAATACCAAGCGGCTTGCGGAAGTTTCGGCTGAATTGCAGCCAAAGACCCATCATATTGAAACCGCTGAGCAACTGAACCCTGAGTGGTTCAAAGGGGTCGGCAAGGCCGGGGTAACCGCCGGGGCCTCTACCCCGAAATGGCTGATTGATGAGGTCGTTGAACAGATTCATAAGATCAGCCGTGACGAAAAACATTGAATTTTTCAGGGAATGTGCTAAGTTCATAAATTCGTAAAGCGAATTATTTCAGGGGGTACGGGTTTGATGATGGATGACAGGCCGGAGAGCAGGCACAGTGACATGAAGATCAAGCGCTTTAAGGATACGGACGAAGAGTTTGAGCACGGCGCTCAAGGGGAATTTGAGGAGCTGTTTCATGACAGTCTGCGGCAGCTCCAAGTAGGCGAGATCGTCAAGGGTGTCGTAGTGAAGATCAATCAGGATTTCGTGCTGGTTGACGTCGGCTACAAATCCGAAGGACGGATACCGGTCGGCGAGTTCCTGGATGAGAGCGGCGGGATAACGGTAAAGGTCGGGGATGAGGTTAAGGTATTCTTTGAGCGTGCGGAAAACGAGTTAGGCTACATAGTCCTTTCCAGAAAAAAGGCCGAGTCCCAGGTGGCCTGGGATAGAATATCAGAGGCCGGCGGGGAAGGAGGCATCATTGAAGGTAAAATACTTGCCAAGGTAAAGGGAGGTTTGACCGTCGACGTCGGGATTCAGGCGTTTCTGCCCGCATCACAAGTGGATCTGCGCCCTGGCGGCAACCTTGACAAATATCTCGGTCAGACATGTTCTTTCCGGATTCTCAAGGTAAACCACAAGCGCGGGAATATTGTCCTCTCGCGGCGCGCCCTCCTGGAAGAAGAACGGGAGCACGCGAAACGTGAGACACTTGCCAACCTGGCCGAGGGCCAGATACTTAGTGGAATTGTCAAGAACATTACCGATTACGGGGCGTTCGTTGACCTGGGGGGGCTTGACGGGCTCCTACATATCACCGACATGTCATGGGGAAGGCTGGGCCATCCCTCCGAAATCATAAAGGTCGGCGACAGACTCAGTGTAATGGTGCTGAAATATGACAGCATCAAAGGGAAGATATCTTTAGGTCTCAAGCAAACCGTTCCCGATCCCTGGCTCAATGTGGAAGGGAAATACCGGTTTGGGGACAGGGTGCATGGCAAGGTGGTAAGCCTCACCGAATATGGCGCTTTTATTGCCCTGGAAGAGGGGGTCGAAGGGCTGATTCACGTCTCGGAGATATCCTGGACCAGGCGGGTCCGTCATCCATCCGAGGTGTTAAAGGTCGACGACATGGTCGAGTCGTCAGTGCTCGGAGTGGATCCTGCCAACCGTCGTATTTCTCTGAGTCTGAAGCAGACCCAGGTGAATCCCTGGACAGTAATCGGCGAGCGCTATCCGGTTGGCACCAGGATTGAGGGACAGATCAAGAACATCACCGATTTCGGGATGTTTATCGGGATAGAAGACGGCATAGACGGTTTGGTCCATGTTTCCGACATTTCATGGACCAAGCGGATCAAGCACCCCGGCGAACTTTACAGCAAAGGGCAGAACCTGCAGGCAGTGGTGCTGAATATTGATGTAGAAAACGAGCGACTCTCCCTCGGGATCAAGCAGCTCACTCCGGATACCTGGAGCGAAATCCCCGCCAGATACAGACCGGGGACCCGGGTCAAGGGAAAAGTCTCGTCGGTGACCGATTTTGGGATATTCCTTGAACTTGAAGAGGGAGTCGAAGGCCTGGTGCATGTCTCCGAGCTATCCCAGGAAAAACTGGCCACCCCCAAAGGCTTTGCCGAGCCAGGAGATGAGTTGGAGGCGGTAGTGCTCAACGTGGATGCAACTGAAAGAAAAATAGGACTTTCGGTAAAAGCCCTATCCTCGGCGAATGAAAAGGCTGAACTAGCATCCTATTTGTCGTCTCAGGGAGAGGCTACGTCCAGTCTGGGGGATTTGCTGAAGGTAGAATTAAAGAAAAACGGCGATAAATGATAATGTTGGCGCCGACCGTAACAGGGCGTACCTCTTTTTTATGAAGTGAAACAAAGAACCAATTGGAGGACGAGGTGGAGAGTATGACCAAGAGTGACCTGGTGGGAAAGATTATGGAGGCCAACGGTGTTCTGACCCGCAAGGAAGCGGAGTTGGTCGTTAATTTGGTTTTCGACTCCATGTGTGCAGCCTTGACAAAAGGAGAAAAGGTCGAAATTCGCGGGTTCGGCAGCTTCACTATCCGCGAGCGGGAAGCGCGGGAAGCCCGTAACCCGAAGAGCGGGGCCGTGGTAAAAATATCGGCCAAGAAAACCCCGTTTTTCAAAACCGGCAAGGAACTCAGGGAAAGGGTCAACAGCCTGTAAACCTTTAATGTCGTTGAGATGGTCCGGAAAGGGTACTTGTGAAAGTACCCTTCTGTTTGCCCGGGTGGCGGAATTGGTAGACGCAAGGGACTTAAAAGCTTGAGGCGCCCAATTATGTAAACATCCGTAATTTAATAAGTTGCCGATAAATAAGGGGAAATCGCTTAGACGATCTTCCCCTTTTTTCTTGCCAAATGACACCTTTTGACACTTTTCTTTCGCCAGATCTTCGCCATTTTTTATATGGTTTATTTTGCCTCGGGTATTTCCCAATGTCGATTGACAAAGCCTTTCTCGTTGACATTAGTGGGGGAAAGGGATATTAAAGTGATGTGATTTTGCAGTGTTATGGAGGTTGAGAAAATGGGCACAAAGCCCTTGGGAAATTTGGGTTTAACTGAAAGCCGCCCAGTCTGTTTATTGCTGACGAGCGGTTTTTTAATTTCTCGAAACCTTAAACAGGATATACATCTCGCCGAATGATTATCACCGACTACCATGCGAAATATTACGCCCATGAACTGACAAAGCGCTGCTCTTCCGACAGTCTGGAAAAGTTGACCGCGTCACTGGCGGATGCCCAGGTTGACCTGAATCCCCATCAGGTTGATGCAGCCCTGTTTGCCTTCAGGTCTCCGCTTTCCCGTGGCGCGTTATTGGCTGATGAAGTCGGTCTTGGAAAAACCATAGAAGCCGGAATTATACTTTCCCAGATTTGGGCCGAGCGAAAGCGGAAGATCCTCATCATTGTTCCGTCCAGTCTGAGAAAACAGTGGAATCAGGAACTGCTGGAAAAATTCTTCCTCCACTCTTCCATTCTCGAATCCAAGTCATTCAATCAAGAATTAAAACACGGCAAACGCAATCCCTTTGAACAGGACGAGATCGTCATCACGTCCTATCAGTTTGCCCGGAACAAGGCCGCACAAGTAAAGGCTGTTCAATGGGATTTGGTGGTCATCGACGAAGCCCACCGGCTCCGCAACGTCTATAAGACCTCAAACAAGATTGCCCGCGCCCTCAAGGAAGCCCTTGCACACGCGCCAAAGCTGCTGCTCACGGCCACTCCTCTTCAGAATTCCCTCATGGAGTTATACGGTCTTGTCAGCTTTGTTGACGAATATATCTTCGGCGACCAGAAGAGCTTCAAGAGCCAGTTTGCCAGACTCACCAACGAAATAGATTTCGATGAGTTGAAAGCCCGACTTGCTCCCATCTGCAAAAGAACCCTGCGGCGGCAGGTGCTGGAATATATCAAGTACACCAATCGGATACCCATCACCCAGGAATTCACCCCCTCCCAGAATGAACAGGTACTGTACGAACTGGTATCGGAATACCTGCGCCGGGACAACCTTCAGGCCCTGCCCCCCAGCCAGCGCACCCTGATGATTCTAGTCCTCCGAAAGCTGCTGGCATCATCGACGTTCGCCATTGCCGGAGCACTGGACTCCATGTCCAATAAGTTGAAGGCAAAATTGAAAGACGCCAAAGTCAAGGAGACTCTTGATGAAGAGCTGGCCGACGACTTTGAAATCCTCGATGAGATAAAGGATGAATGGGAAGAGGACGTTGTAGGGGCATCCCTTGTGGGTGCCCAGATTGGGCGGGCACAAGACCCGCCCCTACGCGCTGAAGACATCGAAGCCATCCGGAAAGAGATTGCCGACCTTGAAGCATTTCGTGATCTTGCTGTATCCATTACAGAGAATGCCAAAGGGAAGTCATTGATTCAGGCGCTCAAAGCCGGCTTTGCCAAGGCGGAAAACTTGGGGGCGAGCAAGAAAGCCATCATCTTTACTGAATCCCGCAAAACCCAGAACTATCTGGTCAGGGTACTTACCGAAACCGAGCATCAAGGAAAGATCGTTCTGTTCAATGGTTCCAATAGCGATGAGCAATCGAAACTGATTTACCAACAGTGGTATGCACGGCATCAAGGAAGCGACCGTATCTCCGGTTCCCGCACCGCCGATATGCGTTCCGCACTGGTGGACTACTTCAGGGAAGAAGCGCACATCATGATCGCCACCGAGGCGGCGGCAGAAGGAATCAACCTGCAATTCTGCTCATTGGCGGTCAATTACGATCTTCCTTGGAATCCGCAGCGGATTGAACAACGCATCGGACGTTGCCACCGCTATGGCCAGAAGCATGACGTGGTTGTCGTCAACTTCCTTAACAGGAACAATGCCGCCGATCAGCGGGTTTATGAGCTGTTGTCCGAGAAGTTTGCCCTGTTCAGCGGGGTTTTTGGTGCCAGTGATGAAGTGCTGGGCAGCATAGAATCCGGCGTTGACTTCGAGAAGCGGATCGTCAGGATTTATCAGGAGTGCCGTTCATCGGAAGAGATACAGGCATCATTCGACGAGTTGCAGCGGGAGTTGGAAACCGAGATTGACGAGAGCATGAAGCTCACCCGTAAGAAACTTCTGGAGAATTTTGACGAAGAGGTACACGAGAAGCTACGGGTCAACCTGAAAGAAAGTACCGAGTACCTGAACAAGTACGAAAACTGGCTCTGGGAGCTGACCCGATATGGTATCCACGAGCACGCCGACTTCATTACCAATGAGACCGCTTTTCAGCTCACGACAAACCCTTTCGGCGGCAACTCCATTCCGCTGGGTCTCTACCGTATGGGGCGGAATGTCGAGGATGCCCATGTCTACCGCATTGGTCATCCATTGGCCCAGAATATCCTGAATGATGCTGCTAAGAAAAAACTTCCCGAGGCGGAAATCACGTTCGACTATTCCCGTAACCCGCTGAAGATATCCATTCTGGAGCCGCTGGTTGGCAAGTCGGGCTATCTGTCTCTTGCGAGCATGTCGGTGGAGTCGCTGGAGGCAGAGGATTATTTGATATTTTCTGGAATAACAGAAGCTGGAACGGCTCTCGATAATGAGCAGGCAAAGCGGCTGTTTTCTTTGCAGGGGGTATGCGGTAAGCTGGCGGATGCCATGCAATGCCGCGAGCAGCTTCAAGAGATTTATGAGTCTGAGAAGGTCCGAATCATTGAGGTAATAAGCGCCAGGAATGCCAACTTCTTTGATGATGAGATGGAAAAGCTGGAAAAGTGGGCTGATGACCTGAAAAGCGGCCTTGAGTTCGAGTTGAAGGAGCTGGATCGGGAGATCAAGTACCTGAAGACCGAATCAAAGAAGATTCTGAAGTTGGATGAGAAACTGAAGGCCCAGAAGGACATCAAGGAACTGGAGAAGAAGCGCAATACCAAGCGCCGCACCCTGTTTGAAGCGCAGGACGAGATCGACAGTCGGAAAGAAGGGTTGATTGAGGGAGTAGAAGCGAGGTTACGGCAGCAGATCAGAACGAATGAGCTGTTTGCCATACGCTGGCGAGTGGTGTGAGACAGAGTAAACCTTGAATTATCATTTTGCCGGCGTCGGCAAATTGATCCGAGTTGATGCTCTTGCAACATCGAATGGTTCGTTCGGTTGAACATTGTTTAAACCCATCGAATTTGTTTAAACCCATCGAATTCGAGGGGTTTAGATTTAAGTTGGACTTGTCAGATGTACGAATGGATCGTACATCTTGGTCGAGCTTGGTTCTGGAAGTAACAGTACGGTAGATGACTTCCATCTTTCCCGCTTTGCCTGTTATCTCATTGCCCAGAATGGTGATCCGCGGAAGCCGGCACCTTTCCAGAAATTAACTGGGCTTACTTTGCTGAATACTGCAATCCAGTTGTAATATGATAGGAAAATGCATTATTATGTCACACCTTGTTGTTATGCTATTACAAAATAAATTTCCCATTAAGGTACGAGGAGGAAGCCATGCCAAGCGGGAAAGTATTAAGACAATTGATTAAAGCAGGGGCTACCGGGGATACAGGCGCTTTTCGTCAAGTTTCCGAAGAGGTAATTCGGGATGAGCGACTTAAACAGCACCATCTCCTCGCCAATGACCTGGAGCAAATACTTTACGGCAACTCTAAGCCCCTTGCGTCAAACAGCTTGTCACGATTGATGCCGGCAGTGCCGACGGACAAGGAGCGAGGATTACCCCTTCTCGACATTCGACAACCACAGCGTTCTTTGGAGGAGCTTGTACTTCCCCGACTACCCCAAGCAGCTATAGAGGAATTGCTTGAAGAGCATCGCCGACTGGACGTTTTACGCACCTACGGTCTGCGAGCATCTTCCAAGGTGCTTTTCTTTGGGCCACCAGGTTGCGGCAAGACTCTGGCGGCGGAAGTAATAGCCTGTGAATTGGACCTGCCGCTTGCAATCGTCCGGCTTGATGCCTTGGTCTCTTCTTACCTTGGTGAAACATCGGCGAACCTCAGGAAGGTTTTCGATTTTATCGCCCAGTATCCTCTTGTGGCACTGTTTGACGAGTTTGACGCATTAGGTAAAGAGCGGGCCGACGGAAGCGAGCATGGGGAGCTTCGCCGTGTGGTTAACGCTGTCCTTCAGATGATGGATGCATACCAGGGTAATAGTCTTCTGATCGCCGCAACAAATCACGAACAGATTCTGGATAGCGCCGTCTGGCGACGGTTTGACGATACGTTGGAATTTCCACTTCCAGGCCCAGAATTACTCTCCCAAGTGTTGCAATTGAAATTGCGAGGCGTCCGTCGCCAATTTGAAACGGATGCGGCAGAGGTTGTCGATCTTTTCATAGGCTTGAGTCCTGCCGATGTTGAGAGGATTGTTCGACGCGCGGTCAAGCGAATGATTCTGAGAAATCAGGAATTCCTTTCAGTGAAAGACTTGGTTCAAGCAAAGGAAAGAGAATTGCGTCCCGCTAATATTTGCTGATAGGGAGCTTATGGATATGTCAAAGACTCAATTGAAAAAATTGAAAATCGAAATATTCCGCGCATTGAATAATGTGGAGATTGAGTTTGGCGACCACATTACCGTGATCTGCGGAAAGAATGGCACATCCAAGTCATCCATACTTGGGATTGCAGCACAAATGTTTAGCTTTGACAAAGACTACGTCAAAGACACCCCTCTTTCCTATCGACAAATTACTGGTGGGGATTTTAAATCACGATATCGCGATCACTTCAGGATATCCGATACGTTTGATATACCGGGTTCCATGAAGGTCGATATCGAGTTGCAAGATGGCTATACCAATCAAGCGGCCACGGCCAAACTTGAACTGATGAAGCGTAATAAATCTCCAAGACCTGTGGTTAGAAACAACAGTGCTGCGGTGGGAAATACAAGTAGAAATTTCACACACCCAGTTATTTTTCTGAGTCTGAAGCGCCTCTATCCCATTGCGGACAGGGAATACAACGTTATTGATTTTGATTATCTAAATACGCACAGTAAAAAATTTATTGGTTTGACCAATGAACTGCTGAACAGAAGTTCTTCGCGCGCAACAGGTACGGAAGGAACTATCAGCTCCGCGGTAGCACACGGTGATAATTACGATCAGGAATCTGTCTCTGCCGGAGAAGACAATGCAGGTCAAATTGTTCTGGCAATCATGTCTTTCCGAAAGCTGAAGGAGGATTATCCAGACTACAAGGGTGGCTTGTTGCTGATAGATGAGGCAGATGCAGGGCTATTTCCGACGGCGCAAATTAATCTGTTGAAAATGCTTGATCGGGAGTGTAAGGACTTGAATCTTCAGGTTGTCATGACCTCTCACTCGCCAACGCTGATTGAGTACGCGTTTGAGCAAAGCCAGGCATATAGAAAGCGATACAAGACGGTCTATCTGAGCAACACATATGGCGATGTTCAGATAATGCAGAATATGTCATGGCCTCAAATAAGTGCAGACATTCTTACAAGAAGCATTGCTGCAAGCCCAAAATCCTCTCTGCCTAAAATAAATATTTATTTTGAAGACAAAGAAGGTTTCGACTTATACAAGGCCATCATGAATCGGCAGTCTTTAAATAAATTCACGAATCCGCTTGCGGATATAACGCTGGGCTGTAGCAACTATATACAACTGATTCAAAAGAAAGTTACCGAATTTTCAGATAGAAGTATTGTATGCCTTGATGCGGATGTGGCTCAGAGCATCCTTGGAAAGAATCTTAAGACGGTTCTGCTTCTTCCAGGGCATCTGCCGCCAGATCAGTTGATCTTTGAGTATCTGTACAATCTTCCTGCAGATCATGCTTTCTGGAAGAATGATCTGCAGTTTACACGTGATGTTTTTACCAATTCCGCCAGCGAATTGATAAGAGAGCTTGCAATCAGTGGTGGTAGCGTAGACGTGAAGAAGTGCGTAGCTGTTTATCAGAAGGGCTCTAATGACGGAAAACCCAAAACGCGTGACATGTTCAAGCGTTTCTATAAGACTGATGAATTCCAGAGGCTTGTCGTGTCAGGTGTCAAGTCTTATAACCCTTGGAAGAGCTGGATTGAGTCCCATCAAGAAGCTTGTAATAAGTTCTTGAATGATTTCATGACTATTATTCGCAACGTCATGAAGAATGGACATTTTGTAGATGAATCGAAATTGACTTTATTGAATGTGAAACTGAAGGGGCCATAGTCGTGTACTCGAACAAACTCTATAGCCCTCTGCGTTATCCTGGCGGCAAGGCACCTTTTGCTCCATTTATCGCGGAGATTATGGAGGCTAACGGATTGGCAGGAGGCCATTATCTTGAGCCTTACGCTGGCGGTGCTGGAGTGGCCTTGGATCTATTATTCCATGGGCATGTCAGTCATATTCATATAAATGACATAGACCCTGCGGTTTACGCTTTCTGGGTATCTGTGACTGAGTACACGGATGAATTATTGGACTTGCTTGAATCAACGCCAATTACCATGGAGGAATGGTTTAGGTGGCGCTCAGTGCTTCGCGAGGAAAATGAAGTCAGTATGGTTGAAAAAGGATTTGCAACACTCTTCTTGAATCGAACGAATCGTTCTGGAATTTTGAAGGCTGGTGTTATTGGGGGAAAAGCGCAAATTGGCGAGTACAAGCTCGACGCGCGGTTCAAAAAAGACGTGATTGCCGCTCGGATAAAAAAAATTGCTGAACATGCAGACAACGTTTCAGTGTATCGCGAGGATTCATTGCAACTTTTGAGGCGCTGCGCAGACTTCCTTCCGCAGAAATCCCTGATCTACCTTGATCCTCCTTATTATGTCAAAGGGAAAGGTTTGTATCGCAACTACTACGAACATGACGATCACAACGGGATTGCCGTGACACTTCAGAGCGACCATTTTCAGTGGCCTTGGGTTGTATCTTATGACAATGTTGAAGAGATTTGCTCCATGTACAAATTAAGCAAATCTCTCAGCTATGGCCTGAATTACACGGCGCAGCGCCGATATGTCGGAAACGAAGTGATGTTTTTCAGTCAGCATCTTCTCATCCCAGATGAGGCTATACCGCAAATAAAATCCGTTGGATAGGAATTGCCGTACAGGAATTATTGATGACCAAAAACCAAAAACTCGAACTAACCTGGATCGGCAAAGAAATCCGGCCAAAGCTTGAACCGCGGATTCTGCTGGAAGATCCTGAAAAATCCTGCCACGCGCCGCACCGGGTAACCGATAACGACATCTTCGACAACCGGCTGATCTTCGGCGACAACCTGCTGGCACTGAAGGCGCTGGAGCAGGAGTTTGCAGGAAAAATTAGGTGTATTTACATTGATCCGCCATACAATACAGGACAGGCATTTGAACATTATGAAGATGGTTTAGAGCATTCAACTTGGCTCAGCTTAATGCGGGACAGGCTAGAAACACTGAGCAGATTACTAACTCCAGATGGGTTTTTTTGTTGCCAGATTGATGATGTCGAGGGTCCATATTTAAAAGTGTTGCTCGACGAAGTATTTGGAAGGTCAAATCATTTAACTACGTTCTATATCCAAGTTAGGTATGGAAATAAGACTCTGGCCGAAGATAATGACTTTCAGAAAGTCATAGAGCAATGTTTGATTTATGCAAAAGATAAGAATTTTTGTAAACCAAAAAGAGAAGACGTTTAGTGGACCCATTGGTCAAGACAATAATCCTTTGGGTTTAAGATGGTAGTTTCTGCTTTTGATTTTGGTTCTACCCCTAAAAAAGCTTTTCGTTCTTTGAATTTGTCTACGATTCTTGCTCCGC
>JBAQKZ010000144.1:0-3418 GCA_049301475.1 Geobacteraceae bacterium | reverse complement strand
GCCGCCCCTTCAATCACAAAATCCTCGACGTAGCACTGCTACGCCTGCGGTTTTGCTCAATCAGGGACGACAAATCTGACCCGAATCTGAGCGTAAAAACTGGTATATCAGTTTATTCCAAGTCCCTGATACTCATTTCTCCCCCACATAAACGGTGGCGATACCGCCGGTGAGCTCAAAGTGATCGAGATTCCTGAAGCCGGTTGAGGCCATCAATCCTTTGAACTCTTCCCGGGAGGAAAATTCCAGCACCGAGTCCGGTAGATACTTGTAAGCGCTGAATCGGGATAAGAGGCCACCTATCACCGGCAGTACCCGAAGAAAGTAGAAATAGTAGATCGACTTGAACAACAAGGAGCGAGGGGTGGAGAACTCCAGTATCACCAGCCTTCCCCCATGTCTCAGGACACGGCGCATCTCCCCGAGCCCTTGCGCCCGGTCCACGACGTTGCGGATTCCGAAGGCGATGGTGACCGCTTCAAAGCTTTCGTCCGGAAAGGGAAGGGCCTCGCATGGCGCAACCTCAAAGGTTATCCTGCCCGTATGCGGAGATGAGCCGACCTTCCGCATGGCCAGCTCCACCATTTCCCGGCTGAAATCCACCCCCACAATGCCGACCTCTTCAGGCGTACGGCATGCTACCTCCAGCGCCACGTCGCCCGTGCCGGTGGCGACATCGAGTATACGCCCCGTTGTCACATTCCCGATCCGCCCGACGGCAAACCGCCGCCAGCGCCGGTCTATGCCGAAGCTCAAAAGCCGGTTGAGAAAATCGTAGCGGGGGGCTATATCGTTGAACATCGATCGTATCCGCTCCCCCTTCTCCGAAAGTTTATACATAAATTACTCTGTCCTTTATATGTCAGAATGTTGTATATTCAAACTTGCCGGGCGTTCCGGCCAGACGCCGTGACCGTTTGTAGCATGAAAACAGCGGCGCTTGCCAGTATAAATGCGAGGATACGCATGAATATAGCACGGAGGGCCTCTTGAAAAAAATTGTGATCTGCGTAGCAGTATTCACACTATCTGTGTCCGCCGCTTCATTTGCCTATTACCACGTCAGGGACGGCCAGGGGAAACTTTCTCTCCCTCACCTGCATGCTCAACTGACAACAGCGGCGCCCACACCTCGCGCCACTGGAAGACGGGAGTTATTGAACAACGAGGTGCGCGGCATCTACATCACCTCCTGGACCGCTGGCATCAAACGATTCTATACGCTCATCGACATGGTGAAAAACTCCGACCTGAATGCGGTGGTGATCGATATAAAGGACTGTACCGGAAAGGTCGGTTATGACTCCAAAGTGCCACTGGTGGCCGAGATAGGCGCCCATGAAAAGCGAATCCGCGATCTGGACGCCATACTCAGACACTGCCGGGAGAATAATATCCAGACCATCGCCAGGATTGCGGTATTTCAGGACCCGGTGCTTGCCATGGCAAGACCCGCCCTGGCCATTGGCAGCAAAAAAGGGGGGGTCTGGAAGGATAACAAGGGGCTCTCATGGGTGGACCCTGCATCTAAAATCGTCTGGGAATACAATGTTGCACTGGCAAAGGAAGCTGCGGCCAGGGGTTTCGACGAGGTACAGTTCGACTATGTCCGTTTTCCGACAGACGGCAAGCTGAAGTCGCTCTATTACCCGGTTTACAAGGGCGATATTCCCAAGCATGAGGTAATCAGGGATTTCTTCCGGTTTGTGGACAAGGAGTTGAAGCCGGTCAATGTGCTGGTTTCCGCTGACATATTCGGCCTCACCGTGTTGGCGGAAGATGACATGAACATTGGCCAGAGGATCGAGGATATCGCCGATTATGTCGATTATATCTGTCCTATGATCTACCCTTCTCATTTCCCGCCGGGCTATATGGGGCTTAAAGTCCCCGGCATGCACCCCTACCAGATCATTTACGACAGCTGCATGCGAGGACTCAAGCGGCTTGAAGGAAAGAGGGCAAAAATGCGGCCATGGCTGCAGGATTTCAAGCTGGCCGGGCCCTACGACAAACCGATGATACTGGCCCAGATTCAGGCGGCCAGGGATGCCAAGGCCTTCGGTTTCACCATGTGGAATGCGCGTAATGTTTACACCACGGAGGCGTATATCGGCAAATTCGCTCCGGCGAATCCGCATCCGCCGTTATTCGACCAACTAAACGCTGAACTGAGCAGGAAGTCGCAGCCGCGACCGCAGCCCGCGGCAGTTCCTGCGGTAGTTGGGAATAGAACCGGCAAAGGCGAAGATGGAAGACGCCGAGCATATACGAATCGGTTTGAGAGCCTGTTGAGTAAAGAGATCAATCTGTCTGCGATCAGCAGCATTATGTCCTTCGAGAAAGGGGGCACGTTGCCTAGTTCATTTTAGATTAATGATTTATTGTCAGCTCAAAAATTTTTGTTACAATTACATATCTATGAAAAAACAATCCAAACCAAAGAGCCAGGATAAAGAGCTGGATAAAGAGCCTGCCGAGATTTCATCCCAAAACGAGCGATCAGGGCACGACCATATCCTTCTTCCCATTGTCGGCATCGGAGCCTCCGCCGGGGGCCTGGAGGCGCTGGAACAGTTCCTGCGGCAGGTGCCGCAAGGGAGCGGCATGGCCTTTGTTATCGTCCAGCACCTGGATCCAACCCACGAGGGGATCATGCCCGAAATTCTCCAGCGCTCCACACTGATGAAGGTTTTCCAGGTCAGGGATCGGATGCGGATCGAACCGGACTGCGTCTATGTGATCCCCCCCAACAAGGACTTGTCCATTCTGCATGGTGTGCTCCATCTGTTCGAGCCGACGGTGCCCAGAGGACTCCGTCTCCCTATCGATTTTTTCTTCCGCTCCCTGGCCGAGGACCGGCAGGAGCACAGCATTGGCGTAATCCTCTCCGGCATGGGCTCCGACGGCACGATTGGGCTCAGGGCAATCAAGGAAAAGGGGGGAGTGGCGCTGGTGCAGGAGCCTGCCTCGGCCAAGTTCGACAGCATGCCCAGAAGCGCCATTGATGCCGGGCTGGCCGACCTGGTGGCCCCGGTGGAGGATCTGCCCGGAAAGATCATCGACTGTCTCCGGCACTACCGCGTTATCGCCGAGACACAGCCCCCATTAGAGATGAAGGATCAAAGCGCCCTGGAGAAAGTATTCATCCTGTTGCGGACCAAAACCGGCCACGACTTCTCCATGTACAAGAAGAGCACCGTCTACCGCCGGATCGAGCGGCGCATGAGCATTCACCAAATAGACAAGATCGCTGCTTACGCCCGCTATCTCCAGGAGAATCCCCAGGAAGAGGAACTCCTCTTCAAGGAACTTTTAATCGGAGTGACCAGCTTTTTCCGCGACCCGACGGCTTGGGAGCATCTGCGGGGAGAGGCTATCCCGGCGCTTCTGGCGGGCCGACCGGCCGGAGGGGTAC
>JBAQKZ010000143.1:0-8844 GCA_049301475.1 Geobacteraceae bacterium | reverse complement strand
GTCATGCGGCGCCCCTCTGCGCCGGGAGCGTCGGGGTGCTCCACGGCAACAAGACCTTTCTATTGCAGGACGAATTCGGGCAAATCGCTAATGCCCACTCCATATCAGCGGGGCTGGATTATCCCGGCGTCGGGCCGGAGCACGCCTGGTTGAAAGAGACCGGTCGGGCCGAATACGTCTCTGTTACGGACGCGGAGGCGCTGGAGGGATTCAGCATGCTGACCCTGGAGGAGGGGATACTTCCGGCGCTGGAGTCGTCACACGCCATTGCTCATGTTATGAAGCTGGCGCCAACCCTGCCGCGAGACGCTACTATAGTGGTCTGTCTCTCCGGTCGCGGAGACAAGGATATCCATACCGTGGCCGACGCCATGGGGGTGAAGCTGTAATACCAATTCCAAATCAAGGCGCTATCTTCGTTGGCTTGTCTTCGGCTCCTCAACGTACCAGTTGTACGCCTTCGTCGCCTCAATCCTCGCCGCCTTGATTTCATCCTTGATTTGAAATTGGTATAAGAGACCTCATTTGGGGGATAACATGGTAAAGAGGCTTTTTCGCCGTAAATTCCTGGGACATATTCTTGAAGATATCGATATCGAGCAGCATCGGCTGAACCGCTCACTCAATGCTTTTGATCTTACAATCCTGGGGATAGGCGCGATTGTCGGCGTGGGCATATTTGTCCTTACCGGCGCGGCTTCCGCAAGATATGCCGGTCCCGGAGTGATCCTCTCTTTCGTCATTTCCGGCGCCGCATGCGCTTTTGCAGGCCTCTGTTATGCGGAACTGGCATCCTCTATTCCCGTTGCGGGAAGTGCATACAACTATGCCTATGCAACCATGGGTGAAATGATAGCGTGGATTATCGGCTGGGACCTTATCCTTGAATATATCGTCGCATCCATTGCCGTCTCCATCGGCTGGTCCGGGTATTTCGTCAGCATCATGAGCGCGATAGGGCTCCAGGTCCCGGTGTGGTGTTCAGCCGCGCCAGGCAGCGTGCCGGGGGCGGTAATCAACCTACCCGCCATGTTTATTGTTCTCTTTATGACCGCCATCCTTGTCATAGGCATCAAGGAGAGCGCCCGGTTTACCACCGTAATGGTGATTGTAAAGCTCTTGACCGTTTTGGTGTTTATCCTGGTCGGCATTTCCCATGTGTCGCCAGCCAACTGGCATCCTTTTATGCCATTTGGGCTGAAAGGGGTCGTAGCCGGAGCAGCCATCGTCTTTTTTGCCTATATCGGGTTTGACGCCGTGTCGACCGTAGCGGAAGAAACGAAGGACCCTCAAAAAAACATGCCTGTGGGTATTCTCCTCTCTCTCGGCATCTGCACAGTGCTCTACATCATAGTTGCCGCAGTCCTGACGGGGATGGTTTCATACAAGGAACTTGATACCCCGGCGCCGGTGGCGCATGCGCTGACACTGGTGGGATTTCGCTGGGGCTCGGCCCTTGTCTCGGCAGGAGCAGTGGCAGGCATTACCAGCGTTCTTCTGGTAATGCTCATGGGGCAGCCAAGGATATTTTTCTCCATGTCCAGAGACGGTCTGCTATGGCCATGGATAAGCAGGGTACATCCTCGTTTTCGCACCCCATATATTTCCCAGATCATCACAGGGGTCGTTGTCGCGGGATTCGCCGGATTCATCGATATCGGGACAGCCGCGGAGCTTTGCAATATCGGGACATTATTTGCGTTCGCCATTGTCTGCGGCGGGGTGGTGGTGCTGCGGAAAACCCACCCGGAACTCAAGCGTTCCTTCCGCTGTCCAATGGTTCCGCTTGTTCCCCTGCTCGGCATTTTTTTCTGCTCCTGGTTAATGCTTTCACTGCCGAAGATCACCTGGATCAGGTTTGTCCTTTGGCTTTTGGCGGGGTTGATGATTTACTTTTATTACGGAATGAGGCACAGTCGCCTGGCTGTCAAACGGCAAGAATAGGAAGCCGCAGCAGCTGTTCGGTGTCGGCAGCATCTGTCAGCCACATCTTGCCGTCCGGCACCGTCATTTTCAAAGCGTTACAATTTGTAACAGTTTCATTTCCTTCCGCAAGCAGCCGTTTTTTCAGCATATGCGCTGTATGTGACGATTATTGACTATTACGGCAACGGCATGATCAGGTGATGACAACTGAAATTGACGGGATAGTCCTTGCCTTCTGGAACAGAACGTTCATGGACGGAAATTTTGTGGTAGTGAGAGTAAAAAACAGGATGATCTTCCAAGGCGCAGGGTGTTTTGATCGCTATATTTTCAAAAGCTCTCGCCGGATCACCTGCCAATAAATAGCCAAGCATCGCGCCATCTCCGGAGAACGGCGCATAACGACATGTCAGGAAGTTCTCGGTGATTTCTCTGGTATATTGGACTACAGCTCCGTCGGTTCTGAGAACCTTGGCCTCCAGAGGCCGCATAATCCTTGGATTCGATTTGAGCACAAAGGCGAGATCGTATAATGGCGGCTGTGCAGATGCCGAGACTCTTGTCTCATATTCGTAAACACCCTGTTCAATATTGAAAGGCTCAAATCCCGTCATGCAATCACGTATTTGGGGAGTTAGAATCTGGGTTATGCTTCGCTCCAGTTGTTCATCGGCAGAGGCAACATCAATTTGTCGCAACACATCTGTACGAAACCGTCCATATCCCCGCCAGACAAAACCGAGCATTATAGTTGAAGCGTTCCGGTTCCAGCGTGCGGCGACCGTTGAAAACTCCGGAGTTTCCGGCCAGCGCGCCTCGCCGATGGTCAACCTCTTATGCACGAACACGCTCCATATCCGTTGCAACGCCTAGGAGTGTCTCTTTCCGCCACAGCATAGCGTCAGCGGCAACATCGTCCGCATCGCGAAACGCCATGGATCGGGTCCAGTAGCGGACTTGATCCGGCTTAATCAGGTATACCGTTGGTACGGTCAGTTCTCCAAACCTGACGGAATCGTACACCCTGACAACCCGTTGATAGAAAATGCCTCCTTTTGCCTTGGATATGTCCATGAACTTCGTATTCAAATCCTGAAGACGGGCCAGCAGGTCGGGAGAGGTAATCGGTTCATGGCGGATATCGTCACGGTCAGGAAAATCGAAATGAATCGCAACCATTCGGATAGGCAGGAATGCATCCTTTTCCTGGAATATAGTTGCCGACACCTTGATATTCTCTCCGAATCCGGCACGGAGAACTTTCAGGAAGGAGTGGCAGTAGCTTTCCAAAACCGTTTCATTATTCTTGTCAAATGCTTTTCTGGTAAGGGCATATGTGGAAGTGCTGTTATCTGTTCCGAAGTCGGGCAGCGTATAGTCGAACAGGTCTTCGACAAGTATCCATTCACTCTCTTTAACGCCAAGCGCTTCTTTAATACGAGAATCAACATCCTCGTAACTATGTACATTTTTAAATAAACTGGCCTTTGGTTCAGCAATCGGAATTTTAAGCAGATCCTGAACATTTGGTTCGGGTCTATAGGAGCAAAAACGACCGCTTGTTAAGCGTAAGAAATATACCGCCAGCTTGCTGTTAAAGCTAAGCCATGCGGACCGTAATATTTCAGTTTCTGCCTTGCAATGTACGCTAACATAACTTTTTGAACAGAGAATAGCCCCAGTATCCTCATCTGAATCTACCAACGCTGCTTGGAATCGCCTGCGTTTTTGCTGCCATCCTTGTTTTATAATCAGTTGAGGCAAGTTGAAGGCATCATATTTGGTAGAGTCTCTAGAGTGAGTATTTAGGTCTAAATTTTCAGGCAACCTTTTCGCATCAATATAAGCAAAAGTATTCTTCGGCATCTCTTTTGAATCCAAAATCCTTTTACCCAATATTGAATTCTGGACTTTTGATCGATCTCCACGAATGATTCCTTGCCGACTTACAATACCTCCTGCCTTTTCATATCTTTGAAGATTATTGAGGGTAAGCAGTGTTCTAATAAAGGCAAGATCACGTCTCCCCCCCCACATTAGCGCTGTCCATACCAAAGGCTCTTCTGCAGCCTCATGCGTATATACATAATTTATGTCACGGGGTTCAATTGTAACTCGATACTCTTCAGTAGAGTTAAAAACCGGCTTGGGACAAATATATGATAAATGTTCGCCAGTGGGCCGATGAGCTTTCATCGTTATAATGCAGGCAGGTGATATTGCCTTACTAAAGAGCCCGAATCTCAAGGCTGATAGATTCACTACTTCTTCAACATCGTATTCCTCAAACAATCTTTTTCTATAATTTTTTGCAGAGTCAATCTGGTTGAATAGCAACGCCATTGCCGGTTGCAACATTGAAATATAACCAGATTTCTTCAACAAGGCGGCTGCCTTGGGCAAGAATAACGGGCCGACATCGCCATAAGTTACTTCCCAGTTGTTTTGTGTTTTCTCATTCCACTTTGAAGAACATTTCGTTACGCTGTTTTTACCCCACGGCGCATTACCGATTACCAGATCGTAGGTGGCTTTGTCCTCTTCCGTTCTGAAACCGGGGATGTCATCGGCAAAGAAATCGGATTCGATTAACCTCCGGTTCCTCAATTGCGGAAATTTCACCTGATCCCAGTAATGACGCGGGTCAATTGCATCGCACATTGCCAGATAGAGACTGAAGGAAGCAACCCGTACCGCATGCGGGTCGATATCGATGCCGAACAGGTTGCGCTCCAGCAAACCCCGCAATACCTCGGCCTTCGGTTCCTGGCAGTTGGCCTTTTTCCAGCGATGAATCAGGCGTTGATAGGCTTTGACCAGGAAAATACCCGAGCCGCAGGCTGGATCCAGCACCTTCACATCCCAGTTTTCATCGTTCCACGGCAGGACGCCATCCAGGATGAAGTCAACCAGGTAGCCGGGCGTATAAACAACTCCTTTTTTCTTGCCGACGAATGTTTCATAAATACTGCTGATAAATTCGATAGGGATCGCATCGAAAGAATACTGTGGCCAAAGAGACATCTGACCGCTCCCCACCTCAATTTCCCCGCTAATGAAATCGGCGAGCAGGCTCAGGTGTTCCGGGCGGACATTTTCCTTTTCCAGTCTCCATTCGACTTGCCGCTCTTCCTCGGTATCAGCCTTACCAGGAAACAGGTCGCCGTTGAATTTATTGTTCAACCATTGAAACAGGGCATAACTGTCGTCGTAGTTTTCGAGTATCTCAGCCAGATCAGTATATTTTGCGGAAAGAGTTTGTTCTTCATGCAATTTGCTCAAGCGGCTAGCATCAAGAGCGGGATGACCTTTTGAATCCTTGCGGTGGAAGAGGAACTGGACAAAAATGATGCGAGCCAGTAAATCATGGGAAATATCTTGATCAAGCCCCATGGTGAGCAGCTTCTGGCGCACACCCTTGAGATTTTCAAGAAGCAGGTAGTCAGCGCAATGATTGCGTTTGAAGCGGGATCCATTTTCCTTGAAAAATTGCCCGGAAACCAGTTGAACCCAGTGCAGAGAACGGGCCGCCTGCGACGATAGGTCTCCATATCCATCTAAAGTGTCAAGCTCGTATCGATTTATCTGGGCTTTGAAGGGATTGTTTTCGTTGACAGCGGGAGGCTCTTCGCAACAAGACCATGCCCTGACCAGACCGGGCTCTATGGTGATAAGTAATGGAGTACGGCTGAAATTCCAGGCAAGTCTGTGCGCTTCCTGCAAAGTACTTTCCGAAGCGGTCCGCTGGAATTCGCACACGACTGCTATGGGAGATTCCGTGGCGTCATCTTCGGGACTTGCCGACAAGACTCCTACTTTAACGCCGGCTCCATCCTGCAATCGCTCGATTGCCTTCCCTAACTTGTCCTTAGCAAGCTGGGCAAAAACATTTGGGCCAGCGCCGGAAGGATCAAGAATTTGTTCCGGAGACGGCCAAGCAAATTGCTTATGGGCTTCATGAAGGGACATGGGGGCCTGTCATCTGCTAAAAGACTGTGATAGCGTTTTAGCATGAAACCAGACGAATTTGGGATTTTTCGCGCACAACTACCCAATAATTTCTTCTGGGTAACCACCGGCTTTGCCGGGGGACTGTCCTGCATCATGAACGAACAAGAACCAGAAATGTACTATGGGAAAAGGGGCGATATCCCGCCCCTTCAACTCCTGTCTATTTCTTCCGCCCCGCCTGCATGAGCGACCGGATACGCAGCCTGAGCGAATTGATCTTGATGAACCCTTCGGCGTCCTTCTGGTCGTAGACCTGGTCCTTTTCAAAGGTGGCGAAATCGAGGTTGAACAGCGAGTCGGTGTCCGATCTGCGCCCCACTGTGCGGCAGTGTCCCTTGTAGAGCTTTATCCGGGCCACGCCGTTGACACATTTCTGTGAATCGTCGATAAGCGCCTGGAGCATCTCCCTCTCCGGCGAGAACCAGTATCCCGCGTATACCATCCTGGCGTACTCGGGAATGAGGGAGTCGCGGACCCGCATCACTTCGCGGTCCATTGTGATCTGCTCCACAGCCATATGAGCCTCGCGCAGAATCGTCCCGCCGGGTGTCTCGTATATGCCGCGGGACTTCATCCCGACGGAGCGGTTCTCCAGCAGGTCTACCCGGCCTACGCCGTGCTCGCCGCCTATGTAGTTCAGGTGCGACAGCAGTTGAGCCGGTGACATCCTTTCCCCGTCCACCGCAACGGCATTGCCGTTTTTGAACTCGACCTCCACGAACTGCGGCTTGTTGGGAGCCTTTTCCGGGGCGCGGGTCAGTACATACATGTTCTCGGGGGGCTCGGCCCAGGTGTCCTCCAGTATTCCCCCCTCAAAAGATATGTGCAGGAGGTTACGGTCGGAAGACCAGGGGCGTTTTTTGGTAATCGGGATCGGGATGTTGTTTTTCGTGGCATACCGGATCAGGGCCTGGCGGCTGTTCAGTTTCCATTCCCGCCAGGGGGCGACGACCGTGATGGCCGGATCGAAATGGTAGTAGGCCAGTTCAAATCGGACCTGGTCGTTCCCTTTGCCCGTGGCGCCGTGTGAGACCGCGTCGGCCCCCTCGATTCGCGCTATCTCCATCTGCCTCTTTGCAATGAGCGGCCTTGCGATGGAGGTTCCCAGCAGGTAATGCCCTTCGTAGACGGCGTTCGCCCGGAACATGGGGAAGACAAAGTCGCGGACAAACTCTTCCTTCAGGTCGTCGATGTAGACCTTGTCGGCGCCGGTGGCAATCGCCTTGTCGCGTATCGGCGACAGCTCGTCACCCTGCCCCAGATCAGCGGAGAAGGTGATTACCTCACAACCGTATTCGTTCTTCAGCCACTTGAGGATGATGGAGGTGTCAAGCCCGCCCGAATAGGCGAGTACGATTTTCTTCACGTCTTTTTTGACCATTTGGTTCTCCTTTGTCTTCTAAATCAATTAATTTATTCAGAAACCGAAACGAGCAATTTTTCGCAAGGTCAAGGCGATCAAGGGATGACGCGGAGACGTGGCAGCGCCACGTCGCACAATTCCTTGGGGACAGATTTCAAATCTGTCCCCAAAACGCAGAGATTGCGAAAAAGTGCTCGTTTCCTATCCCATCAATGTCGCCATGATCGCCTTCTGTATATGCAGCCGGTTTTCCGCCTCGTCCCAGACCGCCGAATGGGGCCCCTCGATGACACCGTCGGTTATCTCCTCGCCGCGATGGGCGGGCAGGCAATGAAGAACCATGCAGTCCGGTTGAGCCAGCGCCACGAGCGCTTCATCGATGCAATAGCCAGCAAACGCCTCTGTGCGCATTTGCTGCTCCGCCTCTTGTCCCATACTTGCCCAGACATCGGTGTTGATGACATCGGCGCCCGCCACCGCCTCTTTCGGGTCGGGGGAGAGTACAATCCGGGAACTGGCCCGGTCAAGCGCCCACTCCATAACCTGCCGGTCCGGCCCATATTCACCGGGGCAGGCAAGCGTCAGATCAAAGCCTAAAACAGTGGCCGCCTCGATCCAGGTATTGGCCATGTTGTTGCCGTCACCCACCCAGGCGAACTTCAGCCCCTCGTAGCTCCCACGGCGCTCAATGACCGTAAACAGGTCGGCCATGATCTGGCAGGGGTGAAACAGGTCGGTTAGGGCGTTGATGACCGGTACGGATGAATAGGCGGCAAACTCCTCCACTACCTCCTGGCCGAAGGTGCGGATCATCACCCCGTCGCAATAGCGGGAGATGACCCGGGCAGTGTCCTTGACCGGCTCGCCCCGTCCAATCTGTGAATCCCTGGCGGAGATAAAGAGCGGATGGCCCCCCAATTGGTACATTCCCACCTCGAAGGAGACGCGGGTACGGGTGGAGGACTTCTCGAAGATCATTGCGAGGGTCTTCCCCTTCAGCAGATGGTGATCGATCCCTTTTTTCCGGTCATCCTTAAGCTTCCCGGCGAGGACAAACAGGGCGTCCAGCTCTTCTTTCGTGTGGCGGCTTAAAGCCAGGAAATCCTTTTTCATCTTATTCCCTTTGGGCGGCAAATTTGCAATTTGGAAAATGGGCGAACGCCGTTCGCCCCTACAGAAACAACAGTTACATTTCCGTCAATATGCCTGTCAGAACACAGATCATTTCGTCAACCTCCTGCCTACTCACGATGAGCGGCGGCACGAAGCGAAGCACCCTCTCTTGAGCCACATTGAGCAGCAGGCCGCGCTCAAGCCCCTTATTCACGATGTCGCCTGCCGGGATGTCGAGTTCCATGCCGATCATCAGGCCAATGCCACGCACGTCGGTGATGAAGGCGAATTTCTTCTTCAAGGCCGCCAGCTCGCCAAGCAGATACTCCCCCATCTCCTCGGCCCTGCAAAGTATGCCATCTTCCAGTATGACCCGCACGGCGGCAATGGCGGCGGCGGTCACAAGCGGATTGCCGCCGAAGGTGGAGCCG
>JBAQKZ010000142.1:0-9522 GCA_049301475.1 Geobacteraceae bacterium | reverse complement strand
CGGTTCTGAGAGGGGCCGGGGCCAACTGGAAATACTGCCGGGAATACGCGAAACTGTCGGGGAAACCAGGCTGCAACGGAGGCGTTAACCTGCCAATATTAAAGGAGAAACCGGTCTACTCGACTATCAGCAATTGCCTCCAACACCCGTTCAATGGCTATGTCCTGATAGTAACGACCCTGAAAGTAGCCGCTTCTATCCTCGAAAGGCACGGCGGCGAAGCGGTCACGCCAGGCATTCTGCGTGGCAAAGGTGAGGTTCCACAATTCATCAGGCGTTGGATATTGAGCAAGTTCGTCCTCTGCGCTGGTCTCCATATCAATGCCGTAGATGCCCTGCCCGTTGGTGGCGTAGGTGAAGCGAATCTCCAGCTTGCCAGCATAATCTTTAGCCTGTCCTACACCCTCGGTCAACGGTTTATCCCATGCCTTCGCTTCCACTACCGCCAGTTTGGTGTTGCGGTACTCCAACACATAATCTGCGGTAAGTGCCTTGCCCCGTTTGCCGTGGCCTTCAATACGGCCAAGAGTAATGGGATACTCACGCCGGATACGGCTACCATCAACCACGCCCCAGCCAGCGGCTTTCAGTGCGGGGTCAATATGTTCGGCTCGGGTTTCGGCTTCGTTCATGGCTGTCCTCAGCGAAAAATAGCGTCGGAACGTTTGAGATAATCAAGGAAGTTAATGCAGGGAACAGAAACTTCAGGCATGGCGCAAACGGCAGGGATTTTTTTCCTTCTTGGCTCGTTAGGCAGACTGGTTTGCCGCTCTTCGTCCGAGACCAGTTCACCTCTATGATTCCTTGCCGTTGCAATTATAAGCAGATCATTTTCACCTACGCCTTTGGAATGGTAGTTTTCATTGGTTATTCCAATAAGTCCTTTGATGCGAATAGCGTCTTGCAAAATAGTGTTGGTGATGCCAAGTCGATCAATATCATGACCCTTGAGCCATTCAGCACATTCCGGTGTTTTATCCTCCACTTCTTCAAAGGCAACAACCGGCATAACCAAACTTCCAGCATCTATCTGCGTTGAAATCCATTCCCATAATCCAGGAAACTGACGTATTGGGTAGTTATCCCATGCATATATCATTGAGGATGCATCAAAAACCTGCATATAGGCTTTCTAACTGATGCAGGTCTTTAATCTTCAGGCTGTCAAGATACGTGCTTGCCTTGGCAAGTGTAATATGACGGGCATTAAGCGCATCCAGCACCGTCCGCACAAACGTGTCGCCGAACATATGCTTTGGTTCGCGATAGCGGTACTGCCGAGTTCCATCTGTTTCCTGAATAGGCAAATTAGCCCGCCATTGTCGATAAGCGGTGTATTGGTTTTGCGGCAGACGGTTCTCATCCAGCAGGCGACGCAGTATCACCTCGGCACTAACACCCCACGCCTTACGTTGTTGCGCAAGCCAATCGTCGAATTGAGACGCATCGTTAGGACGGCCCGCATCCCGTATAGTTGTCATAAAATCATCCGGTACCAGCAAGTAACCGGCAAATGCATTGGCATCACGTTCATGCCCTTGGTGGGAGTAAAAATCTTGTTCGTCGTCTATAGAGCTGGTCTTGTGTAACAACAAGTGACCTAACTCGTGCATAAGCGTGAAAACCTGCTGTGCATCAGACGATTGTTTTTTGATGACAATTACCGGACAGGCAGGATCATACAGGGTAAATCCGATGATAGGATTCTGTTTGGGTATCTGCCACTTGCCACTGTAGCCATTACTACGGAATACCAGTATCCCCTGTGCTTCAATGGCAGCACGATACGAATTAAAATCATTTTTATCAGTCAAGCCAAGCCAGCTGCGTACAATACCGGCTGCTTCTTTAATGTTCCTGCGTGGTAGGTTAGGCGGTTTGAAGCATATCCGCTCTGTCTCATCCAGGTCTTCAAGCAGACTCAGGTACACAGCCCGCTGTTTTTCCACCCGCTCTATCAGTTTTTTCAGACTAGGGGATAACTCTGGTTTCTGGTTGGCAAGAGTACGAAACTGTGCCGTATGAACCTGAGCAGCCACTACCGGCCCATCTTCCAGAAAAAACAGAACTCCCCGGCCAAAGTACTCAGCCACCTTGCGCAACTGGTTAAACGTCATTCCGTCTTTACCGGCCATGACGTGCTCCATGCTGGAAGCTGCGATACCAAGTTCGTATGCAAGACCGTCAGGAGTTATGCCGTAATCAGCACAACACCACGCTATACGTTCCTGATTTATAGATTGTATACGTTCCATAATCTCGCCATTATATCGATGTAATGTGTTTCTGCAAGGATATTGCTACAATGCCCCAGAGAAGGCTTGGTCCAGCAGTGACTTTTTCAGAGCATCGAGAGCGGCAAGTTTCTGTTGGTAAATGGATTCGAGCCGTTGGGTTTCTTCTCGGAGAGCATCGAATCGGTCTGCTAGATGTTCCTGCTCTGAGATGCTTGGAATACCAAGCCTAGTCGTAGAGAGCCTTGATAGAGCCAGCTTTGGCTGTGCGGCCGTTCGAGTATTCAGGCCAGTCTGATCGACAAAGTTTGCTGTTAAAGTGAAGTAATAGACAAAACGGTTACTGATGCCAGGCTTGAAAACTAACCGGCAAGCGTTCTCAGTGAGATTTGCTCCGTTGAGTTCTTCGGGTATGATGCCTGATTTGCCAATTGTCCCAGCTATACTAATGTAGAGATCGTTTGAATAAATGACATAGTTTTTAATTACTTGATGAACATCTGGACTGACATAGTGTAGATCACTCATGTCGATTGTGCCAGTGTCGGTGAAGTCAGTGACACGCAAATAGGGAAAGCCTGTTGGTTCGGTTAGAAGCTTATATCCTTTCGGTACACGTTTGCCACCTTTTATCTGAGCAATATCACCGAGAGTCTTCTCCACCCATCCCTCACCCCGCTTAGTAAATACCTCATTTAGGTGACTTTCAAACAGCGCACGGGCGTTCTGGAGGTTCTTTTCAGCGTTGGCTTTGGCGGCGGCGATGCCGTCAAACGCTTCGTCGAGGATAGCAACGATTCGCTGCTGTTCGGGGAGTGGTGGGACGGGTATCGGATACGATTCAATGAACTCCTTAGAGACCCGCTTATGGCCTACGGCGCCACTCATGCGATCTGCGCCTTCTATCCTGAACGACTCCTGCGATAGGAAGTAGTAGAGCCACTCCTTGTCCAGTGATTTGTCGGGACGGAAAACGATATATTCACTCGATCCAAATCCGATACCGTTTGTGAGGTTTGTTGCTATTCCTAATTTACCGTTCTCAAAACATGGCGTAATTTTAGCAAGTAGCACGTCACCATCTGCAAAGTATGTATAACTGCCAGAGACCTCTTCCAACGGCCTTACTTGTGTCGGAACGAACGTTTTTTGCTCAATGCCCAAATTCTCCATCGGAACAAACGACACCAAATCTGTAACAGAAAGAAGGCGGCGTACCTCCGCTTTCGGTGGCTTGATCTGGCAAACCTCTGATAATGGCTTTGTTGTCCAACCCGCCTTAACGCCGGCATCTTTGCTCTCATTAACACTTGTCCGCTGATAAAACACCACCCCGACACGCTCGATATGCTCTCGCAGTTTCACATTATCAAGCTGTTCAAAAATCGAGAGGTCAATCTTGTAGGGCAGCAGCAGGTCGTCCAGCTCTTCAATAATGGCACCAAGTTCTTTATACGAGAGTGCGTCACCACAGAGAGTCAGATCAATATCCGAGCCGTGCTTATAGTTTCCCTTAGCACGTGAACCGTACAGTACAGCCTTCTCCACGGCAGGGTGACGGGCCAGAACGCCGCAGATACTTTCAATAGTGTGCTCTTTTAATCCGTAGCGCATCAGCCTCTCTCGCTCTGTTCCGCCAGCGAAGTGAATTTTCGGGCCATCAGATCAAAGGCCGGATAAAAACACGTTAGAATGTTTCCGACGATTTCTTCAGCAGTCTCCGGGTTGTAGGTGTGCGAACTGAGGTTGCGGGCCTTGATCATCTCCATCCACGCCTCGCCATCTTCAATCAAGCCGTTTTTGAAGGACTCCCGTGTCACATCTTTTGAACCGATAATGCCTGCAATACCTTTTTCTTCAAGATAATCCTTCAAGACATTCCAAGCCAGTTCATGGGTAAACTCAAACCCCTGTATCATCCCCTGCTCTTCCAGATTGGAAAGCTGACGCTCTTCTGCCAACTCCACAGCCTCTGTGAGCGTACGCAAGGCTTTAAGATAATTGTTGAATCGTTGTTTCCAGCGAACGTCTTCAGGCATACGTCACTCTCCCTTACTGCGGATTATTATATTTGACTCTGCGATAACAGCCCCCTGATGTTTGTTAGTACTTCGGCACTCTCAGCATCCAGTACCGCGATCTCGTCCATGATCTCTTGCGAGGTGCGGTGGGTGATAACTTCGCCGCCGTTGGGGTTCTTCACCGACAAGTCATAGGTAGTAGTGTCGATACCGGTGACATCAACGCTCCAGCTATTAGGTGAGTCGGCAAAGGTCTTTTGCAGTTCGATGAATTCAACCATGTCGGTATCATTCAGCGGGTTGGTCTTGCCCATGTTGCGGCCAGGATCGAGGGAGTAGTACCACACCTTACGGGTTGGTGCTCCCTTATCGAAGAACAGCACCACCGTCTTGACTCCCGCCCCTTGGAACGTACCCCCAGGGCAATCAAGAACCGTATGCAGGTTACAGCTTTCCAGCAGCAGTTTCCGCAGACTCACCGAGGCATTGTCGGTGTTGGAAAGGAATGTGTTCTTGATGACCACACCAGCCCCGCCACCAGCCTTGAGCATCTTGATGAAGTGCTGGAGGAAGAGAAAGGCAGTCTCTCCGGTACGGATGGGGAAGTTTTGCTGAACCTCTTTGCGTTCTTTGCCGCCGAAGGGAGGATTAGCCAGAATAATGTCAAAGCGATCTTTCTCCTGAACGTCGGCAAGGGTGTTGGTGTGGATGATGTTGGGTGCTTCTATACCATGCAGAATCATGTTCATGATGGCGATAACATAGGCCAATGACTTCTTTTCCTTGCCGTAGAAGGTGCGTTCCTGAAGGGTCTTCAAATCGGCGGTGGTCAGGTTGGGTTGTGCCTTCAGGTAGTCGAAAGCCTCACACAAGAACCCTGCCGATCCTACTGCGCCGTCATAGATATGGTTGCCGATCTTTGGTTTCACCACCTTAACGATGGCACGGATCAACGGACGTGGGGTGTAATACTCGCCACCGTTCCGGCCAGCATTCCCCATGTTCTTGATCTTGACTTCGTAGAGGTGTGATAGTTCGTGCTTCTCGGTCTGGGAGCGGAAGCGCAGCTCGTAGATATGGTCGATAATGTCGCGGAGGATGTAGCCGCTGTGAATCTTGTTCTTGATCTCACCGAAAATCTCGCCGATCTTGTATTCGATGGTATTCGAGCCGGTAGCCTTCTGCTTGAAACCGTGCAGGTAGGGGAACAGTTTGCCGTCAACGAAATTCCTCAGATCATCACCAACCAACGCCTTGCTGTGGTCAAGCTTGCCGTCGGCGGCCTTGGGTGCTGCCCAGCTTTCCCAGCGGTATTGTTCATCAAGGATGAAGGAGTAGCTCTTCCCCTCCAGCTCCGCCTCCATGGCCTTGTCTTGCTCCAGCCCGTCCAGATATTTCAGGAACAGCAGCCAGGAGGTCTGTTCTGCATAATCCAGTTCACTGGTACAACCGGCTTCTTTCCGGAGAGCGTCATCGATGTTTTTGAAGGCCTGTTCGAACATGGGGTTCCTATCTGTATTTATGATTTCTTTTGACTCATAACTTGTTGCCTCAATTTTTTATTTCGGACAGCATGGCGTGCTCGTAAGCTCTTCCCCCAGTATCCTGTCATACACCCCCCTGACCTTCTCCGTAATCTCCTCGTACTCCTTCATAAGTGCGGCGCCGGGGTTCTTCAACGCAGGGTCGTAACCAAGCCGTCTGGCAAGCTTGTTCAGGTACGCCAAAGGCCCCCCCAGGTCGTTCATGGAGTGGTCGTGGATGATACGCAGACGGTTTTCCAGTCGACGCAGAAACTTGTAGCCTGCAAGGAGAATATCGCCATCCCCGGAGGTGAGTATGCCGTTATCCTGCATTGCCCTGAGCGCAATCAGGGTATTGAGGCTGCGGATGGAGGGGATGTCATGGCCGTGCCTTAGTTGGAGGTACTGAACGATGAACTCGACGTCCACCATCCCGCCCCGGCCGGTCTTGATGTTGTAGCTCCCCTCCCGCTCCCTGGCCAGTTCGTTCTCCATCCGCTTCCTTAGCCGGTGAATCTCACTCCGGACCGTTTCGTCCGCACTACTGCCGTATACGGTCTGTTGCAGAATTTTATTGATGCTCTCCCCAAGCCCATCGTCCCCCAGCACCACCCTCGCCTTGGTCAGCGCCTGCCGCTCCCAGACCTGGGCCTCCTTCCGGTGATAGTCGCCGAACGAGGCCAGCGAGGTTACGAGCGGCCCGGCGTTACCGGACGGCCGAAGCCGGGTGTCGATCTTGTAGACGTGCCCCTCCCGGGTCTGTGTGGTGAGGATGGAGATGATCTTCTGCCCTAGTTTGGCGAAATATTCGTGGTTGGTGATCTGCTTTCCCCCGCCGGTCATCCCCTGCCGGTCGTAGATGTAGATAATGTCCAGATCGGAGTGGTAATTAAGCTCATTCCCTCCCATCTTCCCCATGCCGACAATGGCCAGATGCGCCTCATGCCGCTTGCCGGAGGGATCGGTCCATTCAGGGCGGCCGAAGCGGGCCAGTTCCCGTACAGCCAAGCGGTATGCGGCTGTCAGGCAGACTTCGGCCAGGCTGGTCAGTTGGCTGGCGATATCGGTCTGCCCAAGTTTGCCGTCTATGTCGTTCATGCCTATACACAAGAACTCCTCGTGGCGGAAGCGGCGCAGTACTTCCAGTCTCTCCTCGAAATAGCCGGCCTGCTCCAGCATGGCCTCCAAATCGGCCGCCATATCCTCCGGCCCGCGATCGCCGTCGGCATTGACGCGGGAAATCAGGCTGTCTATGATTTCCGGATGACCGATGAATATCTTGGTGAGGAACTCCGACATGCCGAAGAGGGATACCAGCAGTTTCAGTATTTCATGGTTTTCCGCCAACAGGGCGTATAAGTAGGAGCGGGAGCCTATGGCGTAGAGAAAACGTTCCAGGTTGCCAAGCGCCATGTCGGGATCGGGGGATGTAAAAATTTCCTGAAGGAAAAGCGGCGCGATCTTTTCAAGGAGTCGGCGCGCCCGCTCGGTCAGGCGCACCCGAGGCGGGCCTTCCCGCAAGAGCAGGAGGTGGTCGTAGGCGATATCCACATTCTCGAAGCGGCGTTCGGCCAGCATGTCCTTGACCAGGTCCGGATCGGCTTTTCGGTCAAAGAAAAAGTATATTTCCGGGCGAACCTCTCCTTTGAGCTTCGCGTCCCTTGAAAGGAACAGATTGCCATAAATGGTGGAAACATTACTGCGATGCTCCTCCAGTGCGTCACGGAAGCGGACAGCCCCGTTTTCCCGCATATATCCGGAGCGGCGTGCCAAGGAATGGAATTCGTCATCCTTGCGGGGGAGCAAGTGGGTCTGGCGTTCCTGAACCACCTGTATCCGGTGCTCCACTGTGCGGAGAAACCGGTAGGCCTCGCTCAGCGCCGTGCAATCGTCATCCTGAATAATGCGCGCATCATTGAGCGACTTCAGCGCCTGGAGTGAGTTGCGCCGACGAAGCGCCGGGTTTTTCCCGGCATACACCAACTGGAGAGCCTGGATGAAGAACTCTATCTCGCGGATACCGCCACGCCCGAGCTTGATGTTGTATTCGCCCTCCATCTTCCGGGCAAGCGATGCGTCTATCTTTTTCTTCATCCCCATCATGTCTTCGATGAGGTTGTAATCCAGATAGCGGCGGTAGATGAACGGCTCGATGGTTTTCAGAAACTGTTCGCCGAGTTCCCGCGACCCCGCAACAGGCCGCGCCTTGAGCATGGCGGCCCGTTCCCACGACTGCCCCCACGACTCGTAGTATATTTCGGCCGAGCGGACCGAAATAGCCATGTCGCCACTTTTGCCCTCCGGTCGGAGCCCCAGGTCTACACGGAAAACAAAACCATCGGCAGTGACCTGGGAAATGGCCCTGGTGATCATCTCCGCCTGTTTGACGAAGAATGTGTGGAGGGAAACCTTCCCCTGGGCCATCCCCTTGCTGTCAGGTATTCCGCTGGTTTCCCCCTGGTCGGACGAATAGAGATAGATGAGGTCAATGTCCGAGGAAAAATTGAGCTCCCGTCCGCCTAATTTCCCCATCCCGAGGATGGTCAGATCGGCCTCCATTTTCCCGTTCTGGATATCCATAAGCGGCGCTCCGTGCTCGGCGATCAACTGTCGTCGGCTGACCTCGCAGGCAATCTGCAAACATGCTGCCGCCAGAGCGGACAACTCTGCCGTCACCTCTTCAAAAGACGCCAAACCGTTCAGATCCCGGGCCGCAATGCGCAGGATCTCGGAATACTTGAAACGGCGCAGGAGGGGAAACAGCGCCAGGTAGTCAGTCCCTTCGGGAATGTCGGCACGGAGCGTGGAAAGGATATCCGTCTCACTTCTCCGAAGGTCAATTCTGCGGTTGATGAACAACTCCCGGAGGCAGGACGGGTCGCGGCAGATGATAGAGGTAAGGAACGGCGAGGCGCCGCAGATGGCGGCAAGCCGGGAACGATGTCTCTTGTTGCCGCATATGTAGAGAAGGTCTTCACGAGGGATGACGGCGCTGATACGCTCCAGGCCGTTTAGTGCCATGTCCGGCGCCGGTGCGGTCATAGCGGCCAGGGTTATGTCACGCAGGAATTCAAGGGGGAATATTTGCGACAAAAGCCGCAAATTGGTGACGGAGCGGGCGCCGAAAGCGAAGCCGTGAGACTCCAGAAGCGTAGCCAGCGGCAGGTCACCGGCATCGTCCGGCTCAACGCCCAAGGCAAGGGAAAGTATGTCGGCAAATTCAGTGGCAATGCTCATTGCCCTACCAGTGCGCGTAGTCCCTGTTCGTAGTTCCCCCTGACCACCCCCCTTTCGGTGATGATAGCGGCAATATAACGGGCCGGGGTTACATCGAAGGCGGGGTTGCGCGCCTTTACCCCTTCCGGGGCGATAGGAATGCCTTGCAGGTGGGTGACCTCTCGTGTATGGCGTTCCTCTATGGGGATACCAGCACCGCTTGAAAGCGAAAGGTCCAGCGTGGAGACAGGAGCGGCCACATAGAATGGAATGCCGTTTTCTCGGGCCAGTACCGCCACGCCGTAGGTTCCGATCTTGTTGGCCGTGTCTCCGTTTGCCGCGATACGGTCGGCCCCCACGACGCAGCAGGTGATCTCGCCCCGCTGCATGAAGAAGCCAGCCATGCTGTCGGATATAAGGGTTACGGGTATGTTATCCTTCATCAACTCCCAGGCGGTGAGGCGCGCGCCCTGTAGCCATGGGCGGGTTTCGTCGGCGAATACCCGCACGTTCTTCCCCGCTTCAAAG
>JBAQKZ010000141.1:0-2751 GCA_049301475.1 Geobacteraceae bacterium | reverse complement strand
CGCTCGTTCAGCGCCCCGGTGAACTTCCGATACCGGCGGAGGCCGATTTCTGCATCACCGGCATCATCGATCCCGAAAAGACCCTCCCCGAGGGGCCGTTTGGCGACCACCTCGGCTATTACAGCCTGGCCCACGACTTTCCGTTCCTCCGGGTGGAAGCTGTCTACCACCGCGACAACGCCATCTGGCCGTTTACCACGGTGGGACGCCCTCCGCAAGAAGATACCTCATTCGGCGCATTTATCCACGAACTGACCGGGCCGCTTATTCCGGCGCTTATGCCCGGAGTGTGCGCCGTGCATGCGGTGGACGCAGCTGGTGTACACCCCCTGCTGCTGGCGGTAGGCCACGAGCGCTACGTCCCGTATGCTACGGAACGGGAACCAAGGGAGCTCCTCACCAGCGCCAACGCCCTCCTCGGCCAGGGGCAGTTATCGCTGGCCAAATATCTCCTCATCTGCGCCCATGAGGATAACCCGGACCTCGACATACAGGACATTCCGGCATTCTTCCGCCAGATACTTGAGCGGATCGACTGGCGACGCGACCTCCATTTCCAGACCAGTACCACAATCGACACACTGGACTACTCCGGAAGCGGCCTAAACCAGGGTTCCAAGGTGGTGCTCGCGGCGGCCGGGGAAAAACGGAGGGAGCTTCCAACCGAGCTGTCCGCAGAGATCAGGATGCCGGACGGCTTCAGTAATCCGCGCCTCTGCCTGCCGGGGGTGCTGGTGGTTGAAGGCCCGCCTGTCACAGAGCGCCGTGAGTGCTACGCCCCGGATATGACGGCCTTCTGCGGCTATTATTCCGCCGCCAGCCCCATTGCCCCCTTTCCGCTCGTAGTTGTGGTGGATGACAGCGAGTTTGCCGCCAGGACACTCAACAACTTCCTCTGGGTTACCTTCACCCGCTCCAACCCTGCAAGCGACATTTATGGCATAGGCGAATCCATCCGCTGCAAACACTGGGGATGCGAGGGGCCGCTGGTCATAGACGCCCGTACAAAGCCGCACCACGCGCCGCCTCTCATCGACGACCCGGCGATTGAACGGCGGGTGGATGCGCTAGGGGCGCCGGGCGGACCGTTGCACGGGATTATCTAGTCTCCATCCGAAAACTTGAGGATGAGACACTGTAGATTGATGCGTGACCATCAATAGGTTTATTGCTTATGTATCTGAGAATTAACGAGTACCATGTAACACTTCAAAGCTCGCAAACTCTCCCCCCTCCCCCCCCATAACCCTCTCCCACCAGGGGGAAGGGGATTTATTTGAGCGTTGATTTAAGAGTTACAAGGTACTAGTACACGGTCTGCAAGGGGCATATCACTTGCTCGTGGCATTAAATTGCTCAAAGGTTGCAAATATATTTGCCCATGCTATAAAAAATCTAAACCCCGACCTTCCGATAATTATTTCCAGCGGATTTGGAGATACGGATGTCTTGTCACGGATAGCAGGGGGAAAGGCATCTGGATTTCTCGACAAACCGTACAGCTTTGATCAGATGCGTAAGGTGTTGAGGAGTGTGACGGGGTGAATCCATCCGGAAAAAGAGCGCCGCCTGTGACAGGATATACGCACAGTAACGGGGGGCAACCGTTGACATGGGACCTGTCCACCGGAGTACCCCGTAGAACACGTCATGCGATTGTATCTGTGATACATGCAATATCGTCAGGAGATTCCGGGAGGTTTACTCCATGAAGCTTTTTCTTGCCGGTGGGACCGGCTTTATCGGCGGACACGTCAGACAGGCGCTCCTGTCCATGGGGCATACGATCAGGTTGCTGGTCCACAAGCGGAGCGGTGATTTCGAGCCGGGAGTGGAGCCGTGTGAAGGGGATGTGACCCGGGCGGAGACTTTCTCTGCCAGCGTTGCAGGATGCGACGCCACCATAAACCTGGTCGGGATCATTCGTGAGTTTTCCGGCAGGGGAATAACCTTTGAGAAACTCCACGTGGAGACGACACGCAATGTAATCGAGGCGGCCCGGCGGGCCGGGGTCAACCGCCATTTGCAGATGTCAGCGTTAGGCGCCAGGCCTAATGCAACTTCCCGCTATCACCAGAGCAAGTACCGGGCTGAGGAACTGGTTCGGGAATCCGGCCTCGACGCCACCATCTTTCGCCCCTCCATCGTCTTTGGACCAGCGGATGACTTTGTAAACAAGCTGGCGTGTTTTATCCGAAACTATCCGGCTGTCCCGGTCATCGGAGACGGAAAGTACCGCCTGCAGCCGATCAGTGCGGATGACACGGCGCGCTGTTTTGTCATGGCTCTTGAGATGCCCGAGACCATAGGCCGCGCCTTTGATATCTGCGGGCCTGACCGACTCGCCTATAACGAAATGCTCGACACCATCGGATTGGTGCTCGGCAGGCCCCGCATCCGCAAGCTTCGAAATCCGCTTTGCCTCATGAAGCTGGTGGTTCCAATGCTGCAGGGGCTTCCATTCTTTCCGATCACGAAGGATCAGATGCTCATGCTGTTGGAGGAAAACATCTGCGACGGGAATTGGCGAAAGACCTTCAGGTTTGAGCCGCTGGGGTTCGAGGAGGGGATCAGAGGCTACCTCGGCAGGGAATAATAATAGACACTCTTCTCCTATTTACGGGATGTAATTTTTCACGATCATTCCGCCACCTGATTTTCACGACCATTCCACCAGGCACGGCGCTCTAAATTGTCGTTACCCTATATCACATATTGGTTCTCATTGTTCCTTTTTTTTTGCGGTAGCTC
>JBAQKZ010000140.1:0-14824 GCA_049301475.1 Geobacteraceae bacterium | reverse complement strand
GGGCCGGCAGGGCCGCCGCCATGCCGCTGGACGAACTGATCGAGGTAAAGCAACCGAGATAGACCAGCAACTCGCTTACAAAGCCGTTAAGTGGCGGCAGGCCGCAGATGGCGACCGCCCCGACCAGGAACAGCGTGGAGGTAATGGGGAGACGCCTCCATACCCCCCCCAGCCGGTCTATCTCCCGTGTGCCGGTGGCATGAATGACCGATCCGGCCCCGAGAAACAATAGCGCCTTGAAAGTCGCATGGTTGACCACATGCAGCAACGCCCCCGCCATCCCCAGCGCCATCATTGCCTGATTGCCGGTACTCTGGCCTATGAGCGCCACTCCGATCCCCATCATGATAATCCCGATATTCTCGATGCTGTGGTAAGCTAGCATCCTCTTCAGGTCATGCTGCCCGATTGCAAAGGCAACGCCGATGATGCCTGATGTCATTCCCAGCGCCAGCACGGCGCCTCCCCACCAGAGAGGCAGGTCAAAAAAGAACGAAAAGACCCGGATCATGCCGTAAATACCCATCTTCAACACCACCCCGGACATTATGGCCGAGATATGACTTGGCGCATTGGCGTGCGCCGATGGAAGCCAGACATGCAGCGGCATCACTCCGGCCTTGCATCCGAAGCCGACAAGCGCCGCGAAAAAAATGCCGGTTGCAAGCCCCATCTGTGCCGACAGGGACGCCTGTGGTGGGAAGTTGAAGCCGCCTGTCGCCGTTTTCAGCAGGGAAAACATGGCAAAGAGCGCCAGGGTTCCGATATGGGTAGTGACCATGTACAGGGCGCCCGCATCGCGAACCTCCTTCTGCTCGTCTTCCGTGGTCAGGGTAAAGTACGACGCAAATGCCATAACCTCCCAAGCGATAAGAAAGAGGATGCTGTTACGGGCTATGACCAGCGTGCTGAGTGAAGCGGCAAGCAGTCCAAGGAAAAATGTCAACCTGGCGACATTATGGGGATGTTTCTTTGCCGACCAATAACCGAGTCCATAGATGGCGCTGCAGCCGGTTACGATGAATACAGGCAAAAGGAAGATCGCCGAAAGTGGATCGACGCCAATTTCCGCGGGACCGAAGGGGAGCCCCCACTCCAGTATGAACGACTGCGTCGCGGGGGAAACGAGGGATTGAATAGCGCCCGCCAAACCTACAATGGAGCCGGACAGCATCAGAAACGCGGAAATTCTTTGGGCGGTTGAGGAACATTTTGACACCAGCAACGGAATGCCTGAAACCGCCTGAAGGGTGATGGCAATTGTCAGTAAGGTGAGGGACGACACTGCTTCTCCCGGATTATTCATGACTACTTCCTCATTTTCTGCTCGATGCGTCCGGCTGCCGCAAGAATCCCTGGGGGATCGCACGAGCGGTTGAGTAATGATCGGAACCGTTCGTCACGAAGCGCATAAGCCAGCTTGGAAAGGAGGTGCAGGTGAATTTTAACCGTTGGACTTGTCAGCATGAAAAGGATTTTGACCGGGTTGCCGTCCAATGCTCCAAAATCAATGGGACTCTTGAGAAAGCAGAGCATGATGGCCGGTGACGGTTTGTTCAACAGGAGAATAGGGTTGCGCACATGGGGTATGGCAATCCCATCGCCTATGGCGGTAGTGCCGAGCGCCTCGCGCGCCAGCAAAACCTGCAACAGGAATTCGGAATCCATCTCCGGCGGCAGCTTCAGCAGGGTTACGACGTTCCTTAGCACCGAAAGCTTGTCGTCACCCGGAACATCACAATATATGCCGCCAGCGGCAAGAGCTTCCGCAAGGGGAGGAAAGTCCGTTTCCTCTTCCGTTGCCGTGAAAAGCTCTGGCGACACCTTTATGGCATGTTCAGTCGCCCATTCCAACAGATCGACACGATTTATCCGGTATGCCCCTTTCACAAGGACCGCCGGAAGTTTTTCCTTCTTGATCCACTTGATGACCGTCTTCTCTTCAGTTTGCAGAAGTGCGACTACTTCCGATACCTTGATCAACATCGACTGACACCCCGCAAAAAATATTTCAAAAATTCATTTCCCGCATGTCGTCCCATCTGCGTGGCCATCCGAAGCTATTTCTCCTTGCCCGCGCCACCTGTGCAATTTAGTGCAAAATGTGTCAATGTGTCAATGTATCAATAAGCAAAAAGCAAAAAGCAGTAATGTACGGAATGCGCTTGTCAACCATTAGTTTGCGATTGGTTGACAATACTGCTCCGCCTGTGCTACAAAGAGCGCATCAAACTCGGTGGGGATATTACGGCATGCGTACATTTGGCGAAGAACTCGCGGGCCTACGGGCAGAGGGGCTGTTCCGGCGGATGCGGCTGGTGGAGGGGAGCCAGGGGGGCCGAATCACCCTGGATGGCCGGGAAGCCCTTCTACTCTGCTCCAACAACTATCTGGGACTTGCCGAGCACCCTCTCCTGAAGCAGGCGGCGACCCGGGCCGTTGAGCAATATGGCGCGGGAAGCGGATCTGCACGCCTGGTGTCTGGCAACATGGGGCTCCACGAGGCGCTGGAGTCACGGCTGGCCGCTTTCAAGGAGACTGAAGCTGCGCTTCTCTTCAATTCCGGCTATGCAGCCAATACCGGCATAATTCCCGCTATCGTCGGCAAGGAAGACGTTATCTTCTCCGACCAGTTTAACCACGCCAGCATCGTTGACGGTGCTCGCCTCTCCAGGGCCGAGACCGTCCGCTATCCCCACAACGACATGGCCGCGCTTCGGCAACTCATGGTAGCCCACCCCGCAAAAGGACGGCGGCTCATCGTCACAGAGGGTGTGTTCAGCATGGACGGCGATATGGCGCCGCTGCCGGATATTGTGGCGATCAAGCGCGAGTTCGGCGCCATCCTTATGGTTGACGATGCGCACGGTACCGGGGTGCTAGGCGCCAATGGCCGGGGAAGCGCTGAGTTGTGCGACGTAATGGCCGACATCGACCTCCAGATAGGGACTCTGGGGAAGGCGCTCGGCAGTTTCGGGGCCTACGTCGCCACATCCCGCGAACTCGTAGATTATCTGGTCAACCGGGCGCGTAGCTTCATCTTCTCCACCTCTCTCCCGCCGTCAGTATTGGCCACTTCCCTGTCAGCCATCGACCTGGTGGATTCACCGACCGGGGCCGCGCTCCGGAAGAAACTGTCGGCGCATGGCCGACGGTTCCGCGCAACCCTACAGGCTGTTGGCTTCGAGACGACGGGGAGTGCGCCACATATTGTCCCCATATTTGTGGGGGAAGCAGAGCCGACGATGGAATTTACCCGGCGGCTACTGGAGGAAGGACTGTTTATTCAGGGAATGAGGCCACCGACCGTGCCGACCGGCCGTTGCCGTCTGCGGTGCACCCTCATGGCGACCCATACTGAAGCGGAACTGGAACAGGCCGTTGAGGTTATCATAAAGGTGGGGAGAGGACTCGGCATCATCTAATACCAATTCCAAATCAAAGCGCCCTCTTCGTTGGCTCGTCTTCGGCTCCTCAACATACTGGCTGTATGCCTTTGTCGCCTCAATCCCCGCCAACTTGAAATGTAATGTATAAGAACGGCTACGGACACATCTGCGCAGACGGCATAAGGTCAAGGATAGAGGGACTGGATATGATCAGCGGAGCGGAGCGAACAGATATTCCAACCCGTTCACCTTTATTTCATAAACAACGGCAAGCATCCTCCCGAGCTCCCCTTCCGGAAAACCCTGCTGCTTGAACCAGACCACGTATGGTTCAGGAAGGTCGATGAGCAGTCGATTGGCATACCTGCCAAACGGCATTCGGCTTCTGGCCAGTTTCAGCAGGTATGCTTCGTCGAAAGAAAGATCATTCACGGGCTATTTTTTATCCTGCCCCAGCCTGGCCTTCAGAAGATCTCCGAAGGTGCCCATTGACTTTGGCGCCTCTTTTAGATCTCGGCGGAACTCTTCCATTGTGGATGCCTGCTCCTCCTCTGCCCGGCTGATGGCTGCCAGAGAAAGAGATACCCGCTTGGCATCCCGGTCAACGCTTTCAACCTTAACCTCAACTCTCTCCCCTTCCTTGATCACCTCGCGGGGGTGTTGAATCCTCTTTCCAGCGCCCAGCTTGGAGATGTGAATGAGGCCGTCCACCCCTTCGCCAAGGGTGACAAACGCGCCGAAAGGGGCAAGTCGCGATACTCGGCCAGTCTGGTAAGACCCTTCAGGAAAGTTCATCACTACATTATCCCACGGATCAGCTAAGGTATCCTTGAGGCTGAAGGAAAACTTGTCGTTTTCCCAATCTATCCGTTTGACGATCACTTCGAGTTCCTGCCCGACCACAAGCGCCTCGCGAATATCTGTTACCCGACCCCAACCTATCTCGGATATCGGCAGAAGCCCTTCGACACTGCCGATGGAGACGAAGGCGCCGAAATCCCGCAAGGATGTTACCGTCCCACGAACAACCATTCCTTCCTTCAGAGTCTCCCTGAGTTCGTCCTTCTTCTGCTGTAGCTCCTCTTCCAGGAGGGCTCGTCGCGACAGAACAATATTCCTGCCGTTCTCTGCGTACTCACTGATCCTGAATGACAAGTGATTCCCGATATAGATGGAGTTGTCCTCAACCCGCCGAAGTCCCATCTGGGAAAAGGGGCAGAAACCGCGGATGGCGCCGCCAATCTTCACCTCATAGCCACCCTTAACCTCTTTTTCGACAAAACCCTCTACAGGGATACTGCTGCGCCAGGCGTCCTCCAGTGGCGCACTGCCGACACTACTGCTACCGCCGACCTTGGTGGTGAAACGCATTTCATTGTTATGCGACGAGATGAACCAGGCAGAGACCATGTCCCCTTCCTTGACGGTCAGATTCCCTTCCCCGTCCAACAGCTCCTTTCTCTCCAGGACACCTTCAACTTTACGCCCTGTGTCAAGAAACATCCAATCTCCGGAGATATTGAGAACCTTCGCCTCAACCTTCTGCCCCGGTTCCAGACGCCCGGAATCCTTGAAGCTCATTTCAAACATCTCAGCAAAACTCTCTTCAGCCGTCTCTTCCTTTTCCATCTGGTTATTGTCCATTTGGTTTGTCACCCTTATTATTATTGTAATTGTTGTCGTTGTACTGGCGGCTTCCGGGCAGCATACAGGGAATGACGTTGCCTTGTCAACTCAAGCAGTGCGGATATACAATTGTTATTTATCCGTCGTTTCAGACTGTATTATAAGTTCCTTCAACTTCGCCGAATCCGACTTCATCGCAATTGCCTTTGCATCATTGATTTCAAAGGCTTCACCGTTTTCGAACTTGATATTTCACCATTCACTGTTCACCGCCTTTTCCCGCCAGACAGACCCCGTCATGCAGGCAATGTTGCGGCTGTGCTCTTATTGCGTGGGACTCCACCCCCCATATTCCACCGGCGTACTGGGCAATGGTCCGGTCGCTGGAGAATTTACCCATGCCGGCCACATTGAAAATGGCCCGTCTGGTCCATTCGTCCTCGTCACGGTATAGCCGGCTCACCTCTTCCTGGCAGGCGATGTAGGATTCGTAGTCGGCCAGAAGAAGGTATTGATCCCCCGGGTTCAGGAGAGAGTCGGTGATCGGCTTGAACAGGTTGGGGTCGTCGGGGGAGAAGTGACCATCGCTGATCATGTTGATGACTCGCTTGAGTTCGGCGTTTTTGTTGTAATAGTCGTGGGGATCGTACCCACCGGCGCGGAGCGCTCTGACCTCGGCAGCCTTTAGACCGAAGATGAAGATGTTTTCGCGTCCGACCTCCTCCATAATCTCGACGTTGGCCCCGTCCAGGGTGCCGATGGTCAACGCGCCGTTCAGCGCGAATTTCATGTTGCCGGTTCCCGACGCCTCTGTGCCGGCGGTGGATATCTGTTCCGATAGGTCGGCCGCCGGGAATATCAGCTCCGCCAGCGATACACCGTAGTTTTCAAGGAAAACCACCTTCAGCCGTTCCCTGGTGGCCGGATCTTCGTTTACTACGCTGCCCACCGCGTTTATCAGCCGGATGACCAGCTTGGCGATGAAGTATGCCGGCGCGGCCTTGCCGCTGAAGATGAAGGTGCGCGGTGCGATATCGAGAGCCGGGTCATCCTTGAGGCGGTTATACAGGGTGATGATGTGAAGCACGTTCAAAAGCTGCCGTTTGTATTCGTGTACCCGCTTCACATGACAGTCGAAGATGGAGTTCAGATCGACCTCGATGCAGTTGTGCTTGAGGATATAGGCTGCAAGCCGCTCCTTGCCTGCCTTTTTCACCTTCCGGCACCTCGCGGCGAATTCCGGATCATCGGCCAGTGGCCTTAGCCTGGTCAGTTGGTGTAAGTCGGTTATCCAGCCGTCTCCCAGGTAATCGCCGATAAGCGCGGAGAGGGGAGGATTGGCCTGTTTCAGCCAGCGTCTTTGGGTGATGCCGTTGGTCTTGTTGTTGAACCGTTCAGGGAACATTTCATGGAAGTCGCGAAATAGCTCGTTTTTGAGGATTTCGCTGTGAATCTCGGCTACTCCGTTCACCGAGTGGCTGCCGACTATGGCCAGGTGCGCCATACGGATTTTTCTCTCCCCCTGCTCCCCGACAAGAGACATACGCGCCAGCCGCTCGTTGTCACCCGGAAAACGCTTCCCGACTTCATCAAGGAAGCGGGTGTTTATTTCATAGATGATCTGCAGGTGCCTCGGCAGAATCCGCTCGAAGAACCAGACCGGCCACTGTTCCAGGGCTTCGGGGAGAATGGTGTGGTTGGTGTAGGCGAAGATTTTGACCGTGATTTCCCAGGCGTTGTCCCATTCGATCCCCTCCAGATCCATAAGCATCCGCATCATCTCCGGAATGGCCAGCGCGGGGTGGGTGTCGTTCAGTTGTATCGCCACCTTGGAGGGGAGAAGCTTCAAGTCGGTGTGCATTTTTTTGAATCGGTGAATGACGTCGTGGATCGTAGCGGAGGCGAGGAAATACTCCTGCTTGAGGCGCAGTTCCTTTCCCTCGACGAGGTTGTCCGCCGGGTAAAGGACCTTTGAGATGTTTTCAGTGAGCATCTTCTTTTCCACGGCGCGGATGTAGTTTCCCTCGTTGAAGAATTTGAGGTCGAATTCACGGCTCGATTTAGCGCTCCAGAGCCGCATGGTATTCACCGTGTTGTTGCCGTAGCCGGGTATCGGGGTGTCGTAGGCCATTGCCATGACGTCCTCGGTGTCTACCCATTCATGGCGGAACTTCCCTTGTATGTTTACAGTGACGACCCGACCGTAGAACTTGACCGGGTGGAGCTGTTCCTGTCGGTCCATTTCCCAGGGGTTACGATAGCGTAGCCAGTTGTCGGGGATTTCAACCTGTGCGCCATCGTTGATCTTCTGCCGGAAGATGCCGTATTCATAGCGGATGCCATAGCCATATGCAGGAATCGACATGGTTGCCAGCGAATCGAGAAAACAGGCCGCCAGCCTTCCAAGGCCGCCGTTGCCGAGGCCGGCGTCCTGCTCCACCTCGCTGATTTCGTCGAAATCGTAGCCGAGCGAAGTCACCGCCTCGCGGAAGTCGTCCAGGAGCCCCAGGTTGATCAGGCTGTTTTCCAGCGCGCGTCCCGGCAGGAATTCCATGGAGAGGTAGTATACCCGCTTGTGGTCGGCGTTGTAATAGGCCTGCTGGGTATCCAGCCACCGCTCTATAAGCCGGTCGCGCACGGCATATGCAACGGCGTTGAATATGTCGTGGTGGGTTGCCGTGTATTTGTCCTTGCCGAGGGTATACTCTAGATGCTCAAGGAACGACTTGATGATGAGCATCATACTGTCGAGTTCCACGGCCTCGCTGTTTGGGATGCTGTTCTCTTTAGACATATGACACCTTTAGGGAGGGATGGCGGTCCGGGCTGCTTCCCTTGTCCTTGGTTGGATTATAGAGTGTAACCCGTTGAATTAGCATTGGACATAGATCGTTATATATGTTAGCAATACCATTGTTTATACCATCATTTAGAGGGCCGTTAAATGAAAAATATCGCGATCTTTGCGAAAGTTCATGATCCACGCTGCAGGGGGGTGGCCGACGAGCTTATCAAATGGCTCGTGGAGCGCCGTCTTACCCCTCTGGTTGAGGCACATCTGGCAAGACATCTGAACTATCCCTCCGGGACCGACAGCGACACCATATCCGGACTTGCCGACCTGGTGGTGGTGCTGGGGGGAGACGGCACGCTGATCTCCGTTGCCCGGCTGGTGGGTGATCGTGAGGCGCCGATCCTCGGGGTGAACCTCGGAAGCCTCGGTTTTCTTACCGAAATCACCCTGGAAGAGCTGTATCCGGCGCTGGAGAGCTGCCTTGCAGGCGACTTTCGCGTATCCGAGCGGACCATGCTGCGCGCTGCAATAGAGCGGGACGGCAAGGAAATGGGGGCGTATCAGGTACTGAACGACGCAGTGGTCAATAAGGGCGCCCTGGCCCGTATCGTAGACCTGGAGGTTGCGGTCAACGGCCGCTACCTCACCACGTTCAAGGCCGACGGTCTGATTATCTCCACCCCTACCGGCTCTACAGGATATTCCCTCGCCGCCAACGGCCCGATCATCCACCCGGAGTTGGACTGCCTGATAATCACCCCCATCTGTCCCCACACCCTTACCAACCGGCCGATAGTGGTGCAGAGCGAGGCGCTGATCACAGTCAGGCTTCTCTCCATGAACGAGGACGTCCTCCTTACCCTGGACGGTCAGGTGGGAGTAGAGATGAAATACAACGACGTGGTCTGTCTCCGGCGGGCGGAGCACCGCACCCGGCTGGTCATGTCACGGAGCAAGGATTATTTTGAGGTATTGAGAACGAAGCTGAAATGGGGGGAACGATAGGTGAAACGCACCTTTTTCGCAATCTCGGCGTTGGCCTGCGGTATTCCTTGTGCGGCGTAGCGCGGCTACGCCTCCGCGTCATCTCTTGGCCGCCTTGACCTTGCACAAAAATCGCGTTTCACAGGTCTACAATCAAGGTCTGGTACAAAAGCATGTTGACAGATTTACACATCAAAAACTTTGCCATCATTGACGCACTCCATGTGGCGTTCAGACCGGGGCTCAACATCCTGACCGGCGAGACCGGAGCGGGCAAGTCAATCATCATCGACGCGGTCAACCTTATTCTGGGGGGGCGCGCCTCGACTGACTTGATACGGACCGGCGAGGAGGAGGCGACGGTTGAGGCGCTGTTCGATCTTTCCCTCCACGAGGCGTTGCTGGCCGACCTGCCGGAGTTGGGGGTGGAGTGTGACGGCGAGTTGCTGATTAAACGGGTGGTATCCCGTTCCGGCCGCAACAGGGTTTTCATTGGGGGGGGACTGTCTACTATCGGCGTTCTGGCGGAGGTCGCCCGCCGACTTATCAATATATATGGGCAGCACGAATCCCAGACGCTGCTTAAGGCTGAGAATCATCTTCACCTGCTCGACGGTTTCGCTGGCCTTTTGCCTCCGCGCGCCGAATTTACGGCTCTCTTTGACGCCTACCGGCAGGTGGTGGCTGAGCTCAAACGGCTGGAGGAGGGGGAGCGGGAGGCGAAGAGGCAATTGGATATTCTATCCTTCCAGACTCAAGAGATCGGCGCAGCGGCGCTTGTTCCGGGCGAGGAAGAGGAGTTGGAGCGCGAGCGTCAGATGCTGCTTCACACAGGAAAACTCCTCATGGCCAGTCAAGGGGCGTTCGAGGCTCTCTACGGCGGCGACGACAGCATGCTGGGCCAACTTCAGCGTCTGAACGCCTCAATATGCGAGGCTGTTGCTATAGACGGCTCACTGTCGCCGGTACACGACGCCATTAAAGGGGCGGCCATTCAGTTGGAGGATGCGGCGCTCCAGCTCCGGGACTACGCCGCCAGGGTGGAGGCGGACCCAGGGCGGCTGGAGGCGGTGGATGACCGGCTTGACCTGATCGGCCAACTGAAAAGGAAGTACGGGCAAGGGGTGGCGGAGATACTCGCCCGCAAAGAGGAGATGGAGCTGGAACTGGAAGTCCTTATGAATCTGGAGCGGACACGGGGAGAACTCGACGAACGTCTGGCGGATTTACATGCCGGGCTGCAAGAGAAGGGTGCGGGGCTTTCAGCCGGAAGGCAGGAGGGGTCTGCAGCGCTGAAGCATGCGATGGAGCGGGAACTTCGCGACCTCGCCATGAAGGACGCGGTATTCGAGGTGGCGCTGGAGCCTCTGGTGGAGCCGCGGGCAAGCGGCATGGAAGGGGCTTGCTTCCTCTTTTCTCCCAACCCCGGCGAACCCCCAAAGCCTCTGGCAAGGATCGCCTCCGGCGGCGAGCTGTCGAGGATCATGCTGGCGCTCAAGCAGGTCCACCCGGAGAGCGATGTGCCGACTCTCGTGTTCGATGAGGTGGATACCGGCATTGGCGGCGCCACATCGGCGCTGGTAGGGGAGAAGCTGAAGAAGGTTGCGCAAAGACAGCAGGTCCTCTGCATCACCCATCTGCCGCAGGTGGCGGCCTTTGCGGACCACCACTTCCGTGTGGAGAAGCGCGTTTCGGACGGACGCACCGTGACTTTTGTTTCGCCCCTGTCGGGCGAGTCGCGGGTAGAGGAGATGGCCCGCATGCTGGGTGCGGCTCGGGTGACGGAGAAAACCCTGGAGCACGCGCGGGAGATGATTGATGAGGCGAAAGGGTAGCGGATGACATCAGAACAGAGAGGAATCAACAAATGCTTCGCAAGGCCCAGATACATGACGTAAAAGATATCCAGAAGCTCCTCACCTTTTTCGCCAATCGTGGCGAAATGCTGTCGCGCTCCCTTTCCGAGCTATACGAGGCGGTCCGGGACTTCTATATCGTCGAGGAGGATGGCCGGTTGCTCGGAGCCGCAGCCCTCCACATCGTATGGGAAGACCTGGCCGAGGTCCGCTCCGTGGCTGTCGCCGAGGATGCGGGGCGCAAGGGAATCGGCGGTCGGTTGGTTATGGCGTGCATCGACGAGGCCAGGGAACTGGGCCTCAAAAGGCTGTTTTGCCTCACCTACCGGCCGGATTTCTTCGGCAGGTTCGGCTTCCGCATCGTGGACAAGTCGGCGCTTCCTCACAAGGTCTGGGGGGACTGCATGAAATGCGTGAAGTTCCCTGACTGCGACGAGATAGCGATGATACTGGATATTTGAGAAAATGTTGTCGTTCGAGTTCTGTCAAATGAGGTGAAATGCATGGCAAGGCAAAAGAAAAACAGTGCAAAGACGTTTGCGGATTATAAGCAAGATGGTCATAGTTGGATAACTCTTGCTTCCGGGGAATATTACCCGGATATACTTGCCGATGCCTGCGAGCTGTACAAGCCCGTTCTGGTGCTGTTCGGTCAAATATTGAAATCTTCGGAATCATCCGTGCGCCTGTTCATGGCTATTTCCGAGGTCTCCGAATCATGGATGCGCGTTCAACTGGCTCGCGTATTTCGTAAATATGCAAGTCCGGAAACGCCGGTTGAGATGTTGAAGAAGAAGACCAAAGCGGCTGAAATTTGCCATCAGTTTGGTGATGGCTTCAGGCCCATTCAAGAAGTACAAAAGGCATTTCTTTCACGTCCGATACCGGATGAAGCTCTGTGCGCGGTTTTATGGGAATATAAAGACCGTGGGAAAAAAGGTTATGATTTAACGGATCGTTTCTTCTCAATGTTCCGATCACAGTTCCCAGGCATTGATATTAGAGGCCCCGAGCGAGCAGGGAAGGACATCCTTATGAAAGAAGTCTTTGAGGATTATCCGAAACCTGACAGGCCTGTGGATTTCGTGATTTATGAAGGTGATAAAATTCAGGCAATCGGCCTAGCTCGCTATGATTCCGACAGGGGAGGAGCGCAGGAGGATGATCGAACTGGCGGCTATAAGAACTGCGCTGACGAGATACTGCACCATGCAAAGAAGAAAAGATTGGATACGAAAGTAATATTCCTAAATGACGGGCCGGGATTGCTGTTAGGCTCAATGTGGGATGATTATGCATACCTCGAGCGCAGTTGGCCGGGGAGAATCATTGTGCTTACCCTGCGCATGATTCCTGAACGTCTGACTTTGGATTGGCTGAAATCTAAATAAAGGATAAATCATGGCAACCGGAGTACCTAAGAGTCGATGGAAAGGCGTATACGAATCCAGGGCAGACGTGGAGAACGGTCTCGACGTCTCGCTTAGTTATGAGGGGAAGGAAGCGTCTGATGCCATTTTGGCGACAAAACCCGCCGAACTGACAAAAATGTGGCCGGAACATATTTATTCATTCCAAGAATCCGCCAACAGGCTTTACGCAGGTGACAATTTGCCAATTTTGGCATCCTTGCTTAAGGATCCTAAAGTGAACGGAAAGGTCCGTTTGGTTTACATTGATCCTCCTTTTGCAACAAACAGCATTTTTCAAACACGTGGACAGTCGGACGCTTATTCAGATCTCCTGGCGGGTGCGCACTTTATTGAGTTCTTGCGGAGACGGCTGATAATCCTTCGCGAATTGCTTGCTGATGATGGGTCCATTTATGTTCATCTTGACGAGAACATGGCCTTTCATATCAAGATCATAATGGATGAGGTTTTCGGACGAAGAAACTTTCGTAACTGGATTACGCGGAAAAAATGTAACCCTAAGAACTACACACGCAAAACATACGGAAATGTTTCCGATTTCATTCTCTTTTACACGAAATCCGACAACTATGTCTGGCATCGTCCGGCGGAGGGATGGACTCACGAGCGAGCCATGAAGGAATACCAGTGCGTCGAAGAAAAGACAGGACGAAGATATAAAAAAGTGCCGATTCACGCGCCTGGCATCAGGAACGGCGAAACCGGCAAACCGTGGCGTGGCATGGAGTCCCCGCCAGGCAAACATTGGCAGTATACGCCCGACAAACTTGAAGCAATGGATGCCCAGGGAGAAATATACTGGTCACCTACCGGCAACCCCCGCCGCAAAATATACCTCGATGAAAGCGAGGGCATCCCTGTTCAAGATATCTGGCTTGAGTTTCGAGATGCGCATAATCAGAACATTAAGATTACGGGGTATCCCACGGAGAAGAACAGGGATATGTTGGCGCGCATAATTGAGGCGTCTTCAAATCCGGGCGACTTGGTGCTTGATTGTTTTTGCGGGTCCGGCACAATAATGTCGGTGGCTTCGGAGCTTGGCCGAAACTGGATAGGCGTTGATAACAGCGCCGAAGCGATCTCAACAGTATTGAACCGCTTTGCATTCGGAACTCAACCTATGGGAGATTTTGTTAATGGAAAAAAGAAAGAAGCCGAGCAAATACTTTCTCTCTTTGAATCACTCGAAGATTTGACAGAAGAGAAAAATATTTCAAACAAACCTTTAATTACAAACTTTGATCTGTATGCCGATAAATATATTGCTCCCCTCCTAGCTAATGTAATTGCGGAATGGAATAAAAATATCGGATGTGAAAAAAGACCTTTGACTGTAAACGAAACTCAACCCCATTACTTATCTTCAGCTTTGATTTCCAAGGCCGTAAAGCACATCGCCGATGCCGATCCGGTTATTGCGGAATTGATCACAAAAATCGGCACATGTAAGCTGGCGCGAAAAACAGAAGGATTCGAGGCATTAGCCGAGGCCATTATCAAACAACAATTGTCAAGAAAGGCTGCTCATTCAATTTTTCTCAAAATCCTAGAGACAGGCCAGAGTAATCATCTGACTAATGATCTCTTGCACGGTCTTTCAGATGAAAAGCTTCGTAGTTGCGGGCTTTCTGCAAGGAAGATATCTTATTTGAGAAGCTTGCAACAAAATGTCCTTGACGGCTCTTTGGATTTTGATCGATTGAACGGAGAGAATGACGAACAGGTTATTGAAGAGCTTACGCATGTTAAGGGTGTTGGGAGATGGACAGCGGAAATGTATTTAATTTTTGTCCTTCTACGGTCGGATATTTTTCCCTTGGATGATGCGGCCATTCATAATTCATTGTGCAAATTATATGGCATAGAGGATAGCCGATTTCTTGAAGATGGAGTTCAAATTTCCGACAAGTGGCGACCATACCGTAGTATCGGCTGTTGGTATTTATGGGCCTATCTGAATGACATTCAAAAATAAGTGAGGCGTAATTCTAACTATGCCTCATTCCTCAGGTACTTCGCGCCTTGTATCCGGAGCTTTTTACAAATTAATCCGAGAACTGACTTTTTGCGAAGGCATCATGTCTGAGAGGATATTTATATGAATCTTCAGCAAACCGCCGCCCGGATCGAGAAGATGCTTAAATCCCGCGGACTTGATGGCTACGAGATCATGCTTGGCGCCTCCCGCAACCTTTCCATCGAGGTGAAGGAGCAAATGGTCGACACCTTCCTCTGTTCGGAGCCGGTGGAGACGAGTGTGCGGGTTCTGAAGGCCGGCGGCATGGGGTTTTCCTATTCCACCAGTCTGGACGGGGCCGATCTGTCCCGGATGATCGATAGCGCCATCGTAGGCGCGGAGACCCAGACGCCGGACGACTGCCACGGCTTCCCGCTTCCGCGCGAATATGCGGCCATGCCGGATATATGTGACCCGGAGCTGGAAGGGGTCCCGACAGAGGAGAAGATCGGCCGGGCGCTTGAGCTGGAGCGGCTTGTGCTGTCGGCTGACCCCCGCATAAGGCGGGTGCGGAAGAGCGCGTACGGGGAATCGAGCTTTTCTGTTTTCCTTTGCAATTCCAAAGGGGTGACGGGGAGCTACGCAGGGACGTCGGTCTCAAGCAGCGTCTCCGCTGTGGCCGAGTCGAATGGGGATTCACAGATGGGATGGGACTTCGGTTTCAGTAACTTTTTTGCCGGAGTGGATATTGAAACCATCGCCGGGAGCGCGGCGCGCAAGGC
>JBAQKZ010000139.1:0-3145 GCA_049301475.1 Geobacteraceae bacterium | reverse complement strand
ATTCTCTCAATTCATGCATTGTATCCTTGTTATGACTATGTTACTATGGTCATAATTCAAAGATGGAGGTGAAGTATGCCGCAAGCCGTATCAAAATCCCAGTTCAAGCCCCATTCACTGGAGTATTTCCGCAAGATCGAACAGACCGGTGAGGAGTTGGTGATAACAGACCATGGCCGCCCTGTCCTCAAGGTTGTCCCATATGTTGCAGACCCGGAGGAATGTTTCCGGGGTCTGCGTAATACCGTACTGAAATATGATGATCCCTTGGAGCCGGTGGGGGTGGGAAATTGGGAGGCGCTGAAGTGATAGTGCTCGATACCCACGCCCTGCTCTGGTGGGTTAATGACCCCACGACCCTAGGCAAGTCGGCAAAAAAGACGATTGACGCGGCTGTAAAGTCGAATTCGGTACATGTATCCTGCATCAGTTCCTGGGAGATAGCTTTGCTTGTGGAGCGCGGTCGACTGCGGCTGGCTCTGGATGTCCGCGACTGGCTCTGCCGCTGCGAGGCGCTGCCGTTTCTTACCTTTATGGCGGTCAGCAACGCCATTGCCGTCGAATCCGTTCGGCTACCGGACTTCCCTCATGCAGACCCGGCTGACCGGATCATTGCAGCCACCGCGTTGTCACTTGGAGCTGCGCTGGTGACAAAGGACGATAAATTGCAAAATTATCCCCACGTAAAAACGGTCTGGTAACAGAAGACAGCCAAGACCCTCTCCTCCCTTCAAGCCTTCCTCCTGCCGACGCTGGTTATGATTCTCAGAAAGCACCAGGGGTTGCATAAAATTCTTTTAAAAAAGGATTGCAAGGCGGCCATATTTGTGGTTTATTGTTGTCGTTTTGTAATGCAATTGCAGGGAGGGATTTTCTCATGGGGGTGACTCAGCCAGGAAAAGGCTTTTGTTGGACTTACGCGCAAGGTTGCCGCAGTGATCTGCGCTCTTTGTTTCTATTATCCAACCGGTGTATCGGCTTGTCCGAAGCGCCGGTTTTTTTGATGGGCCGTCGCTTCGAAAACAAATAATGGGTTAGTTGACAACTTAACAACGTCCCCTCATCTACATCTCTGGGCATCGAGAAGGAGGTACTAAATGAATCGAATAGATGCAATAAACACACTTACAAAGGTGAAACCTGAATTAATTGGGCGCTTTGGAGTAACCCGCCTTGCCCTATTCGGATCAACGGCCCGTGATCTTGCTAGCCAGGCGAGTGATATTGATATTCTGGTTGCCTTTGATGGTCCTGCCACATCTGCAAAATATTTTGGCGTCCAGTTTTTGCTGGAAGACCAGTTTGGTTGTAGTGTTGATCTGGTGACAGAAAAAGCACTGCGCTCCGAACTTCGGAAATTTGTCGAGCAGGATGCGATCTATGTTTGAAAGAGAATGGAGTTTTTATCTGGATGATATGATCATATTTTCTGAAAAGGTTTTGGCCTATACGGAAGAACTTGACCAGGAAAGTTTTGAAGCTGACGAAAAAACGTATGATGCAACATTAAGAAAATTGGAATTAATAGGTGAGGCAGCGACACATATCCCTGAGGCAATTTGTGAAACATTTTCGTCAATCCCCTGGCGTCAGGTTGTTGCAACCCGAAACAGGCTGATTCACGGTTATTTGGGAATAGACAACGATATCCTCTGGAGTATTATCCAGGACGATATTCCGGTTTTGTTGAAAGAGTTGAAAAGACTAAAAGAGCAGAGCTTATAAAAAAGTAACAAAAGCAAGAACCCTTCATTTTACCATGGAATATCGACGGAGGTTGCCGGGGTGAGTGTGGATATGTAGCGGGTAAGTGAATGGTGTGGAGGCGTCTTTGAAGAAGTTAGTCAACTAATTAACTACGTCCCCCAAGGGCCCTCCACTTGGGGAATACCCTTTTTTATCGTTGGGGGAGGTTGCCATGGGTGTTGCGGCCAAGAAAATAGATTATCCGTATATCACGTTCGAGCCCGAGATCGCAGGAGGGACGCCTCTGATCGAAGGGACGAGAATAACCGTAAGGACCGTTGCCGGATATTACCAGATGGGAATGAGTGTGGACGAGATACTTAATTGTCTGCGTCAACTGAGCCCGTCACAGGTCCATTCGGCGCTTGCCTACTATTTTGATCATCAGCATGAGATCAATGCCGACATGGAAGAGTCTTCCGACGAGGGCTACTGGAAGGAGAAGGCCCTGACGCACCCCGATCATCGGGGTGACAGAGCATGAACATAAGGTTCTTTCTGGATGAAGACGTCCATGCGGAATTGGGGCATGCGCTCCGAAGCAGGGGGTTTGATGTGATTCACGCCCAGGAACTCAACCGTAAAGGGAGGTCGGATAAAGAACAACTGGAGTATGCGGTCCAGGATGGCCGATGTTTTTTCAGTTTTAACGTCAAGGACTTCGTGAAACTGCACAACCAGTACGTCATGGATAATATGGAGCACTGGGGAATAATCGTGTCGAAGCAACTCCCCCTGGGAGAAACATTGAAGAGGCTGCTGCGACTGGCCAATGCCTTCCCCCGGGATTCGATCCGCAACAGGATTGAGTTTTTGTAATCGCGTTACCCAAATATTACTACCCACTCTTTAGAATCAGGCCTTCCTCTTCCCGGCGCTGGTTATGATTGTCAGAAAGCACTCCCTGATCTCTTTGCTTTTTATCCCGCGAAATCCTTCGATCAATTTTCTCTCCTGTTCGGAAAGCGCCGACGCTTCGTCGGTTTGTCCCGCGAAAAAGGCCGCCACCGGCACGGAAAGGGCATGGCGACCTGCTGCAACTTGTCGGTGTTCAATTTCGTCTTTCCGCTCTCGTATTTCTGAATCTGCTGAAACGTCACGCCTATCATTTCCGCGAGATTTTCCTGCGTAAGCCCCGTGTTCTGCCGGAGTTTCTTGATCTTCCAGCCAATTTCACCGCTGTCCAGAAATTTGTCCATAGCGCACCTTCCTTTGGGGGAAGATACAACTATGCAAATTTATTGACTATGTAACGTGGTTAGAAATATATACTGAAAAATACTACCAGGGGTTGCATAAAATTCTTTTAAAAAAGGATTGCAAGGCGGCCATATTTGTGGTTTATTGTTGTCGTTTTGTAGTGCAATTGCAGGGAGGGATTTTCTCATGGGGGTGACTC
>JBAQKZ010000138.1:0-32515 GCA_049301475.1 Geobacteraceae bacterium | reverse complement strand
CGCCAGGGTCGCCCTCTCCGCGCTCTCCGTCGCCGAATACTTCCGCGACGAGGAAGGCCAGGACGTGCTCCTCTTCATTGACAATATTTTCCGTTTCACCCAGGCCGGTTCCGAGGTTTCTGCGCTTCTTGGCCGCATCCCTTCCGCTGTCGGCTACCAGCCGACCCTGGCCACCGAGATGGGGGAGTTGCAGGAGCGGATCACCTCCACCAACAAGGGATCAATTACCTCGGTGCAGGCGATATACGTGCCGGCGGACGACCTTACCGACCCCGCGCCCGCCACGGCCTTTGCCCACCTGGACGCCACTACGGTGCTTTCCAGGCAGATCGCCGAACTTGGCATATATCCGGCTGTTGACCCGCTTGACTCCACCTCCCGGATACTCGATCCACAGGTCATCGGTGAAGAACACTACGCAGTGGCACGTTCCGTCCAGTACGTTCTGCAGAAGTACAAAGACCTTCAGGACATCATCGCCATCCTCGGAATGGACGAGCTTTCCGAAGAGGACAAACTGGTCGTTTCACGCGCCCGCAAGATTCAGCGGTTTCTCTCCCAGCCATTCCACGTTGCGGAGTCCTTTACCGGCTCGCCGGGCAAATACGTGGAACTGAAGGATACCATCAAGGGGTTCCAGGAGATCGTCGCAGGCAAGCACGATGATATCCCGGAGCAGGCTTTCTATATGGTCGGCACTATCGAAGAAGTCCTGGAGAAAGCCACCAAGCTGATGGCGGCGTAACCAGGTTTTATTCATGCCGGGCAGCAAAAGCGCAAGGCCCCTCAGAGGATGGTGATATATGGCTGACAAACTGCAACTTGATCTGATAACCCCCTATCGCAAGGTTCTCTCCGAAGAGGTAGATGAAATCACCGCCGTCGGGTCACTGGGCGAATTTGGCGTGCTCCCCGGCCATGCCCCGTTCCTCACCTCGCTCAAGATATGTGAGCTCTCCTACAAGAAAGGGGGAGACACTTTTCTGCTGGCCGTGAACTGGGGATACTTCGAGGTGGAGAACGACAAGGTCACGGTGCTGGTGGAAACCGCGGAGAGAGCTGACGAGATAGACCTGGAGCGGGCCAGGGCGGCGCTAGGCCGCGCTGATGAAGCCCTCAAGCGCCTCACCCCGGAGGATCGCGATTTCTGCAAGTACGAGGCCGCCCTCGAGCGCGCCCTGATCAGGATGCAGGTGGCTGGCAAGGCCGCCCGGAAATAACGATCAATACATCAAAGATGTTTTTTGTTGTACAGAGTGTATTTGTACCATCTGTGGTTTTTTCGCTCTTCGGGGTTCTGCCTAAAAAGGAATGGTTACGGATGTCAAGAGTTGTTACATGTCCCTTAAACTCCCCAATGTTTTAAATACTGTCCCCATAACACTCTCCTGAATCCGTGACGCTTTCATGGCTTCTCTCGCTTAAATGCCTATGTCCCGGCGTTTCAGGACATAGCGGCCACATTTGCGAAGTTCACCGGCAAAGCTGGTGTGATACCGCGCTGGCGACGATTGACCCCGGCATTACGCTCGCTCCGCCATTCAATCGTCACGGATTCAGGACTCTATGTTCTGCTTTTACCTCACGTGGTGCACTTGCGAATTGAATTCACCTTATGCGCTGCATAAGGCAATTGTCTGTATGTGACATCACGGAGTTAGGGTCATGGATAAGATCAACTTCAGTAAAGAGACGCGCCGCCGGTGTATATTCGGTGAGCGCATCCGCAGCCAATAGTATTGCTCCCGCCGTCCATGTAGTCTTTTCCTCGGGCCAGATAGCCTTGTCAGGTAAAACATAACCGGTCCAGTAAGAGCCGTCCTCGCCACGGAATTGATGCAGCCAGCTATAGAGTCTCATGGCAGGTGCATGGGCACCGGCGGCCAGAAGAGCCATGGTAAGCTCGCAAGACTCCGCTATGGTTACCCAGGGTTCGTCAGAAACGCATCGGCAACCTAGCCCATCCTCGACAAATAGCTCCCACTTGTTCTTTAGCCGCTGCAACGCCTCGGGTTTCGGGAAAATACCGGCCAAGACCGGATAAAACCAATCCATGGAATAGCGGGTCTTACTCTCCCAGGTGCGGTCGAAACATTCCGGATGATATCTGAGTGTATGGCCAAGACGTTCACGGGCCGTGTACCAGTGCGGTTTGTATGCCTCGAGTGTTGCAGCAATATTGAGGGCACACTCCAAACCCTTGTAGATCGAGCTGCAACCGGTTATCAGGGCATCCCGTTTCGGTTCACCGTCTGACTCAACGGCCCAGTAAATCTCTCCAGTTTTCGTCTGTAGACTGACGACAAACTCGATCGCCTTGGTCACCACCGGAAACAGACGTTGCAAAAACTCCAAATCCCTGGTAATCAGATAATGGTGCCAGACACCGGTCGCCACGTAGGCAACAAAGTTGCTTTCGCGACGGCCCCCTTCCTCAACCTGTCCATCTTTGTAAGCCGCCCACCAGCTTCCGTCCGATAGCTGGGTGTTCTGCAGCCAAGCATAGGCCTTTTCAGCTGCACCATATTCGCCGCCAATGCTCAGCCCCATGGTGGCCTCCACATGATCCCACGGGTCGGTGTGCCCGCCGGTGAACCAGGGGATAGAACCATCCGGCAGCTGGGTATGCAGTATATAATCGACTGTCTTGCGAAAATATTTTTCGGGGAAAATACCCTTGGAAAGGAAAAGGTTTTTCAAATCCTGGGCCCCTTCTTGAAATACATGACAACACTTTTGCCGATCAACGGATTTAAAAGATGGTCAAGAAAACGGGTTAGACGAGGTTTTTTCATCATATCCCAGACAAGCAAGGCATGATAGCTCTTGACGAGGCGCGACGTCTCCCGAGATTTCCAGAACAGGCACTGTAACCACCAGAAGGGGGCATGGAGTGCATGGGCCCAGTGTCGATCAAAATAGGTCATCCCGATCTGCTCAATAGCGCGGCGCAATTCCTTAGCTTTGAAAATCCGAAGATGGCCACCTTCGTTGGCGTGATATTCGTCACTCAGCGCCCAACAGACCCATTCTGGGCCAAAACGGGGGACACTGACCGACAGAACTCCACTAGGTTTTAACACCCGGTTGATCTCCAGCAAAACCGCTATAAAATCCGGGATATGTTCCAGCACCTCCGAGCAGATGACCTTATCGAAACTAGCGGCAGGGAACGGCAGATTGAGGGCGTCAGCCACTTGTAGATCGAGACTCTTCAGCAGGTTATCAGTTGCCAGAAATGGTCGGGATTTTCCCCTGGCAGTCAGAATATCCTTCTGACTGAGGTCAACCCCCACCGCTGCCACATCCTCGTACAGATAGGCGGATAGCGCGTGACGGCCTTCGCCACAACCCAGGTCCAGCAGCCGATCGCCAGAAGAAAGGCCTAAACGTTTAAAATCAATGGTCTGCATTATTCAGTACCCGGTGATAATAGTTCGTCATCTGTCTTGCGGCAACTGTCCAGCAAAATTTATCCAGAATGCGCTGACGTCCGGCTTCGCCCAGTTGCCTACGCTTAGTCGGGCTCTCCAAAAGTTCGGTTATGGCCAGTATCAGGGCTTTAGTATCTCCGGTCGGCACCTGTATGCCGGCATTCCCCACCACTTCAGACAGGGCACCACCATCGGTGGAGATAACAGGAACAGCGCAGGCCATCGCTTCTCCGGCAGGGAGACCAAACCCTTCATAGAGTGACGGCACCACCGCCATGGTCGCCTCGGCATAATATCTGACGATATGCTCCGTCTTGATGCCGGAGACAAACGTTACCGTAGTCTCCAGCTTCAGGCGTTTAATCAACTTTTCGGTATAACCGTCCGACTTCGGCTTACCGATCACCAACAGGTTCAAATCAGGGTAACGGGGCATTAGGGCCGCAATGGCTTTCAGTAGATATTTGAGCCCCTTCAGCGGCTGATCTGCCGAAGCCGTAGTCATGATCCGATAAGGCATCCGCACGATCTCCGGCATTGGGGCAAATTCTTTGGTATCGATACCGTTATAGACCAGATTGATATTCTGCTCCGTTACACCGAATGCCTGGGCGATATCACGGCGCGAGCACTCCGAGACGGTAACCAGGTGATTGAGTTTCTGGACAACCTTCTTCTGCATCCGCAGAAAGGAGTGCCAGCGTCGGATCAACAGCCGATGCTTTAAATTGGGTGCTGCAGCCAAGGCAATTTCCATATCCCGGGTAATAGGGTGGTGGATGGTAGCCACTACTGGCACCCCATTTTTCTGCAAACTCAAAAGGCCGGTACTAAGGCTCTGATTGTCATGGATCAAGTCATAATGGTGCAGATGACTACCTAAATATTTGCTGACCCGTCGGCCAAAAGTATAGGGTTCGGGGAAACCGCCGGTCAGCATGCTGAACCATTCGAACATATTGGTAAACGACTTCAGATCTTGCAGCCGGAGAGCCGTAAAACGGTTGGGAGCTTCAAACAGATTCAGCCCCGGCATCTTGATCAGGCGGACGCGTGGATCAAGCTCCGGATAGGGCTCTCCTGAGATCACATCCACGGCATGACCCGTTTCGACGAGCGCCTTACTTAGGTACTTGATGTAGATCCCCTGCCCTCCACAATATGGGTGACTCCGGTAACCGAGCAGGCAGATGCGTAGCGTTTTCTTCCCTTTGACATGGATAACGGACAGTTTTATCGGAGCAACGTCATTCATTCCTGCTATGTTTTCGGCTGCTTGCATAGGTATATCCTTACATTAATAACGGCGTAATATACCAAGGGTATTAATAATTATTAACTCATGAAACAGCCCCGAGGCCTTGGCCAACTGCCAGATAGTATGGGGAGCCTGACCACCATCTGCGGGATTGGGAAAGATGTCATGGATAGCCAGGATGCCACCGGAGACGATATGGCCAGCCCAACAGCGATAATCGCAAAGAGCGGCCACCAGACTATGGCCCCCGTCGATAAAGACCATCCCCAGCGGCGTTCCCCAGCGGCTGGAAGCGACGATCGATGAAGCGACAATCGGCACCACGTTTTCTTCGAGACCGGCCAAGCGCAAAGTAGTGCGAAATTCCCGGAAACTGTCGACGAGTTCCGCGGACGAATCGTAGATATCCGGATCATGATACTCCTCACCTGGTTGATGCTCCTCCGAACCACGGTGGTGATCAAGGGCATAGAGGATTGATCCGTAACGCTTACAGGCAGTGCCGAGGTAGACCGTTGACTTGCCGCAATAGCTGCCGATCTCCAGGCAAGGACCCAACGGAGCAGTTTCACAGGCAAATTTGTACAGTGACGCACCTTCTTCATCGGCCAAAAAGCCCTTCACACTGTCGATTTGAAGAGGCAGCACCATTTCCATAAAATCTTCCCGCCCAAAAAAAAGTTCAACATATTACCGATACAACAATCATCCATGCTCAGAGGCTGTTTGCGAAAGAACACTCTTTCTCATAAATTTGGCGCCTTTCCATCAATCAAAATAATTTGAAAGATAGCTTATGGTCATAACCTTCAATTCTTCTAAGATTTCAGCCTTCATGGTTACGTCCTTTCTACCTCGTAACCGGGCCAGATCAAAAACTGCAGCACCTGCCATCAACACGATCTCTATCAGGGTCATGATGCGCTCTTTGGAAAGAACACTGCCCCTTTTCTTAACTGCTAAGGCTATGTACAGAGAAATATCCCGCACCATATCCTTTTCAATTGTCCTAAGTTCAGGGGCGGCCTGCATGGCCCGTCTGATTGCAAAAAAACCCGGAACAACTTGTGCAGTAGAATTGTAAATGTCTATGAAGTTACAAATAATTTCGCGCCAGTCCTTCGTCGGGTCAGCTAAATCACCAACGGAAACCAGCTTTTCCCTCATCAGATTAGCCCACCTCTCAACAAGTGCGCTAAGTATGGCCAACTTGTTGGGGAAGTAGCGATAAATAGTTCCGATTCTAATGCCGGCGTGTTCTGCAAGAAGATTGGTGTTAAATCCATTGATCCCAACTTCGCCAAGCAAATTTGCAGCAGTGTCGAGAATTAGATTGTACGTTTCAGTAGAACGCTTCTGGGTGGGAATATTACGTCGATGCAGCACTGAATGTGTATCTGCAAGGTTATTCTCCGCGTTAGTGATCATAATAAAGTCCTTACATTTTAGGGGCATCCTCTTGCGGGTGTCCTTCCCTGGATCGCCACAACAAGACAGGCACACACAAGGGGATGCCCCTACAGTTGAAAGCATTTCAGCAAAATCGGAGTCCCTAAATAAAAAAAAGAGGAAGAGTCGGGAAAGGGTGGCATATCTCCCCAAATCCTGACATCTTCCTCTTTTTTTATGCCCCTCAAGCTAGGCCGTTAGCTCTGCCGATTATTTCCTTCATGATTTCCGATGTCCCGGCAAAGATGCGACAAATCCTGGCATTGGTGTACATCCTACTGATTGGGAATTCATCCATGTATCCCCATCCGCCATGTAATTGCACACATTCGTCAACCACGCGACCGAGCATTTCTGAGGTCCATAGCTTTGCCTCGGCAGCAATATCATCAGGCAGTGTCCCTTCATTCAAATCCATTACACAACAGTCCACAAAGGCCTGTCCAACATCAATTTGCGTTTTCATTTCAGCCAGTTTGAACCGGGTATTCTGGAATTTGGCTATCTCTTTGCCAAAGGCTTTCCGCTCCAGACAGTATTTCTTGGTAGTTTCATAGGCGGCTCGTGCCCCGGCTACTGCACCACATGCACAGGTCATCCGCTCTTTGGCAAGCATCTTCATCAGGTGATAAAAACCGCAATTGAGTTCACCAAGCAGATTATCTTTCGGCAACTTGACGTCATTGAAAAACAATTCCGCCGTATCCTGGGAATGCATCCCCATTTTTTTCAGTTTGAGGCCACGCTCAAAGCCAGGCATACCGGCTTCCACCACGAACAGTGACATACCGTGCTTGTTATTCGGATCGGTATTGGCCGCAACGATAATTAAATCACTCAAAAGGCCGTTGGAAATGAAGGTCTTGGAACCGTTCAGCAACCAGTGGTCTCCCTTGTCAACCGCAGTGGTTTTCATCCCGGCCAGGTCCGAACCGGCATGTGCTTCGGTCATCGCCACGGCAAAAATCTTCTTCCCCGCGACAGCATCAGGCATCCAGCGGTCTTTCTGTCCTTCGGTGCCAAAGGTATCGATATAGGGGGCGCAAAGTGAAGAATGTAGCCCTAACATAAGGCCGGATTCATTAATATTTGCCAGCTCTTCACAGACAATCTGGTCATAACGGAAATCACGACAACCGGCGCCGCCGTATTTCTCATCGGCAAATGGAATGAGAAAACCATTCTCTCCCGCCTTACGCCAGGCTTCACGGGAAACTATACCGTCAAGCTCCCATTGCTCCTGATTTGGCACGACCTCATTCTGCAAAAAACTGCGCAAAGACTCACGAAAAATATTGTGCTCCTGCTCAAAAATCTTACGTTTCATAATTTAATCCTCTCCTAAATAAAATCTTCCCGCTTCTCAGCCTTTTCCAGAAGAAGTGCAGGAGGCGTGAAACGGGCACCATATTTCTCGGCAAGCTCGTTTGCACGCCCGATGAATTTATTGATCCCGTAAGTGTTGATAAACTGTAACTGTCCACCGGTATGTGGAGGAAAACCGATGCCAAAAATTGAACCGATGTTGCACTCCTGTACCGAGCGAAGAACTCCTTCTTCAAGGCATTTGACCGCCTCAATTACCTGCCGGAAAATAACCCGATCCTTAATATCCTCAAATGATATTTTGTTGTCCGCTTTGAAAAAATGCTTAGTAAGCTCCGGCCAGACAGTTTTACGACCATCGGCAGGGTAGTCATAGAACCCTCCACCATAGGCCTTGCCGTTCCGCCCGTTTTCTTCGGTGACGAATTTAACCACACGGTCGGAAGCCACTTCCTCACATTTTTTCCCTTCAGCTTCCAGCAGTTTTTTATTCGCCTTCCGGACTTTCACCACCAACTGTTGACTTACTTCGTCAAGGATTGTCAAAGGCCCGACCGGCATACCGGCCAGTTTGCTCAGGTTATCGATCATGATCGGATTAACGCCATCTTCAAGCAGCGCGCAACCTTCATCGGTAAATGAACCGAAGACTCTGGATGTATAGAAGCCGAGAGAATCATTCACGACGATGGGTGTTTTCCTGATCTGCTGAACAAAGTCAAAGGAAAGGGCCAGTGCCTTCTCGTTGGTTTTTTTACCGCAGATGATCTCAACCAGAGGCATTTTATCCACCGGTGAAAAAAAGTGCAGACCGATAAATAGTTCAGGATTCTTGGATGCCTCGGCCAGGCCTGTAATCGGCAAGGTGGAGGTGTTAGAGGCAAATACGCCTCCTTCGTTCAGGAATGGTTCGGCTTCCTGGGTAACTTTTGCTTTGAGGTCTTTATCTTCAAATACTGCTTCGATGATCAGGTCACAGCCTGCCAGGTCATTTGCATCGGCAGTGGGCTTGATCAAAGCCAACAGGCCGTCTTTCTTCTCAGGGGTGGAACGGCCTTTGGCAATTTGCTTGTCGAGCAGCTGAGTCGAGTAGCTCTTCCCTTTTTCGGCGTTTTCGAGGCTGACGTCCTTAAGCACTACCTCAATTCCGGCCTTGGCCGACACATAGGCAAGACCAGCGCCCATCATGCCTGCGCCAAGAATGCCGAGCTTCTTGACTTTGGACTTTTCTATACCTTTAGGGCGACTGTCGCCGGCATTCACCTTGTTCATCTGGAAGAAGAAGTTGATCAGGTTCTTGGCAACAGGTGTTACCACCAGATTGGTGAAGTAGCGGCTTTCGATCCGCATTGCTGTATCGAAGTCCACCTGGGCGCCTTCTACTGCTGCAGACAGGATGGCTTCGGGAGCCGGCATCAGCCCACGGGTCTTCTTGATAAGCATGGCCGGAGCAATGGCCAACATCTGTGCCACTGCCGGGCTAGATGGGGTGCCACCGGGCATTTTATATTTTTCCTGGTCCCAAGGCTGCTTAGCATCTGGATTGGCAAGAATCCATGCGCGTGCTTTTGCCATCATGTCTTCCCGATTTTCAGCCAGTTCGTGAACTAAACCGGCTTCCAGAGCTTTTTCCGGCTTGAGTTTTTTCCCTTCCATCAAGTACGGTAAAGCATTCTGCAGACCGAAAAGTCTGACCATACGCACGACGCCGCCTCCACCAGGCAGGAGCCCCAGGGAGACCTCTGGCATGCCGATTTCACTTTTCGGATTTTTCTGGGCGATGCGATAGTGGGTAGCAAGGCATATCTCATACCCTCCCCCCAAAGCAGCACCATTAATCGCAGCTACAACCGGTTTGCCCAGTGTCTCCAAGCGGCGTAAATAGCTTTTCATCTGGTTAATTTTGTTGAAAAATACGGGCTTGTCTTCTTCCGTAATGGTAAGAAGGCTTTTCAGATCCCCACCGGCAAAGAAGCTCTCCTTCGCTGAAGTAATTATTACTCCGGTAATTTCGTCCTTTTCTTTTTCCAGACGAGCCAATGTTTCTTCCATATAGCCTGGGAAAGCTGCATTCATTGTATTTACAGTCTCACCGGGCATATCCATGGTAACGGTTACTATATTGTCACTGTCTTTTCCATAAAGAAATCCACTCATAAGTTTCCACCCTTCTCTTTTTAATTTTTTCAAACTGCTCTCAGCGCCAATACTTTATGAAGCTCAGACCCGCTCAATTATCGTTGCGATTCCCATTCCCCCACCGACACAAAGGGTACAGAGACCATAACGGAGATTACGGCGCTCCAACTCATCAAGGACAATTCCCACAATCATAGCTCCGGTGGCGCCAAGGGGATGTCCCATGGCTATGGCTCCTCCATTAACGTTGATTTTTTCGAAAGGTATATCCATTTCTTGCTGGAATCTCATGACCACGGAGGCAAACGCTTCATTTATTTCTACCAGATCTATGTCGGAAGCCTTCATTCCGGCCTTGGCCAGAACTTTGCGCGTTGCGGGAGCAGGGCCGATCAGCATGATAGTCGGCTCGGTACTGGTCACGGCAGTGGCGACGATACGTCCTCTAGGGGTCAGACCCAATGTCTTACCCTTTGCTGCGCTGCCGATTAGAACCGCTGCAGCCCCATCCACAATCCCTGAAGAGTTAGCGGGGGTATGGATATGGTTAATGAAATCCAGATGAGGATACTTGCCAAGGGCCACCGCATCGAATCCCAATGATCCGGGGAATTCGAAGGATGGCTTCAGTTTAGCCATATTTTCCATAGAAACATCGCTCCGGATCAATTCATCATGATCCAGAATGGTCAGGCCGTTACGGTCCTTTACGGAAACCAGAGATTTAGCAAAATGGCCGGATTTTACCGCCGCTGCCGCTTTTTTATGGGAATTCAAAGCAAATGTGTCGACGTCTTCGCGGGAAAAACCTGACAAAGTGGCCACCAGATCCGCACTAACACCCTGCATTACAAACCCTGATTTTATGCTGGTTTCCGGATCCAATGCCCAAGGCCCACCGTCGGAGCCCATACCAATTCTCGACATTGACTCGACCCCACCGGCGACGACTAGATCTTCCCATCCGGAACGGATTTTCATTGCAGCAAGGTTGACCGCTTCCAGCCCTGAGGCGCAAAAACGGTTGAGCTGGAATCCGGCCACAACTTCATCCCAACCGGCCGCCAGTGCTGCCGTCTTGGCGATATTCCCCCCCTGATCACCGACAGGTGTTACGCACCCCATTACGATGTCGTCCACTTGGCTCGTGTCCAAGTTGTTGCGCGTTTTCAGGCTGTTTAACAGATTGCTCAACAAGGTAATAGGTTTTACCTCGTGAAGTGCCCCATCTTTTTTACCCTTACCACGCGGTGTTCTAATTGCGTCATAGATGTAAGCTTCGTTTGTCATAAACACTCCCCTAACTTTTTTTGACTTTGGCAACGATACCCTTCTCCCGAATTAACTGCACATACCACCGTATATTCCCTCTAGCCTTTATAAGCCCTATAAAACACATCTTTGACCCAAAATGCCGCAAAAAAACAGTTGGGATAAAATATGAGTTATTACTCGCGTTCATCATAGTCAGCGGATAAAATAAAGTCAACTTAAAAAGAGTGACACTGAAAAAGCGTGATTTTTGCCGACAGAATCTTTCTTTGCCAGCCAAAGTTTTATACAGAGTTACAATCAAAGCAAAAAGATAAGAAGGCGGCAGGAATAAGGCGCAGGTGGAGATGGTCAGTATATCGAAGGGCAGACAAGGAAGCCAACATCGGCAGAACGTTTGATTGAAACTAAATATCTATAATATCAATAATGCGGCTCAACTCTTCCTGATTATGGTATGCGATCTCGATCTTGCCACCCTTGCCTGCTTGTCGAATGGTGATTTTGGCCTTGAAGTGGCGCTTCAGCCGGTCGGTCAGATCAGTCAGGTGCGGGTTAGGTTGGGCCTTGGCCGGGGGGGTGCGGTTCTCCTTCAGCCGCTTTACGAGTCCCTCCGTAGCCCGAACCGTGAGATGATCCCTTACGATCTCCTCACGCACCCGCCTCATCTGCTCCGGCTCATCCAGTGCCAATAGCGCCCGCGCATGTCCCATGGTGAGGCGTTCATCGACGATGTCGCGCTTGATCTCCGGCGGCAGCCGGAGAAGGCGGAGCGCGTTGGTCACTGTGGAACGTTCCTTACCAACCCGTTTTGCAAGCTCCTCCTGTGAAATATCGAACTTGTCCAGGAGAGAGTGGTATGCCTCGGCCTCCTCTACGGCATTGAGGTCCTCGCGCTGAATGTTTTCGATGAGGGCCATCTCCAGGGCCGTGTCGTCCGACACGTCCTGGATGACCACCGGCACCTCCCGAACCCCCGCCTTCTGGGCCGCCCGCCACCGCCTTTCGCCGGCAATCAGCTCATAATGGTCCGACTTCTTTCGCACCACCAGCGGCTGGATAATTCCCTTTTCGCGGATGGAAGCGGCGAGCTCTTCCAGTTTCGCGTCGGAAAAAGTCTTACGTGGCTGGTTCCTGTGCGGCCTTATCTTCTCTATGGGGCAGAGGAAATAGCTGCTCCGCTCATCTTCAACCACCGCCAGCAGCGCCCCCATCCCTTTTCCGAGGCCGGTCTTCTTAATCATGATGGCCCTCTCTATCGATAATCTCCTTGGCCAGTTCCATAAAACTGACGGCTCCACGCGAGGTTATGTCGTACAGAATGATCGGTTTGCCGAAGCTTGGCGCCTCGGACAGCCTGACGTTGCGGGGGATAACGGTGCGTAAGGTCTCACTGGGAAAGTGGTTGCGGATATCTGCGCTGACCTGGCGGGAAAGATTAATGCGGGAATCGAACATAGTGAGCAAAATTCCTTCGATGGCGAGGCCCGGATTCAGCCCCTTCTTGATCAGCCTGATAGTTCTGAGAATTTTGGAAAGCCCCTCCATAGCGTAAAATTCGCATTGGAGCGGGATTAGCACCGTATCGGCAGCCACCATGGCATTCACTGTCAAAAGCCCGAGAGAGGGGGGACAGTCTATAATGATGTAATCGTAGCGACCGGTAAGGGCCGTCACAACACCTCGTAGCCGCTGCTCACGACGTGGCGCGGCGACAAGTTCCAACTCGGCGCCGGTCAGGTCATCGGTGGAAGGAAGAATGTCCAGGTGCGGCACACCGGTCGGCACAACAATGCCAACGGGGTCCGCATCGTTTACCAGTGCGTCGTAAACGCTTGCCGCAAGCCGCTCCTTTTCGATCCCCACACCGCTCCCGGCGTTCCCCTGCGGGTCCATGTCGACAAGAAGGGTGCGACGCTCCGCGACAGCAAGCGAGGCGGCAAGATTGACCGACGTAGTGGTCTTTCCCACCCCACCCTTTTGATTGGCGATGCAGATTACCTTGGCCATAGTTGATGTTCTGCTGCGTACTTTCTCATATTTTTTTTGTTCACGACGTCAATTTAAATAACTAAGTCAGATTTGATATGACGTTGTATATAGACTATCTGGCGGGTGGTACGGCGAAGGATAAGATAAAGCCAGGTTCAGGAGGTACCATAAATTGTCCGGGATGGAAAGGAATTTTTCACCTGCCGAAGGTTTCCCGCACCTTTTCAAAGGTGGAGGTGCCCCCCCCTTCCCGGCATGCTGAAGGTCATCCCGGTCGGTGCGGTAAGCTCGTAAGGATCGGAGAAGGCGGGGAATAGCAGTTGACCTGTGCCCTGTTTTGGCCTATAAACAGTGACAAAATTCCTTTACAACGGAGGAGCAAATGCTAAAAAGAATTCTACTCATCATTACCCTGTGTTTGACAGCCACCACTGTCATGGCGACCGATCCCCCAGCCGGGGAAAACCCTGTTGTCCTGATGGAGACCAGCCTCGGAAACGTCAAGCTGGAACTGTTCCAGAAATCGGCGCCGGTCTCTGTCAGGAATTTCCTCGACTATGTGAACAGCGGCTATTATAGCGGCACCATCTTCCACCGGGTGATCCCCGGCTTCATGGTACAGGGGGGAGGCATGACAGCCGACTTGAAGCCAAAGGCCACTAAAGCGCCGATAAAAAACGAGGCCGACAACGGCCTTAAAAATGACCGCTGGACCCTTGCGATGGCAAGAACCGGCGACCCGAACAGCGCCACATCCCAGTTTTTCATAAATGTGGTCAATAACGACGGACTTAACCGCCCACGTCCCGACGGTTTCGGCTATGCGGTTTTCGGCAGGGTAATCGAAGGTATGGACGTGATCGACAAGATCGTGAAAACCCCCCAGAAGCAGTTGAATGCGGTCTTCCAGAACGTGCCGGAAACGCCGGTGGTGATCAAGTCAATGAAGGTTGTAAAGTAACGGGAAAGTCACCGTTTACTTCAGCCGTCGGCCGCCGCAGGCCTTGAGCCTGCCGTGGGCCTCCCACAGTATCCGTTCGGTAGTCTGCCAGTCTATGCACTTGTCCGTGATGGATATGCCGTATTTTAACCGGGATAGGTCCTTGGGGGTTGGCTGGTTGCCACCCTCCAAGAAGCTCTCGATCATCACCCCGGAAATGGAGCTGTTGCCGCCCACGATCTGGCTGATGACATTCTCCAGCACCTGCGGTTGCTTTTCATGGTTCTTTTCCGAGTTGCCGTGGCTACAGTCCACCATGATGGTCGGGGGAAGGCTGTTCTTCGTCAGCATTTCCTCGGTCTTTCCGATCTCCTCCGGGTAGTAGTTGGGCTTCTTGGAGCCGCCACGCAGCACTATTTGAACATCAGCGTTGCCGGTTGTCTGTATGATGGAGGCGCGCCCCTCGCGGTTTATTCCGAGGAATGAGTGTGGATGCTGAGCGGAGATCATGGCATCTATGGCAATCTGCAAATTTCCGTCGGTACCGTTCTTGAAGCCTATCGGAAATGAGAGGCCGCTGGCCAGTTCCCTGTGGGTCTGGGACTCGGTGGTACGGGCGCCGATAGCCCCCCAGGAGAGAAGGTCCGCCAGATATTCAGGGGTTATAGGATCGAGCATTTCCGTGGCCACCGGCAGCTTGAGTTCAGTCATCTTGCAGAGGAGCCTGCGCGCAATGCCGAGTCCCTTGGAAATCAGGTGGGTCCCGTCCATGTCCGGGTCATTGATGATTCCCTTCCAGCCGATGGTGGTGCGAGGCTTCTCGAAGTAAACCCGCATAATGATGAACAACTGGTCGGCCACCTCACGGGACAGCCTTGACAGGCGCTCCGCGTAATCAAGGGCGGCCTTCGGGTCGTGGATGGAACAGGGGCCCACCACCACCATGAGGCGTGGGTCCTTGCGGTGGAGGATATTCTTGATCTGGTCGCGGCAGGCGATAACAAACTCGCTTCCATGTTCTGAGATGGGAAACACTTGGCGCAGTTCCGCCGGTGCGATAATGGGGGTGATGCTCCTGATTTTCAGGTTGCTGGTTCTGGTCATAGGTGTACTAGTTCCTTGCGAGTGGTTTATAGACAAACTGGTCCAAAATAACGCATTAGGACTATAAAAGCAATCCCGTAATACCTCCGTGAAGAATATCTTATGCCGAGTTAAAATTAAAATGAGTGACTCAGCGGCGAAGAGGGGGCTCCGTAGGCGGAGCCCCCTACGAAGACAACGTAATCGTTTGATTGCAACTTGGTCTGACTATGAAGGTCGGCAAGTTGTGATCTGCCGCCCGGAATCGTTTACAAATCATGGTAAATCATTTAGATTAATGTCTCGTATAATGCCCCAAACCCGGAGAAATCATGGAAGCGCTCAAGAATACCCCGCTCTTGCAGGAACACCTGAAACTCAAGGCGCTTATGGCCCCATTCGGCGGCTGGAACATGCCGATACAGTACGAAGGGATACTGGCCGAGCACCGATGGTGCAGGGGAAAGGCCGCCATTTTCGATATCTGCCATATGGGAGAGTTCCTCTACAAGGGAAACATCGAGACCGGCGGACTGGAAGATGTTTTCACCTTCTCCGTCAAGAGTATCCCTGTCGGGCGCTCCCGTTACGGCTTCCTTCTGAATGAGCGAGGGGGGATTATTGACGACCTCATTGTTTTTCGCCCGGCCGAGGACGAGGCGCTCATTGTTGTAAACGCAGCCACCATCGCCAACGACTTCAGCGTCATCCTGAGCCGACTTAAAGGCAGCGCAACATTTTCCGACATCTCCCCAGTAACCGGCAAACTCGACATACAGGGGCCACTCTCCCGCCAACTGCTGGCGGAAAAGATCGTACCCGAGATCGACAGTATTCCCTACTTCAAGTTCATCAAAACCACCATCCTCGGTGCGGATGCCATTGTCAGCCGCACCGGCTACACCGGAGAACTGGGGTACGAGATTCTCCTTCCTGCCGATAGGGTGATGGAACTCTGGGCGCTCCTGCTCCGGGACGAGCGGGTGAAACCGGCCGGTCTCGGCGCCCGGGACCTCCTCCGGCTGGAAGTAGGGTACAGCCTCTACGGCAGCGACATAGACGAGGCGACCACTCCTCTGGAGGCGGGGCTGGAGGCGTTTGTCAATTTCGACAAGGCTTTTGTCGGGAAAGAGGCGCTCCTGAAACAGCGCGCGGAAGGGATCAAGCGACGCAAGGTGGCCTTTGAAGTGAGCTCGCGCCGCGCACCACGCCACCACTACGAGATATGCTTCGAGGGGGAAGTGGTCGGCAGCGTCACGAGCGGGGTCTTCTCCCCCATGCTAGGCTCCGGCATCGGCATGGGTTTCGTCAGGCCGGATATGGCCGTACTAGGCGCGCCCCTCACCATAAGGCACGAGCGGGTAAGCATGGAGGCAACGGTGGTTGAACTTCCATTCTACCGTGCTGGTTCCCTCCGTTCCTGAAACCTCCACAGAGGCACGGAGAGAACCACGAAATATTTTCTATCTGTTCAATTGATTTCATATTAACAACATCAAAGAAACGTGGATTTTTCGCAAGGTCAAGGCGATCAAGGGATTGCGAGGAGACGTAGCAGCGCTACGTCGCACGAAGCACTCCCGAAGATCAACACAGAGATTGCGGAAAAGCCGCGTTTCCAACGGGAGAGTGAGCATGTCGGAAACCTACTATACCAAGGATCACGAGTGGGTAAAAGTAAAAGACGGGGTCGCCGCCTGCGGCATCAGCGGGTATGCGGCGCATCAGTTGGGGGATGTGACCTTCGTGGAACTTCCCCAGGCGGGGAAGACGGTCAGGCAGTTCGATCAGCTTTGCGCAATTGAGTCTGTCAAGGCGGCAAGCGACATATATGCGCCGGTGTCGGGCAAGGTGACAAAGGTGAACGAAGCGCTGAACGACACCCCGGAGATCGTCAACGAGAGTCCTGAGGAGGCAGCCTGGATGGTCTGCCTGGAAATGAGCGACGCCACGGAGTTATCGAACCTTATGACAACGAAAGAGTACGAGGAATATCTGCGGGGGCTGGAATGAGTCGCGCCGATTACTGCCCGAATACTCAGGAGGAGATACGGGAAATGCTCGCCGCCATTGGAGTGGCAAGCGTTGAGGAGCTATTCAGCCCGATTCCTGCCGCGTTGAGGGCGCAATCATTCGATCTGCCGTATGGGGTGTCGGAATTCGAGATGCTTCAGCGGATGCAGGAATTGGCGTGGGAAAACGCACAGGGGATAACCAATTTCATCGGCGGAGGATGTTATGACCACCTGATCCCGGCGGTGGTGGACCATCTGTCCGGTCGCGCCGAGTTCTACACCGCCTATACCCCCTACCAGCCGGAGTGTTCGCAGGGGACCCTTCAGGCATTATTTGAATACCAGACCTCAATCTGCCGGTTGACCGGTATGGATGTATCCAACGCTTCCCTCTACGACGGCGGCTCTGCCCTGGCGGAAGCGGCAATGATGGCGCTCAGGATTACAAACCGTGCGCGTCTGGTGATGGACGGCTCTGTAAATCCCTTTGCACGCCGGATCGTCCGGACATATCTGGCGAATCTGGATATCGAAATCGTAGAGAGTCCCCCAAATGGCGTCGATGCCAACCTACAGGCTCTGACCGCGGCTCTGGACGACAGGACAGCGGCGGTCATAGTTCAGAATCCCAACTTCTTCGGCAGTATAGACGACCTTTCCGGCCTGGCGGAACTGGCCCACGACCGTGGAGCGCTCCTTGTGGCCTCGGTTTATCCGGTCAGTCTCGGGCTGGTGAAAAGCCCCGGCGAGATGGGGGCCGATATCGTTGTCGGCGACGGGCAGAGCCTGGGGAATCCCCTCAGCTTCGGCGGCCCTTCCTTCGGCTTCATCGCCGCCGCCAGTAAGCATATACGCAACATGCCGGGCCGGATCGTTGGCCAAACCATTGACAGGGAAGGGCGGCGCGGTTTTGTTCTCACCCTGCAGGCGCGAGAACAGCATATAAAGCGGCACAAGGCGACCTCCAATATCTGTAGCAACCAGAGCCTTTGTGCGCTGCGCGGCCTGATTTTTCTCTCATCCCTGGGCAAAGAGGGGTTCCGGGAACTTGCCCGCCTCAATTACGACAAGGCCCATTACGCAAAGGAAGCGCTCAGCGCCATAAAGGGGGTGTCGGTGCTCAACATCGCGCCGATCTTCAACGAGTTTACCCTGGCGCTGCCGAAATCGGCAGACATGGTAGTGGAACGGCTCCTCGCCTCGGACATTGCCGCCGGTGTGCCGCTCGGCGCATACTATCGCGGCATGGAAAACTGCCTGGTGGTGACCATCACAGAAAAACGGTCAAAGGGTGAAATCGACAGGCTGGCTAGAAAACTGGAAGAAACATTGACCATAGAATATTTTTAGGGACTTGGAGTACCGCCATATATGGAATTAATCTATGAAAAATCTGTCAATGGCAGGCGCGGGGCACGGCTTCCCGCCTGCGACACCCCACGGGCCGCCGAATTGCCCCATAACCTCCTGCGCAAAGAGGCTGCCGGGCTCCCCGAAGTGAGCGAGCTCGACCTGGTGCGCCACTTCACCAACCTCTCGCGGCGCAACTTTTCAGTGGACACCAACTTCTATCCGCTCGGCTCCTGCACAATGAAGTACAACGCCAAGGCGCTGGAAAACGTGGCCACCCTTTTCGCCCCCCTTCATCCAATGACGGCGCTTTTGCCGGGTGGAGAGAGCCTTGCCCAGGGCGCACTCGCCATGCTCTTCGATCTGGCGGAGAGTCTGGCGGAGATCACCGGCATGGACGAGGTGACCACCCAGCCTATGGCCGGCGCCCAAGGAGAGATGGCAGGCATAATGATTATTGCGGCCTACCACAAGGCCAAAGCCAACAAAAAAAAATATGTGATAGTTCCCGATTCCTCCCACGGCACAAACCCTGCCAGCGCCGCTATGGCTGGGTACGAAATCGTCACAATTCCGACTGCCCCATACGGCGACATGGACCTGGATGCCTTCCGGGCGGCCATGAACAACGAGATTGCGGCGGTGATGATGACCTGCCCCAACACCCTTGGGCTATTCAATCCGCACATAAAGGAGATATGCGACATTGCCCATGCGCACTCGGCCCTAGTATACTATGACGGCGCCAACCTGAATGCCATCATGGGGAAGGTGCGGCCGGGGGACGTCGGGTTCGATGTCATCCACCTGAACCTCCACAAGACCTTCGGAACCCCGCACGGCGGCGGCGGACCAGGTTCCGGCCCGGTCGGGGTAAAGAAGGCGCTAATTCCCTTCCTCCCCACTCCCAGGATAGTCAAACAAGATGACGGCAGATGGGGTGTGGATGCAGACAATCCTTCGAGCATCGGTCGCACCGCCAGCTTCTTCGGCAATTTCGGGGTAATGGTCAAGGCTTACGCCTACATCACAATGCTCGGCAGGGATGGACTGATAGAGGTAAGCGAACAGGCGGTGCTGAACGCCAACTACGTCATGAGCCGGTTGAAAAGCCATTACGACCTCCCCTACGACACGACCTGCATGCACGAGTGCGTCTTTTCGGCCAGCAGACAGCTCAAACAGGGAATACGCGCCATCGATATCGCCAAATATCTGATTGACCGGGGATACCACCCTCCCACCGTCTATTTCCCTCTCATAGTCAAGGAGGCGATCATGATCGAGCCTACCGAAACCGAGAGCAAGGCGACACTCGACGCCTTTATAGCCGTGATGAAGGATGCGGCGGAGCTGGCGGAAAAGGATCCCGAAGCGCTTCAAAGGGCGCCTGTCACCATGCCGGTTTCGCGCCTCGACGAGACCAAGGCGGCAAGGGAGCAGAACGTCTGTTTTCCTTAAATGGAAAACTTTAATACAGCCGGATATTCGTAGTAGAGAGGAATCAAGGCGTGGGAAATGAGTCGGCCATCAACAGGGTGAGGGTTTCATCCCCATGAAGGTAAGGCTGCTCAAGCTGATCGACAGGGCAGCGGGCGGCATTGTAACTGCCTGCCTGCCGCCCGCCCGCATACAGCCGCTTCCACCCCTGCGGCGTCTGCTCATCATCCGACCCGGCGGCATCGGTGACGCAGCGCTTTTGATCCCGGCCATTCTTGCCGTCAAAGAGACCTATCCAAATGCCGATATAACCATCCTTGCGGAAAAACGAAACCATGCGCTGTTCGACCTTGTCCCGGCGGTAAGCCGGGTTTTCCTCTATGACCGTCCACGGGAGCTTTTTGCCGCAGCGCGCGGCTCTTATGACGTCGTCATCGACACCGAACAGTGGCATCGCCTTTCGGCCATTGTGACGCGACTGACCCGCGCGCCGGTGATGATAGGCTATGCGACGAACGACCGGCTGAAGCTCTTTACCCATGCGGTTCCCTATTCCCAGTGTGAGTATGAGGCGGATAGTTTCTTCAGGCTCCTTCTTCCCCTTGGCATCCATAGGAGAGAGGCTGAGATTACCCCATATCTGGTCGTTCCCGAGGCAGCCAGACGCAAGGCTGAAGAATTATTGCTCCCACTTGCCGGTAGAAGGTTCGTGACGCTTTTCCCTGGCGCCAGCATACCGGAGCGGCGGTGGGATGCCGAAAAATTTGGAAGTGTGGCCAGAGCGCTTCATGCCAAGGGGCTTCCCGTGGTGGTGGTAGGGGGGCCACAGGATGCGGCGTCCGGCGACATGATCGTCGCCGGGACCACCGGCATTAACCTGGCGGGGAAAACCTCGCTGGCTGAAACCACCGCTGTCATTGACAGGGGGGCAATGCTGGTCGGCGGCGATTCCGGTATTCTTCATATCGGTGTAGGGCTAGGCACCCCGACCGTCTCTCTGTTCGGGCCGGGCATAGCCGTAAAATGGGCGCCACAAGGGGTGCGGCACATCGTCATCAATAGACAGCTCTCCTGCTCTCCTTGCACAATATTCGGCAACACCCCAAGGTGCCGCTTCAATGCCCGCTGCATGGCCGAAATTATGCCGCAAGAGGTGACGGCGGCAGTGGAAAGATTATTAGCTGGCAACCTCATTTGTTCTTGACAATATTGTATAGATCGGTTAGGAATTACGATTCGAACGTCAGGAAGTTCCTGGAATACTGGAATTTCATCCTGCCTTAGCGCCTTGATATGGAATTGGTATTAGAATAGATTTGGCGGCGTAGCTCAGCTGGTTAGAGCACACGGCTCATATCCGTGATGTCCGGGGTTCAAGTCCCTGCACCGCCACCAATTAAGCCTCCGGCACAGTCCGGAGCAGTACAAAAGGCCCTTAGAAATAAGGGCTTTTTCTTTATCAGTGGCGGCCTTTCCCGTTGACATCAAGGATAATAAGGTGTATTAAACTTGCGCAATATTGCGGAGTTATATGGGGGGCAGGCGGGATGAGGAACTGATGAAAAGAGATTCGTCGGTGCGGGATATGATTGTGGCGACGATTTCTATGAAACTGTCAGGCTGGCGCGCAAGAACGGAGGTATGATATGAGTAGAGATTTCGAGGTAAAGTGAAGAATGTCTTCAGCGACGTGAAGACCCTGGAGAACGCCGGACTGTTGGAAAGATTGTCACAGCTGCTTAGGTGGCTTTCTTTTTCCTTTCTGTTCCTCAGGGGTTAATGCTTTTAGTCTTTAAAAAGGGCTTCAGACTTTGGCCGGAATTGACATTGAAAAAATCCTGAAACTCGCTCCATCCCCCGCCTACGTGGTGGACCTGGGACGGCTGCGCCATAATCTCGCCATTCTGGACGAGGTGCAAAAGCGGAGCGGAGCGAAGATACTCCTCGCGCTTAAGGCGTTCTCCATGTGGAGCCTTTTTTCGCTCATCCGGGAGACGCTGCATGGCGTTTGCGCCAGCTCTCCGTGGGAGGCGCGTCTGGGGCGGGAGGAGTTCGGGCGCGAGGTGCACAGCTTCGCCGCTGCGTTCAGTGAAAGCGACGTGCTGGATTTACTTGACACATCCGACCATCTGGTCTTCAATTCCTTCGGGCAACTGGAGCGGTTTCGCCCGCTATGGGAAAAGGCGCGTGGGCGAGTATCGGTGGGCTTAAGGGTAAATCCTGAGCACTCGGAAGGTCATACCGCGATCTATGACCCCTGCGCACCCTGCTCGCGCCTCGGCATCCGGCGCTCCGAGTTCGAAGGTCGTTCGCTGGAAGGGGTCGAGGGGCTTCACTTTCATACGCTCTGTGAGCAGCTCTTTGAGCCGCTGGAGCGGACGGCCCGCGTCTTCGAGGAGAAATTCGGCGAATTCCTGCCTCGGATGAAGTGGCTAAACCTTGGGGGGGGACACCACATCACCCGCGAGGGGTACGATATGGACGGGCTGGTTGCGCTCATCAAGCGCTTCAAGGATAAATACAACCTAGAAGTCTACCTGGAGCCGGGCGAGGCGGTCGCGCTCGGGGTCGGCATCCTGGTCTCCGAGGCGCTGGACGTGGTGGATAATTGTATGGAGACCGTCATTCTGGACGTTTCCGCGGTCTGCCACATGCCGGATGTGCTGGAAATGCCCTACCGTCCGGAAATCCACGGCGGCTTCGATCCGGGTGAAAAGGCGCATTCCTACCGGCTCGGCGGCCCTTCGTGCCTTGCGGGAGACATCATCGGCGATTGGTCTTTCGAGCGCACGCTTTCGCCGGGCGACCGGCTGGCGTTTCTCGACATGGCCCACTACACCATGGTCAAGACCACGACCTTCAACGGCATCCGGCATCCGGCCATCTGCGCCTTCGAGCCGAAGAGCGGGGAACTCAGGGTGGTGCGGAGTTTTGGCTACAAGGATTTCCGGGACCGTCTGTCGTGACGTTTATTACCCTTTGGAAAACGTGGAAATTTGACAATATACCGAGGAGAGCATAATGGAACGCTGGTCAATTAAAGATTCCGCAAAAATTTACAACGTTGATAATTGGGGTGGCGATCTATTCTCCATCAATAAAAAGGGGAATATCTGTGTTCATCCTTCGCCCAATTCAAAACATTCCATAGAATTAAAATCGCTGGTCGATGACCTGATCAAACGTAAAATCAACCCCCCCATCCTGCTCAGGTTCATGAATATTCTCGAAGGGCGGATAGCAAGCATAAGCCGCGCCTTCAGGAGTGCAATACACGAAAACGGCTACCCGGCGAAATACCAGACATTTTATCCCATAAAGGTGAACCAGCAGCGCCAGGTTGTCGAGGCGATCGCCAGTTTCGGGAAGAAATACGGAATTGGCCTTGAAGTCGGCTCCAAGCCGGAGCTTGTCGCGGCTATTTCAATATCAACCGGCACGGCCCTGCCGATCATCTGCAATGGCTATAAGGATACCGAATTCATCGAAACGGTTTTATACGCCGTCAAGGTCGGCTATGACATAACCATCGTGGTTGAAAAGCTGTTCGAGCTGGAAAAGATAATAGAGCTGTCGCGGAAAACCGGCATTGTCCCCAAGCTTGGAATCCGGGTTAAACTCTCGTCAAAGGGGACCGGCAAATGGGCGACTTCGGGTGGCGAAGACGCGAAATTCGGCCTGCGGATTTCCGAGATAATAGCCGCCATCGACATGCTGAAAAAACACGGGCTCATTGAAAGCGTGAGGTTGCTTCATTTCCATATCGGCAGCCAGATTACCAAGATCGACAAGATCAAAAACGCGCTTATCGAAGGGACCCGCATTTATGTTGAAATGAAAAAACTGGGGGTCAATCTCGAATATCTTGATATTGGCGGCGGGTTGGGCGTTGATTATGACGGATCAAAATCAAGCTATTTTTCCAGCGTGAATTATTCCATCGAGGAGTACGCCAATGACGTCATATACCAGATAAAGAATATCTGCGACGACGCAGGCATTGACTGCCCGAACATCATATCCGAATCGGGCCGGGCGACTGTTGCGCACTATTCCGTGCTGATAACCAATATACTGAATACCGACACACAGAACCTGATGCCGAATTTCGAATCAATCCTGACGGAGTCCGATAATTTGTCAACCACGGTCAAAAAACTTGTCGATATCTATAAAAGCATTGACCGGCATTCGCTTCGCGAGGATTACCACGACACGATTCAGCTCATACAGGAGGCGGTCAGCCTGTTCAATCTAGGCTATCTGACTCTGAACGAGCGCGCCCTGGCGGAATGGGTATGTTCCAAGATAATCCGCAAGATAAACAGCATTGTCGAGAGGATAAAGCCGATTCCCGAAGAGCTGCAGAATTTTCAGCTTAGTCTGCGCCAGACCTATTTTGCCAATTTCTCGCTGTTTCAGTCGATTCCCGACTCATGGGCGATAGACCAACTGTTTCCCATCGTCCCCATACAGAGGCTTCATCAAAAACCGGACGTGATCGCTTCCATAGCGGATATCACCTGCGACTCGGACGGCGCTATCACCAGTTTCGTCGGCGAGAACGGCAGGACCAAATTCCTCCCGATGCATAAGATACGGACAGACGAGGATTATTACATCGGATTTTTTCTGATAGGCGCATACCAGGAAATACTGGGCGACCTGCACAATCTGTTCGGCGATACGAACGCGGTACATATTACGTTCAATAAAAAGACCAATTACAAAATCGATACCGTCATAAATGGCGACGCCACCTGGCAAAGCCTTAAATACGTGCAGTATGACGGCAACGAGATATTGAAGAACGTGCGTGACAATCTTGAGAAGGGGGTTGCGTCGAGAAAAATTTCCATTGAAGTGAGCAGCCACTTTCTGGAGCTTCTGGATAAGACCATACAGTCCTACACCTATTTGGGGGAATAGGAACTACTCGTTTTTATGGACGCAGCATTTACCAAAATACCATAATTGTTGTAGTTGTAGACGTATTGCGTACGTCCTCTGGAGTTTGGAAATATTTCGCAGAGTTGCCGGGCGGACTTCTTCTTCACCCCCGGGCCTGAAGGGTCCTTGCCACCATCAGATTGAAAAGTTGCTCCATGCTTTCCTGCACCTCGAGCGATTCGATGATGCCGAGTGCACGGGCGATCGCCTCGAATGTCGCCAGCCCTTCAGGACGGCATTCTCTACGTACCCCCCAGACCGTTTTCTCCCCCTCGGGAAGTCGCACCATTGCGGCATGCTCAAGCCCCGGAAGCCGCCTGCCCATGCGAGATGCCTGGCGCCAGGTGCCATCCACGACGACGAGATTGATGGGCCGGGGATCCCCGGTCAGGAAGGCCCGGCTCAGGACCGGCGCCCCCTCACCCGGATAAAGGAGCAGTGTCCGGCGCTCTGCCGTGTCGAGATCGCGAAAATCGAGCAGCTCCTCCCGGTATCCCTGAATACGAAGCTCGCTGTTGGCGAGCACCGCGAGGGCCAGAGGCCCGGTAGCGGTCGGCTTGGTCCACTCGCGGTGGTGCATCACTAGAATGAGCCGGGTGGCAAGGTCGTGGTGGGGAGTGGCGCTGCAGATGCAGAGGCGGGGCTGCATTCGGCATTGATGACAACGATCGCTTCTTTTTGATCTGGTACCCATGACATAGCCTGAGAAAATTATTCAAACAGCATATTTGATCCCACATGAACCTATCGGGCGACACCTTTAATTGTCCATTCAGAAGATAAAATGGTATTATATAGGTCAGAATGTTTCAGGGATGAGTACGCAGCGTAATCTCAATGATAAGGAGACAACCTCATGAGCAAAGGTCAGGATAGCAAGAAAACCTCCAAAAAGGAACCAGCCAAAACCCCGAAAGAAAAAAAGGCTGAAAAAAAGATCAAAAAGGAAGAAAAGAAAAAATAACAGTCACGTTTTGCGACTGCCTGGCACTTTTTTCATATTGTGGCACCAATTACCGCGCCAACACCTCCCTCGCCAGCCGTACGGAGAGTTTTCGTTTGGTGGAGAGGGCGAAACGCTCGACCCTCTCCAGCGCCTCTATCAGCGAGGGGATGTCGCGTCGTGTGTGAAGGAGCAGGTAGTTGATCACATCGGCAGGGAGAAAAAGCTGCCTGTCGTCGGCAAGCTTTTTGAGGATCAGCCTACGTGAGTCGTCGTCGGATATATCCATACGCGCCACCAGGCCCCAGAGCAGCCTGGAGATGAGGTGCTCGTCCAGGTTCTGCAACTCCCTCGGTGGAAACAGGCCGGTTATGATGATCGGACGACCGGTCCGGAAAAAATCGTTAAAGAGTTGCCAGAATTCCACCCTGATCCCGGCATGATCGGGGATTTTGTGAATGTCGTCCATAAGCAGCGCCGGGGCCTCCCGGAGCTGGTCGGCAAGCCGGGGCCCCTCTTCATATCTGTAAACGCCGCCGTATATTTCGTTGATATCCTTGCAGGAAATACAGGGAATGGTTGAGAGGCCGACCCCACGGCAGACAGTGGCGCCTATGGCCATCAGAAGATGGGTTTTGCCGGACCCTGGCGGGCCGTAAAGGTATAACAGATTGTCGGCGCCGCCGCCAGCGGTGAGCAGTCGGGCAAAGTGACAGGCAGTGGAGTTCCCTGCGCAGACAATGAAGTTATCGAAGTCATAACGGGGAATGACGGGAAAATCGAAGACCAGTTGCATGATAACTCTTATTGTCGTGGCTAAAAAAGCCTTCCCTGGGGCGACTCCGGCACCGCACGTCCGAAGTACTCGTATGCCGACCTTGTGGCGACCCGGCCCCGAGGGGTACGGTTGATGAACCCCTGCTGAATGAGAAATGGCTCACAAACATCCTCTATGGTGTCGCTTTCCTCGCAGATGGCTGTTGCAAGGGTGTCCAGCCCTACCGGACCGCCACCGAACTTGTCCATTATGGTCAGAAGTATCAGCCTGTCCAGATGATCAAACCCCATCTCGTCTATCTCCAAAAGCGTCAGTGCGTCTTTAACCACCCCTTGAGTGATGACTCCGTCAGCCCTCACCTGGGCAAAGTCGCGGACCCTTCGCAGCAGCCGGTTGGCGATGCGGGGGGTGCCCCTGCTGCGGCCTGCCAGAACCTTGGAGCCGACCGGATCGATCCGTATCCCAAGGATGGAGGCGGAACGTGTTACGATGGTGGACAGTTCGCTGTCGGTGTAGAATTCAAGGCGGGAGATGACGCCGAAACGGTCCCTGAGCGGCGAAGAAAGGAGGCCTGCACGAGTGGTCGCCCCCACAAGGGTGAAGCGTGGCAGGTCCAGCTTGACGGTGCGGGCGGAAGGACCCTGGCCGATTATGATATCGAGCTGGAAATCTTCCATGGCCGGGTAGAGGATTTCCTCCACCACACGTGGGAGACGGTGAATTTCGTCTATAAACAATACGTCGTTGGGTTCCAGATTGGTCAGGATGGCGGCAAGGTCCCCGGCCCGCTCGATAACCGGCCCGGAGGTGGATTTGATGCTGACCCCCATCTCGGCGGCGATGATGTTTGAAAGCGTGGTCTTCCCTAGACCTGGCGGGCCGTAGAGAAGCACGTGATCCAACGCTTCACCCCTTCCCCTGGCCGCATCGATGAAAAGCCGCAGATTCCCCTTCGCCTTCTCCTGTCCCACATAGTCGGCAAAGGTGCGCGGACGAAGGGAGGACTCGATCAGCAGGTCATCGTCGGTCGTTTCAGGGGCAATATTAGGGTTCATATGTGGTTATCATTTCATAAGTTTTTTCAAGGCCTGCTTAAGTATTCCCTCTACCGTATCCTCCGCGCCGATAATCATACCGCCCAGCGCCTTTTGCACCAGCGCCTCCTTGTAACCGAGGTTTACAAGGGCGGAGGCGACATCGTCCGTTATCGCGGACGAAACGGAAGTGTAGTCATCTCCCTTGGAAGGAGCGCCGATATCTATTTTCAGCGCCTTGTCCTTCAGCTCCAGAACCATGCGCTCCGCGGTTTTTTTGCCGATGCCCGGAATGGTCGCAAGCCGCGTCAGGTCGCCGTGGACTATAGCGTATGCCAATTCGTTCGGCTGAATATTGGAAAGTATGTCTTTCGCCATCTTCGGGCCGATGCCGGAAACGGATATGAGAAGCTTGAAAAACTGTTTTTCAACCGAGGTGCGGAATCCGAATAGGGTTATGGCGTCTTCCCTGACATGGGTGTATATGCTGAGTGAAACCGTTTTGCCCTCATCGGGAAGCTCATAGTAGGTGGAAAAGGGTATCTGCACCTGATAGCCGACACCGTTTACATCGAGTATGATGAATTCTGGAGACTTGTGGGCAATCCGACCGGTCAATAGCGCTATCATTTAAAGTCCGCAATGGTGGATTTGTAAAGCGTGAATGGTGGAGGCTTATTCCAATTCCAGATCAAAGCGCCCTCTTCGTTGGCTCGTCTTTGGCTCCTCAACATACTGGCTGTATGCCTTCGTCGCCTCAATCCTCGCCGCCTTGACTGCATCTTTGATTTGAAATTGGTATTACCCCTTGCAACTCGCCTGAATCTTCACCTTCAGGTCAATCGAGTGGATATGACATACAGCCACTGCGAGGGCGTCGGAAGCGTCTTCCTGTGCCACCTCCGACAGGTTTAGAAGCGCCTTTATCATCTTTTGGACCTGTTCCTTGGCCGCCCGGCCGTGCCCGACAACCGCCTGCTTGACCTGCAACGCGGTATACTCAAAGACCGGCAGCCCGGCGTTGACCCCCGCCACAATGGCCGCTCCCCGCGCCTGGCCAAGTTTCAGGGCGCTCTGCACGTTGGTGGCGAAAAAAATGTTTTCCACGGCCATTGCATCCGGCCGGTAGCGTTCAATGACCTCTGTCAGGTCGCGATATATGCGCTGCAGGCGAGTGGGGAAATCCTTGTGGGCGTCCGTAAATATGGCGCCGTTGTCTATGTGAACCAGGCGGTTCCCTTCTTTTGCGATGACGCCGTAACCGGTGATCCGTGAGCCTGGGTCTATGCCGAGAATTTTCATGAATACCTGGGTTTTTCTATTAACTGAATCCGTGACGAGTGAAGCCATGAAAGCGTCACGGATTCAGGTATTACATCATCCGTTCCATATCTTCCGAAGAAATGTCGAAATTGGCGTAGACGTTCTGCACGTCGTCATTGTCTTCCAGGCGCTCCATCAGCCTGATCATGCTCTCGGCCTGCTTTCCTTCAAGCTGGAGCATTGTCTGCGGGATCATGGTCACCTCGGCGGACTCATGCTTGAATCCACCCTTCACCAATGCCGCCAACACCTGATTGAAGGAGCCTAGGTCGGTCAATACCTCGTACTGCTCACCTTCATCCGTAACATCCTCGGCCCCGGACTCCAGCGCCGCCTCGAACAGTTTTTCGAAATCGGTCTGATTGGAGAAAACGATCAGTCCCTTCTTGTCGAACATCCAGGATACACAACCGGTTTCCCCCATATTGCCGTTGCATTTGGTAAAGATGCTGCGCACGTCGGACACGGAGCGGTTGCGGTTGTCGGTCATTACCTCCACAAGAACCGCAGCCCCGCCAGGGCCGTATCCTTCGTAGGTGATTTCCTCATATGTGACCCCCTCCAGTTCGCCGGTCCCCTTCTTGATTGCCCGCTCGATGTTCTCCTTGGGCATGTTTTCCGCCTTGGCCTTGTCAACCGCAGTGCGCAGGCGAGGATTACCATCCGGGTCTCCCCCTCCCAGCTTGGCGGCCACGGTGATTTCCTTGATCAGCTTGGTAAATATCTTTCCGCGCTTGGCGTCAACGGCGCCTTTTTTGTGTTTAATGGAACTCCATTTATTATGTCCTGACATTACAAACTCCTTTTCCAGAGACTTGAACGGGAACATCCACCGCCGAAAAAAGCTAATACTAACATGAGGTAATCCGCATTGTAAAGACCCTTATTGACACAGACTTTGCATTGACACCGGCAGGGAAAGGTTTTATCTTCACTCTTATTCTTTACGGGAGAAAAACCATGGAACACGAAAACACCAACCTGCTATGGGACACAAGTCGGCTCTACCCTGGACCGGCATCGGCGGAACTGGAGCGCGACCTGGAGAGCGCCGGGGAACAGACCAAAGCCTTCCGGGAAGCCTATCTCGGCAAGGTGGCAGGTCTTGACTCAGCCGGACTGCTGATCGCCTTGACCAGCTACGAATCGCTACAGGAGCTAATTGTCAAACCGCAGATATACGCTCAACTTCTCTTCTCGGGTGACAGCAGGGACGACGTGAACAAACGGCTGTCGCAAAAGGCCGCGGAGTTCGGCAACCTGATGGGGCGAGAGCTACTATTCTTCGACCTGGAGATCATGGCGATTCCCGACGACGCCTTCGCCCGGTTGACAGCCGATCCCCGGCTTGCCGGCTACCGCCACCGCCTGGAGCTTGTCCGCAAATTCAAGCCCCACACACTCCCGGAGCAGGAGGAGCGGCTGCTCAAACTGAAGAACCTGACCGGCGTTGATGCATTCACCCGGCTGTTCGACGAGCTTTCCGCCTCGATTAGTTATCGGCTTGAGATGGATGGTGAGATGCGGGAATTCACCGGAGAGGAGCTTCTGGGACTCCTCCACCACCCGGACCGGGAGTTGCGGGAACGGGCCTTCGCCACCTTTCTGGAGCACCATGCCAATCATGGTCTGGTCTTTTCCTCGGTATTCAACAACGCCACGCTGGATCACGGACAGGAGCTGGAACTGCGCGGGTACAAGAGCCCCATGGAACCAACCAATATGGGAAACGAGATCGAGGCATCAGTGGTGGAGCGGTTGATGCAGGTCTCGGAGGCCAACTACCCCCTGGCCCGCGACTACTTCCGAATAAAGGCCCGGCTCCTCAATCTGCCGAGGCTTAAGAACAGCGACATCTACGCGCCGGTAGTGGAAACCAGCCGCAGCTACGAATTCAGTGAGGCAAAAGAACTCGTGCTGGCTGCATATCGCGACTTTAACCCCGCTTACGCCCCCATCATCAAGGCGTTTTTCGATGATCGCCGAATAGATGTCCTCCCACGCCCCGGCAAGGGAGGCGGCGCTTACTGCATGGGAATGACGCCGCATATCCCTCCCTACCTGCTCCTGAATTTCACCGGCAATCTGCGCGACGTGGCGACCCTGGCTCACGAGCTTGGACACGGTCTGCACTTCGTGCTTGCGCAGAAACAGAGCATGTTGAACTATCATGCGCCGCTCCCCCTGGCCGAAACCGCTTCGGTATTCGGCGAAATGCTCCTGACGCGCCACCTGCTGGCCCATGAAACCGACCCCGGCGTGAAAATCGCCCTTCTCTGCGCAAAGATCGAGGACATCATCGCCACAACCTTCCGACAGAATGTTCTCACCCGTTTTGAAGAGCGGCTCCACCTGGAGCGCAAGGCGGGGCTTCTCACCACCGACCGGATTTGTGATCTATGGTGGGAGGAGAACGCCAAACTCTACGGCGACGCAGTGGAGATGATCCCCCCATACCGCTGGGGGTGGAGCTACATTTCACACTTCATCCATGCCCGCTTCTATTGCTATTCCTACACATTCGCGGAACTCCTCGTCCTCTCACTCTACGAGAACTACCTCCACGAAGGCGCAGCCTTCCTCCCCGCCTACGAAGCAATCCTCGCAAGCGGCGGCTCTCAGTCGCCAGCGGAGACTCTGCGCCCAGCAGGGATTGACCTGACCGCACCGGATTTCTGGCAGAAGGGATATGACTTCCTGGGTGGGCTGATATCTGAACTCGATGGACTCGTTAAATCCTCTTGATTTATTATGGTTGGCAGACGGACATTTTTGTCCGATAATTTCTTTTATGAAGGTGCAGAATTTGTCAAAAGGATCAAGGCGGCTGCGAAAAGGAAGAACCTTTCATGCACCTTGGACTCTTCTCGTGGCAAGGGGAGCCATGCAACCCTTTACCTCGGTGACAAATTCACTATTGTTAAAGACCGCAAGAAAGAAATCGGCCCCGGTCTTCTGTCCTCAATGCTTGCTGAGTTGGGCCTAACGAAGGAGAATTTACTATGAGCACCTATCGCTATTCCTGTACCATCACAAGTGACGAAGATGGCTTTTATCTTCTTAAATTTCCCGATCTCCCCGGCGCGGCCACCGACGCAAAGACACTGAAAGAAGCCCTTGCCGAAGCCGAAGATTGTCTTGCCGAAGCCGTAGCGGGCTTCCTTGTGCGCCGTGAGCGCGTACCGGAACCCACTTATATGGATGGTGATGCCTTTATTTCTATTGATCCGCTCCTTGCCGCAAAAGCAGCCTTGAACAACGCCATGCTTGAAGCCGGGCTTTCTCGGACCGAGCTTGCCGCCCGTCTTGGCGTAGACGAGAAGATTGTCCGCAGGCTGCTCGATCCCAAACATCAAAGCCACATCCGCGCTGTGCTTCACGCTGCGGCTCTTCTGGGGCTTAAGGTGGAAGTCCGCTTTGAGCGCGCCGCTTAGCTGGGGAATCTATGGGGGACGTTCCTTTCTATATGAGTTAATGCAATTTTAGTCAAATAGGGGAATCTATGGGGGACGTTCCTTTCTATATGAGTTAAGGGAATCTATGGGGGACGTTCCTTTCTATATGAGTTAATGCAATTTTAGTCAAATAGAAAGGAACGTCCCCTTAGCCTTCCTGGGTTAGTTGACAACTTAACAACGTCCCCCTAGTCCCACTAGTCCCATCTTGCGGCTTACGGCCTATCTGCTCGCTGTCCTACGCTTAAAGCTGGATGTTACCATACAGCCTCCAAGGACTCGCTACCCGGTGGTTGGCCTGCCTTCCGGGGCGGGATTCCCACCCGCTGAATTA
>JBAQKZ010000137.1:0-2915 GCA_049301475.1 Geobacteraceae bacterium | reverse complement strand
AGAATGCCCTTCGCATCGCACGTCCCGCGCCCGTAGATCCGGTCGCCGTCGATCCGGCTCGGAGATGTGTATAAGAGACAGCCGTCACGGCGCATGATCCGCCACGAGCCAACAGCCGAAAGCCCTGCGAGCGGCGCGGACAGCGCCATAAGGAGCCCGGTCAACCGCGCCGGTAGCCAGTTCATCAAGTCATCACAGCGGGCAGAGGCCCAGCCGAAACGGATATACCTCTCATTCTTGTAGCCTACCATTGAATCAAGGGTGTTGACAGCCTTGTAAGCAAGCGCAAGAAGCGGTCCGCCAAGCATCAGGTAGAAAAGCGGCGCGATCACCCCGTCGGAGGTATTCTCCGCCACTGTTTCCACCACCGCCCGCCATACCTCCGTCTCATCCAGTTCGGCGGTGTCCCGGCCGACTATGAACGACAGCCTGCGTCGGGCCTCATTCAGGTCCCCCGATTCCAGTGCGGTGGCAACCGCCAATGATTCGGCATGGAGAGAGCGGGCCGCCAGACAACTGTACGCGAAAAAGACGGCAACGGCAAATCCCGCATATGGACTTATCGCATATGCCCCCTTCAGGAGTAAAAAGCCGACCAGGCATGTTATGCCGACCGTCAGCGCCAGCAACAGCGCACCGGCAAGCCGTTCATGCCTTAATATCCGTCGCAGCCAACCCTCCAGAAGCGAAATGAGCCTCCCTATGGCCACAACCGGATGCGGAAGCCAACGGGGGTCGCCAAGGAGGAGATCGAGGAGAACGGCGGCAAGAAGTATCAACGGATCGATAGTCATTGGATAAACCTGGACGGGATGGCAACGAGCTCCCGATGCCGGGCGGAAAGGCACTCCCCCCTTTCGCAAAGGGGGGCGGGGGGGGATTTATGCCGCCGTTGCCAAATCACCCTGAATCCCCATGTGCAAAGACGGGCGTTCAATTAACCCCGCAGATGGCGAACAGCTTTGCCATATCCAGGTGCTGCTCCAGGTGCTCCGCAAGCTGGTCGAAGGGGTCGGACCCCGCCTCGGTCGCTGAACGCTCAGCCATCCCCTTTTCGCGCCGGATACGATTTAACAGGGCAGTCCTGAATGACTGGTTATCGAATATCCCATGCATATATGTGCCGAATACCCGTCCGTCGGGTGCAACCGCACCATCCGCAATATCCACGCTCGTCCCCGACCGGCTTAAGAGCCGGACAAACGGTTGTGCCGCACTCCCCAGTGTGGTGCTACCCATATGTATCTCGTAGCCGGTCAATTCACCGTTACAGCCGGGCGCGACCCGCATACCGGCGTTCTGAAGGGAGGCCCGCACCTGATGGGTCTCCTTGGCAGGGAGCATGACCGTCTCCACATCAAGCAGGCCTAGTCCCTTCGCCTCCCTGATTGACGACTCCACCCCCTCCGGATCAAGCACCCGCCTGCCGAGCATCTGGTAGCCGCCGCATATCCCGATGACAGGGCCGGTGAAGGCCCGGATGGCCTCATAGATGTTTTGCTCTATTAGGAAGTAAAGATCGGCGATGGTCGATTTACTGCCAGGCAGGATTAACATATCCAGCCCCGCAAGCTGCCCCGGTCCTTGCACGTAATGAAGCTTGACGCCAGGCTCCCCTTCGAGTGCGTCAAAGTCGGTGTAGTTGGAAATCTTCGGCAGTCTTACAACCCCGATATGAATCTTGCCGATATCCCGGTTTCCGCTTTTCGTCCCCCGTTTCGCCAATGCCACGCTGTCCTCGTCCGGGATGCGGAAACTGTTGAAGTACGGCACCACTCCGAGCACTGGCACGCCTGTCCGCTGCTCCACGAAGTCGATACCCGGTTTGAGGAGCGATGGATCGCCACGGAACTTGTTGATGATTACCCCGCTTATCCGTGCCCGCTCCGTCGGCTCCAAAAGCTCCAGTGTGCCCACGATCTGGGCGAACACCCCCCCCCGGTCTATGTCTGCAACAAGAATCACGGGGCAGTCCGCCATCTCCGCCACTCTCAGGTTTGCGATATCGTGGGCCTTGAGGTTGATCTCGGCGATGCTCCCCGCCCCCTCGATGACGATAAAATCAAACCGGGCGCGGAGCCGGGCATAACTCTCCTGTATCTTGACAAACGCTTCCGGCTTATAGAGGTTATACTCCCGCACATTCATGTTGCCGACGACCCGCCCTTGCAGGATCACCTGGCTGCCGGTGTCGGAGTTCGGCTTTAATAGCACGGGATTCATGTCCACATGTGAGGGAATGCCGCAGGCCGCCGCCTGGACAGCTTGGGCGCGCCCAATCTCCCCCCCCTCGGGGGTAACGTCCGAGTTCAGGGCCATGTTCTGTGACTTGAACGGCGCCACGGCCACCCCACGGTTCTTCAGGATGCGGCAAAAACCGGCGGTCAACACCGATTTACCCACGTCTGATCCCGTCCCGCAAAACATCAGGGAGCGCGGATCGCCAACCGGAGAGTTGGATAAAGTAAACAGATTCGAGGTTTTATCCGGCCCTGCCTCTTTATTGATGGCAACAGTTTTATAGCCACGAGGCGTAACCATCCGCCCCTCTCCATCCACAAAGGTAGCGGCGTTGCCGATTATGACGATGGAAAACATATCTATGGGATGGTCAAGCATCTTCCCCAGGGTCGTGACTACCCGCTCTTCCCCTTCCCGGCAGGCGTTGCGGACAATGCCGACAGGGGTGTCTGCTCTGCGGGCCGCCAGAAAAATCGACCGGGCCGTCTCGATCTGCCGGACCCGTCCCTTGCTCCGGGGGTTGTAGAGAGCTATGACAAAATCGGTCGTTGCGGCCGCCGCCAGACGCCGCTCAATAGCGGGCCAGGATGTCAGGAGGTCGGACAGGGAGATGACCGCAAAGTCATGCATGAGCGGCGCGCCCAGCGCGGCAGCCGCCGCCTGCACTGCTGATA
>JBAQKZ010000136.1:0-12599 GCA_049301475.1 Geobacteraceae bacterium | reverse complement strand
TCGTCTCGGAAGATGTTCGTCTTGTCGATCCCACGGACCATGATGTGGTGCAGGGCGCCGGGGATGTCTAATCGTGCTTGACGTGGCATGTCTGAATTTTATCGCAAACTCTCTGTATTGTCAAACTGAAAGCACTCTATGAACCAACGTCCCCAAGTGTCTCCCCAAGTGTCTGCCCCCAAGTGTCTCCCCAAGTGTCTGCCCCCAAGTGTCTGCCCAAGTGTCTGCCCAAGTGTCTGTCCCCCAAGTGTCTGTCCCCAAGTGTCTTCACCCAAGTGTCTTCCCTCGTTGTTGACCGGTTCACGCGCACACGCGCGTGAACCGGTGATCTACCCGAATGGAATGTTTATCCTGAGGCTGTATTCACTCACCCAACAATCCCAATTTGAAAAGTTTCTTCGCTAGATTATAGATATCATCTTTAGCCCCGTCACGGCGAATACCAACAGAGACAATGACGACAACGATCTCGTCGTTTCTAATCCTATAAATAATGCGATACCGCTGCCCAACAGCCCTTATACTGCGAAACCCTGATAAATCTCTGAGTAGCGCCTTACCCTGTTTTCCCGGTTCTTCTGCCAAGCGATCAATAACCGCTCCGATTTTCTCCCGGATACGTCGGTCAGAAATCTCCGACAACAGCTTCAATGCTGTTGGTGTCAGCAGAATCTGCCACTTCACAGGCCAAGTTCCTGTTTGGCATCCTGCCAGGAGATTAGGTCGCCGGAATCCATCTCCAGTACGCTTTGGTGCAATTGCGCCATCAGTTCTTTATCTCCCATCACTTCCAGAGTCTCCGAGAGTGCTTCGTACAATTCCCAAGGCATCACAGCCAAAACCGGCTTGCCCCGGCGAGTGATTTCCAGAACTTCAATCTGCCCATCATGCATAAGCGTTTCAGGCAGTGAAGTAAGCTGTTTTCGTGCTTCCATAATAGATAATGTGTGTATCATAACAACCTCCTTAACCGTACTTCTAAATGTACAGACATGCGTTAACTTAGTCAAGCGTCATTAACGGGGACTGCCGGGACATTCTATTTGTTGACTAAATGCCGATCTGCTACTCTCCCCCCATGCCAATATCCGACAGGCTCCTAGTGCGACGGAGTGTCGGCAGCCCAGAAGCGCTGCTCCATCTCGGAGAGCAGAGGTTCCAGGCTGGCCGGGTCAAGGGCCGATACGAAAATTGCGTTATGGCGTCGGGCGAGTTGGCGGGCCTTCAAGAACGCCAGTGGGGAAGCGCTTTTCAGCCCGGGAAGGCGGTCGGCCTTGTTGAATACCAGAAGCCGCGGCTTGTCGGCAAGACCGATCTCGGCAAGTATCTGGTCCACTTGCGACATTTGCTCCTCGAAGCGGGGGTTGGCGCAATCCACCAGATGAAGTAGCAGGTCGGCATCCTGCAACTCCTCAAGGGTGGCCTTGAACGCCCCCATGAGGGATGCGGGCAGGGAGCGTATGAATCCGACCGTGTCGGTGATGATTACCTCCCTCTCACGGGGAAACCGGAGCCGTCGGGTGGAGGTGTCAAGGGTGGCGAACAGCAAGTTCTCGGTGAATACCTTGCTTCTTGTTAAAGCGTTCAACAGGGTGGACTTGCCGACATTTGTGTAGCCCACTATGGAAACAATGGGAAGGCCTGCCCTTACTCGCTTTTGGCGGCGCTGGTAGCGACCGTGGGAGAGTTCACCGAGTTCCCGTTCCAGTTTGGCGATCCGGTCGCGGATTCGCCGCCGGTCCACCTCCAGCTTGGTTTCGCCGGGACCGCGTCCGCCGATTCCCCCCATGAGGCGCGACATCTGAACTCCGCGTCCGGTAAGGCGCGGCAGCAAGTATTTCAACTGTGCGAGCTCCACTTGCACCTTGCCGTCCAGACTCTTTGCGCGGCGGGCGAAGATATCAAGAATAAGCTGGCTTCGGTCGATAACCTTCAATTCCGTCAATTCAGATATAGAGCGGATCTGCGTTGGGGTCAACTCCTGGTCGAATATCAAGAGGGTTGCTCCAAGTTGGAGGGCGCGTATCACCACATCGCGGATTTTCCCCTCTCCCATGAGGTAGCGCGGGTTGAACTGGCGGGGGCGCTGGATTACGGTATCGAGCACCTCAACCCCGGCGGTGCGGGCCAACTCCTTCAACTCGTCTATGTCGTCTTCCGCTTCTTCCCTGGGCCTTTGTGTCACCGAAATGAGCATTCCCCTCTCTTCGCTCCCTCTTACCGACTGAGAACCCTTGGCCGCTTTTTCCAGCGATCCTTCCAGCGTTGACACAAAGGCGCTGAAATCCATCTGGAAACGGCCGAAGGGTTGAGCAGGTTCAACATGGCAGGGGGTTTTCCCTTCTGAGGGAGGCGACAGGGAGGCAATCTGGATATTCATCCGGGTATCGTTTGGGGATAGCTGGAGTGCCACCAGCAGATCAAGGCGAAGCATGGCCAGGTCGGTCAAGTCATCATCGGAGAGGGGTTCTTCCCTTAGATGGGTGTGTATGAGCCTGAGGCCCCGGAGCATGCGCCGACCCAGGGGATAATCGGAAATCTCCGGGATGAGAATTCCGCGCTCATTACCTATTATTACATACTCAATATCACCTAACCGGTTGACCAGTATCCCGACCTGGCGGCGCATTTCCAGTGACAGGTCGGCCAGCTCCCGTGCAAGTTCCAGAGTTATCACCTCGCCGGAGGAGATGCGGCGGCGGTAAAGCCGTTCAAGCCCCTTGATCTGGCTCGGTTTCAAACCGGTAAGGTTGCCATGTGGTTGTTTTATATTATGCCCTTTCTTTTGAGTCTCGTTTGTTACAACCCGATGATGTTGTAGCCGCTGTCGACGAAATGAATTTCGCCGGTCACCCCCGACGCAAGGGGGCTGCAGAGGTAGAGAGCGGCGTTGGCCACCTCCTCCAGAGTAATGTTGCGGCGAAGCGGGGCCTTTCCCGCCACATGGCCGGCAATATGGTTGAACCCTCCCACTCCCGCAGAAGCAAGTGTCTTCAGTGGCCCTGCGGAGATGGCGTTTACCCGGACCCCTTGCGGCCCTGTAGCTTCGGCCAGATAGCGGACGCTGGATTCAAGGGCGGCCTTGGCTACACCCATCATATTGTAATTCGGGAACACCTTCTGTCCGCCGTAGTAGGAAAGGGTGAGCACGCTCGACTGCCGTTTTTCCATGAGCGGCATTGCCTCCTTGACCAAGCCTATGAGAGAATAGGTGCTTACGTCCATGGCCATGGCGAACCCTTCGCGAGTTGTGGTAAGGAACGACCCCTTAAGTTCGTCCTTGTTGGCAAAGGCGACAGAGTGGACCAGAATGTCCAGCCCCCCCCACGCCTTCCCAATTTTGGAGAACACCATCTTAATGTCTGCGTCTTTTTGCACGTCACAGGGAAGCACCAGAGAGGCGCCAATGCCCTTGGCCAGAGGGATTACACGTTTTACCAGGGCATCCCCCGCATATGTCAGGCAGAGGTCGGCCCCTTCCTGCTTGAATTTTTCAGCTATCGCCCAGGCAATACTTTTGTCGTTCGCCACCCCGAAAATAGCGGCTTTCTTCCCATCCAGCAGCCCCATCTATATGCTCCTTCTCTCATCACTTTATCAGTATTTAATCCGGGAAAATCAGGCTACCGGCCCCCAGCCTAACGCAACAATGGCTTTTTACGAGCCCGTCATTTATAATAAAAAAACCTAAGTTTGGCAAGCAATATGGCAATATGACTGTAATCATCTCCAGGAGCCTACCGGATTTAATTTCCTAAGGCCGACAGGCTCCCAGGGAGGCGGCATGACCGATACATTGAACAACATCATGCAGAGAACCGCTAAGCTTGAGAGCCTGGCCGACGTTAATGAAGTGGTTAAAGACCTCTCCCGGCTGCTGAAGAAAACCGTCAGCAGCAGCTGGATAGCGGTCTACTTCTTCGACCGGGAACAACGCAACTTCACCCCGGCCCACAGTTTCGGCCTGCCTGCGCGCTACCGCCACTTGTTCCGGGAAATGCCGCTGGCCCCGGATAAAATATTGCTCCTGAAAAAGATGTTGCGCCGCAAGCAGCACCTGCAGATAACCGATTGCGCCACATCGGAACTCCTGACCCCACGATTTCGCAGGCTGCTCGGAAATTTCACTCTTCTGGCGGTGCCGATGGTGGTGCGTACCCAGATTATGGGGGCGATGTTCGTCACGCGGGCTCGTCGGCAGCCGCCGTTCTCCGAGCAGGAAATCGCCATGATCCGGGACATGGTCAGCCATGCCGCACTAGTGGTCAGCCATATGCGCCTATTTGACGACTCGCTGGAAATGGCGCTGGAGAATGCCCGCCTGTATGAGGATATGCGAACCCTCTTCATCAGCACCGTCGCCAGCCTGTCGAATGCCATTGACGCCAAGTCCCCATGGACCAAGGGACATTCCGAGCGGGTAATGCACGTGGCCGTCGGCATTGCGCGTGAAATGGGGCTTACGGAGTCTGATATCGAGCGGGTGCGGCTGGGCGCCCTGCTTCACGACATCGGCAAGATCGGCATCATCGAGGCGCTGTTGGATAAGCCGGAACAACTCGAAGACGACGAATTCCCTCCATTCAGACTACACCCGGAGAAGGGTGTCGCCATCCTCGCTCCTATCGGGCAGCTCACCGATGTCCTTCCGGGGATACTTTATCACCACGAGCGCTACGATGGCGCAGGCTACCCCAAGGGTATTGCTGGCCACAATATCCCGCTGGAAGCGCGCATCATCGCGGTGGCTGACGCTTTTGACGCCATGGTGTCGGATCGGCCCTACAAGAAGGGGCTTTCCGTGGTAGAGTCAATGAAGGAGTTGAAACGAGGTGCCGACAGCCAGTTTGACCCGGATGTGGTTGCCTGTTTCTGTAGCAACATGAATAAAAAAATGGGCTATGACGAGATGCCGGATGGCCCAACCGCCGTTCGGACAAGGCAAAGGAGGAAACAATGACCCGTATAGTAATCCTGGTGGTTCTGGCGCTTGTTTTTTGGGCCGGGAATGTGGCTGTCGCCGCCTCGAAGCCCCATCTCAAGGAGATTACGCTTATGGTGCGCGGCATGGTCTGTAGTTCCTGCGCGGAGGCAGTGGAAAAGGCGCTGAGCAAAATGGACGGAGTCTTAGAGGCAAAGGTGAATTTAAAGAAGGATATGGCAACGGTACGGTACGACGAGCGGCGCGTCACCCCCCTACAGATGACGGAGGTACTGGCGACAGTGGGGTATCAGGCGCAGCCGGCGCAACGCTAGCGTTTGTTGGCGTAGAGCAGGCTTCACGCGCCTCTTTCTCAATGGCGGCCAGGCGGAGGTCGATAGCCTCAAGCAGTTCGTAGGCCCGGTCCAGCTTTCCCTTCATGGCGAATATCACGAAGGGAAGAATGAACCATAGCACCGTAAGGAGAAAACAGAGCACCCCCATCATCACCATGAACCCACCAAAAATTTCCATTTGAAATACCTCGGTAAGATGCGTTTATTTGTATTCCTTGAAACCATCAAGCAACTGCCGGAATGACGCGGGTTTGTATTTCTCAAAGCCCTCTTCATCCACGTAAACAAAATCGTACATCACATCCAGATACACCCGGTTAATGTCCTCGCACCACTGCCGCAACCGCTGCATCTTGAGCGGCACGTCCAGGTCTTCCTGCCCCTCGCGTTGCGCGAAGTAATACTGGAATTCGGCCAGGCCCTCACCCCCAGCCCCACTCCCAAAGGACGAGGGGAGATAAGCCTGGGGCAGCAGGTGCGGCGTGTTGAACCAGTAGTTGAGCAGGCTCTTGCTGGTGTCGGTCGCCCCCGCATAGCCGCTGTCCCGCCAAGCCTTCACCTGCTTGCGCAGTTCCGGCACCAAAGGCGGCATCAGCTTTTCAGAACTGGACTCCCACAGTGCCTCATCCGCCGGAAACCAGCGAATGGCCGGATCGAGGATAGCGTAAGGAGATTCGGGGAAGTTGGGATGGAGCGCCATTATTTGTCCCCCGCTTCAAGGCGCTTGATTCCTGTGTCGTTCGTCAGAAGCCTCATCTGCTGGATTGCGACCTGGTTCAACTTGCGGAGCCGCTCTGCCTGCGGCGTCTTTTCCTGGATGAAAAGGGCATTTAGATTTTCCAGATTGGAGAGGCAAACGAGTTGAGACACATTCGCGTAGTCTCGAATATTGCCCTTCTCGCCCGGATGGCTGTCGCGCCATTCCTTCGCGGTCATGCCAAATAAGGCCATGTTCAGAATATCAGCCTCCGAGGCGTAGATCAGGCTCGTCTGTTGCTTCGTCAGTTCCGGCGGGATCAAGTTCTCTTTGACGGCGTCGGTGTGGATCCGGTAGTTGATTTTGGCCAGATTCCGCCGTATATCCCAGCCAAGCTGCTTGTGCTCTTCGTCTTTTAGTCGCTGGAACTCCTTGATGAGATAGAGTTTGAATTCAACGGAAACCCATGAGGCAAACTCGAAGGCGATGTCCTTATGGGCGAAGGTGCCGCCGTAGCGGCCTGTTTTGGAAATCAATCCAATGGCGTTGGTCGAGACGATCCAACGCTTGGCGGTCAGGATAAAACTGTTGAGTCCCGCCTGTTTTTTAATCCCATCGAATTCGATGGGATTAAAACCGGGATTGTTCAGATGCTCCCAGATTCCCAGGAACTCGATTGTGTTACGGTTCCGCAGCCAGTTTTGAATAATATAGTCGGTCCGCTCGGCATCTTTGTAGCGAGCAATATCGGTCAGGCTGATATAGTCCTCTGCGTCCCGTGTCTGGATCGTGATTTCTTTACTCAAAACCTTGATCTTCGCCATTTCACTCTCTTATCCGGAATTCAGCTCAACCACGTCGGCCATTCCAAACCTCTCGAAATCGATAGGTTTGGAAACCAATACATGGCTTCATCCCTTCTTCCCCACGCTCACGTCGACAATCGTCATCGTATCATTGGCGAAAATGTCCACCACCTTGACCGCCAGCTTGCGTCGTCCCGGAGCGCATTCGTGAAAGACGCTGGTCAGTTCCAGCGTGCGGTCTTTTTTGGTGCGGAAGGATTGCCACTCGTTTTCAAAGATATAATCCCCGGTCCAGACTTCCTCAAATCCCCCCTCGCTCCCCCCTTTTCCAGAGTGGGGATGACCAGCGCCGCCATACATATCCCCCGCCTTTGCATCTCCGTTTTGATCTCCCCCCTTTGTCAAAGGGGGGCTGGGGGGGATTTGGTTCACCTGCACCTGGATAATCTCGCGCTTGCTCTCAAAATTGAAATCCACCGCCCAGTAATCAATCCAGTCCGTCCACTTTTTTGTGAGCGCCTCGCGGCTGACGATGCCGTTCGCGTCCTTGCTCACTTTCACGATCTGCCCTTTCTCCACCACGATCTTGCTGGCTTTGTCCTTGAGCGTCGCCTCCGCGTTGGCGATCAAATCCTGCGAATAAAAGACCGAAAAGACCGTCAACTCCACCGCCACGCTGCTCTTCTTGACGAGCGGTTACCTCGATGAAGGAGACATCGTGGAACACCGCCTGGTTCTTCTCCGCCGCCCGCTTGTCGAACACGTCGGCAGGGGGCCGTTCTTCAGTGATGAGAGGATGAGCTTGTTGTCGCCCCAGGTGAGTTTATTCGTCCACCCCTTGAGCTGGCGGCCTCTTGAATCGGTATCGAACAGACCGAGTTGCAGGGATGTGGGTTTTTCCGCGCGCGGTTCGTCCACCTGCTCGATCACCTGGAAGGGGAGGACAATGTTGCAGACCTCGCTGGTCTTGCCGTTCCAGACCAATTCCACTTCGCGTTTGTCCTCGAACAACAGAAAGCGGTACTTGTCCGGCAGCGGCCTGTCAGCTTCGATATAGCGAATGATCTCTTGTTGTTCCTGTTCGGTCAGTCGCGGCATAAAAGGCCTTTTTTCTCGGCAATCTGCCTGGTGTCAGACCGAGGGTGCGATGGAAATATGACGGTTGCCGTCAGCCGCCGCTTAACAGGGCCTAACGGCGGGTTAAGCGGTCGGCTGGATGGCTTTGTTAGGCCAACTCTCGTCAACCGTAAAAGACTGGCCAAGGCTTTTTAAATGACTGAATTCCTGCTTTCGCAACTTACCTCGAATTTCTTCAAACGATTTGACTACATCTTCAGCATATAGCCTTTCTCCGCAATGCAAACATACCTCGGCAGAGACTTTCATGGAAACTGTATTACCTCCGCCCCTAAGTAGTTTTTCTACTTGCTTGTTTATCAAATCACTACCGCATACAGGACATTTTTCAAATGGCTTCATATTTTTACCCTCACTTTCCAGTCAATCCACCGTTCAGGATCTGGGCGATAGACTGTGATTAATACCGCCCATAAATTCCCCGGATTATATGCCCAAACGCTATGGATTGGCGCGCCCGAAAAATTCCTGCCCAAAATCAAGCAGCTTGGATATGGCTTATCGATTGGATAATCCTCAATGGCTTCGCCATGTATTACCGAAAAATATATTTCTTCGTATGATAGGCAATCATCGACCGCTTCCTCATCGGCATGGTCGGTAATTCTCACACGATTATTCCGAATAGCATTGATTATGCTTTCAATATTCATGTCTTCTTTTTTCATGGCATAACCTAATTAAGCGACGGAGCGCTTTGTTAAGCGTGCTTGTCTTACCTCAAGGTATTTTTTAAATGATGTTTGGCTTTCTCCTGATTGTTTTCCTGCTAAAAGGCTTTCTATGCTGATGTCCTCGTCTATATCTTCCCAATGAATCCCTTGCCCCCTGCCAATCAGCCTACATTTTTTTCTTTCTTTCGGCGTAGCATGCAGCAGACGGGGATACCAGGCCGTGGGAACTAAAATTGTTCTGCCATTACTCAGATTAACACTCAGGGTGTCGTCCGTTACTGAGACGCTTTCTGCAACCGGAATCTTGATTCCAATCGCTAAAGTACTCATTCCACCCCTCCAATAGTTTATCCCTATTCTCTTCAATGATCTTAAAAATTCTCGATAAATCCAGTCTGTCAAAGCCGCCACTACTTTCCAACTTCATTGGTTCGAGCCAATATTTTGCAATTTTATCATCTCGTTCGACATGCACATGAATAGGCTCATCACGGTCACCAGCTAAAGTGGAAACAAACGGTGTCGTAGGGCTTGTTTTCTTCTTGGGAACAAAGAACTATCTTTGCGTTCTTGAGATCATGCTCCGCCTTTTGAACCCAGGATCGGATATACTCGCGAGTTTCTTTATCCATACAAGATCACCCCCTCGCGCAAGACAGTCGCCGCAAAAGATTGCCTAACGTGCTTCCACTTCTCAAGGTCGCTGTGCGTGTAGAAGAGAATGTCCAAAGGGGTGGCGGTTTTAGACAATTTCAGCCGCACATCGAATCCCCTCCTATGTCTGGGCAAATCCTTTTCCCTGTCGGATACAACCAGGATGTCTATATCGCTGTCCGGGCGCGCGTCTCCTCGCGCACGTGATCCCAAAAGGATGATTTGGTCCGGGTGGTATTCTTGGACGATAATATCCCGAATCTGTTCAATCTCCGCGTTCATTTTCGTTTTTCTCCCTCGATCACCTGAAAAGGCAGGACAATGTTGCAGACCTCGCTCGTCTTGCCGTTCCAGACCAGTTCCACCTCCCGCTTGTCCTCGAAGAGCAGGAAACGAAACTTGTCCGGCAGGGGCCTGTCAGCTTCCAGGTAGCGGATGATCTCCTGTTGTTCCTGTTCAGTCAGTCGTGGCATGGGAATACTCTTCTGCTTGGCATTCTATCTAGCGTCAGAGCGAGGGTGCGATGGAAATATATAACGCGCGCATGAGGGGCGCGCAGTTCAGCGCCCCTCTCGACCCGATTGGGAAATTTGCTTTGAATAGAGCCTATTGCAAAACTCAAAAAAATGTCATTCCAGAAGCGTTTCTGACCGGGAATCTGGTTGTAACTGCCTGAAAAACCGTATCCCCTATAAAGGTACTCGGGGATGACAAAGACTTTTGCGAGAGCCTCAATAGAGACAATTTAAGCGGCAAACGCAGGTAATCTTTTTATCTTTTGTATCTCCTTCGCAGTTGATGAGTGAGTTACATGATATATATCCCATGCCACTTGCAAATTAAGCCAAAACTGAGCGTCCATGCCGAAAAGCTTCTCAAGGCGAAGTGCAGTGTCAGGGGTTATGCCCCGCTTACCATGAATCAACTCATTAACACGCGGATATGAGACCCCAAGCTTACCTGCCAACTCACTCTGCGTCATTTTCAGCGGTTTGAGAAACTCCTCCAACAGCATTTCGCCGGGATGCGTCGGCGGACCATTTTTAGGTATGCAAACCATCTTTTGCCTCCTTAATTATTCAGTGGTAATCAGTAATTTCAACGTTTTCCGCACCATCGTCCGTCCACACAAAACAAACACGGAACTGGTCATTAATCCGTATACTGCGCTGTCCCTTCCGCTCATCCTTAAGGGCCTCCAGAAAGTTTCCCGGCGGAATTTGCAGCGATTCCAAAGAAACGACGCCATTGAGTTGATCGAGTTTTCGTTGAGCCACCCGCCAGATTTGCTGTGGACAGGCCTGACGCGCTTCTCTGGTGTTTTTTCTGTCAAAAAGATCCGCTGTGCCTTTGTCCCGGAATGATTTTATCACCAGGTTTCCTCTTTTTTAGCACTGCTACCTTGCTAAAATTGTAACGGATAACGTTATACATAGCAACAGATGTTATTTCACTCTCAGGTCCACTCCACCAATGAATTGAGTGATGCGAAGTTCAGCGCCCCTCTCGACCCGCTGATTAGAAGCACCGCATTGATGAGCAGATAGAATTGGCAATAAGCGAGATTTAACCTCATTTACTCTTGTTTTGATTGCAACTCGATATAAGGTTTATTCAAGAGCCTTCTCCAGCGCCATTGCCAACTGATCCGGGCATGAAGTATCCCCCTGGCAGGCGATCCCCCTAAGCCGCGTCATTGCTTCTACCACGGGCATTCCCTTTACGAGGGCCGCCACAGCCTGGGTGTTGCCAGGGCAGCCGTCAATAAACTCTACGCCGGTGATCATCCCGTCCTCGATATCAATGTCGATCCTGGTGGCGCAAGAGCCAACAGTGTCGTAACTAAGCCGCATCGAATTCTCCCTGTCCTATTTAACTGGTCTGGTTGCTGCGTGTCGATAACTATGGCCGATATAGCATCTTCAGTAACTGAGCCAGCTTCTGCCTCATATCCTTTCGCTCTACGATAACGTCGATCATGCCGTGATCCAGGAGATATTCAGCCCGCTGGAACCCTTCGGGGAGCTTCTGACGGATAGTCTGTTCTATTACACGGGGGCCGGCAAAGCCGATAAGCGCTTTCGGCTCGGAGAGGTTGATGTCGCCTAGCATGGCGAAACTGGCGGTTACACCGCCGGTTGTGGGGTCTGTAAAGACAGAGAGATAGGGAAGCCCCTGCTCCCTTAGCTTGGCCAGTGCGGCGGACGTCTTGGCCATTTGCATGAGGGATAGGATGCTTTCCTGCATGCGTGCGCCACCGGAGGCGGAGATGATGATGACAGGCGTCCGCTTGGCGATCCCGCGTTCAACAGCGCGCGTGATCTTTTCTCCAACCACGCTTCCCATGCTCCCTCCCAGGAAGGAGAATTCAAACACCGCCATTTGCACGGGCAGGCCGTCGATCATCCCCTCGCCACAAACAATGGCGTCCTTTGAGCCTTCTTTGGCAACGGCGGCCTCTATCCGTTCCTTGTAACTTTTGGAGTCCTTGAAATCGAGGAAATCAACCGAAACCATTCCGGCATCGTGCTCTACGAAACTCCCGGCGTCAAGCAGCAGATCAATCCGTTGCTGTGCGCCGATACGGTAGTGATGCCCGCACTTGGGGCATACGTTCAGGTTTCTCTCCAACTCCTTTATAATCAGGTTTTCCTTGCACCCCACGCACAACGTCCAGAGCCCCTCGGATCCCTTTACCTTCTTTTCCGCAGCCTGCGCCATCGGCGCCTTTTCTTTAGCAAACCAGCCCATGCCGATATCCTCGTCAGGAAAACCTGTTTACCAATTCCAAATCAAGGCGCTATCTTCGTTGGCTCGTCTTCGGCTCCTCAACGCACGTGGTTGTACGCCTTCGTCGCCTCAATCCTCGCCGCCTTGATTTCATCCTTGACTTGAAATTGGTTTTACCTGTGCTACTCTTGAGTCTTACCGATGCCTCTCTTCAGCGCGGCGACAAACTCCCCAAGACTATGCTTCAGCTCTTCTCCCTCTGCATCCTCGAACAGTTTCACCAAGGCGCTGCCGACCACCACCCCGTCGGCATTGGCCGCCGCCTGGCCGGCCTGGGCCGGATCGGAAATACCGAATCCCACCACAACAGGAAGGTCTATCCGTTGCTTTATGCGCCTGACATCGGCATACACGGTATCCGCCACGCTGTTCCGGGCGCCGGTCACACCAGTGACCGATACATAGTAAATGAAGCCGCTCCCCAGACAGGCGACCTTGCTGATACGCGATTCGTCCGATGTAGGGGTAAGGAGGAAGATAACGTCGAGGCCGCCACTCTTGGCAACGGCCTTGAATTCCGCCGCCTCCTCGGGGGGGAGGTCCACCAGCAGCACGCCGTCGACC
>JBAQKZ010000135.1:0-1520 GCA_049301475.1 Geobacteraceae bacterium | reverse complement strand
AGATTGTCCGCATCCCCCGCCGCGGCGACGCAACCGTCGTCGTTGAAGGGGTGCGCTACGAACTTCCGCAACGCTTCGCGCACCTGCGCACGGTTACACTGCGCTCTCCCGGCTGGGATAAAAGCCTGATGACGCTGATAGACCCCCAGACCGGCGGCCCATTGGCGTGTCTGCTTCCTCAGGATAAAACCAGAAACGCCACCGGACTAAGAAAAACCATTGATGCCTCGGAAATCGCTAACATCGTTGACGCCACCGACCTGGAAAAAGAAAATCCTGCCTTATTGCAAAAGTGGCTCAGGGACTATGCCGCAAGCGGGCTTGCCCCGGCTTATATGCCCAAGGAGGAATTGAACCATGAATGATAAAAATCTCCTTGCCCTTTACGGCCTCAAGTACAACCCTTTTGTGCCGAATCTGCCCACCGATGCCATCTGGGTAACTCCTGAAACAGAAGCCTTTACCCATCGCGTCCAGGCAATGATCCCGCAGGGCGGCTTTGCCCTTATCACCGGAGACCCCGGACAGGGCAAAAGCAAAACCCTGCAACGGATATCCCATGCCTTGAGCGCAATGCCGGATATTACCGTCGGCGTCATGGAACGGCCTCAAAGCAAACTCGCCGACTTTTATCGGGAACTGGGCGAACTCTTCGGGGTTGCCTTGACCCCTATGAATCGCTATGGAAGCTTCAAAACCCTGCGCGCAAAATGGAGGGCCCACTGTCAGTCATCGCTGCTGCGACCGGTACTGCTCATCGACGAAGCACAGGAAGTCTCGCCGGTCTGCCTGACCGAACTGCGATTGCTCCAAAGCGTCAGCTTCGACTCGGAAAGCCTTCTCTTTACTATCCTCTGCGGAGATGGCCGCCTGCCTGACATGTTCCGGTCGCCAGAGCTGCTGCCCCTGGGAAGCCGCATCCGAACCAGACTTCTACTGGCTCCCCACACTCCGGAGCAGCTCCAGGAATACCTCAACTTCGCTCTCGAACAGGCAGGGTATCAACAACTGATGACGCCCGAGCTGATTCAAACTCTCGCTGCCCATTCCCTGAACAACTTGCGCGTCCTCAACAATACGGCAGCAGAAATGCTTGCTGCCGCCACCGAGCGAAATCTGCCGCGACTCGATGAATCACTTTATTTTGAATTGTTTACTCCGGCGCCTTCAAAATCTCGCCGAAACAAAACGACATAGCCGCCATCATTATGATGATCGGTTCATCTTCATTAACACCCCAAGGGGGGGATAACAATATCCGTTTCCCTCCGGGATCGGGAAAGACAACGATAATAAATATGGATAGCACATCTTTCAGCAAGATTGAAATCGAGGAAATCACCGCAATGGTGAGGCTGGCCCGCTATAACCGGGGCTATACGCACGGGGCCAATGCCATACTCCAGGAAATGGAAACCATGGAAATCCGGCCATTGCCGTCCCTCAGAAGCATAGCTCGAATCCTTGCCCGTCTCGGCTTGACCCACGGTCGCACCGGTCATTATCCATAGCTCCCACTA
>JBAQKZ010000134.1:0-2699 GCA_049301475.1 Geobacteraceae bacterium | reverse complement strand
TGAACGAATATATCAAGGAATCGAGGAAATCAATCAGGAGCCAGTTGTTTTTCGCTGGAAATACAAAATGGATGAAGTTGCCCCCGCATAGTGAATTTACATGTTATTTACAGAATGATATACTAGTTTGTTTATTGAAAAAATTAACATACATGCGATACTATCGTCAAATGGATTCTGGACAATGAATTCTGAACTTCAGGATGCTGACAATAAGAACTTGAACATCTTTCATCCTGGCGGACAGCGACACGCCACTATGGTGGAAATCTGCTACACTTGCAACAATTAGTGACAGCCGAATAACGTCGGCTTCTTAAATCTTTTTGAATGGGGGGTTTTAAGTATGTGCAAGGTATTGATCGTTTATTACAGTATGTATGGACACATTCACAGGATGGCTGAAGCAGTAGCTGAAGGTGTTAAGGAGGTTGCCGGTTGCGAAGCGGTTATCAAACGGATACCGGAAACCCTCTCCGCAGAGGCGCTGGGCGTGATGGGTGCTATTGAGGCTCAGAAGGGGATGGCTCATATACCGATTGCCACTGTGGATGACCTACCTGAGGCGGATGCGATTATCTTTGGCACTCCGACTCGTTTCGGCAACATGTGTGGTCAGATGCGCCAGTTTCTAGATGCAACTGGCGGGCTGTGGATGAAAGGAGCGCTTGTCGGTAAGCCGGGTAGTGTTTTCTGTAGTTCGGCAACTCAACATGGCGGCCAGGAATCGACACTCCTAAGCTTTCATACCACACTGCTGCATCACGGCATGGTGGTGGTTGGTCTGCCTTACGCCTTTGCCGGTCAGATGGGAGTTTCAGAAATATCCGGCGGATCACCTTACGGAGCATCAACCATTGCTGGCAACCAAGGGGAGCGGATGCCGAGCGAAAATGAGCTTACCGGAGCCCGCTTCCAGGGGGCGCACGTGGCGCGCATCGCATTCAAATTGAAAGAATAGATGATTCTCACCACATAAATGGAGGTGTATGATGATTGTTTTCAACGTCAACGGAAAGGAACGGCGGGTGGATGTCAGCCCGGACACGCCGCTGTTGTGGGTGTTGCGGGAAAAACTGGAGCTGACCGGCAGCAAGTTCGGTTGCGGCGAAGGGCTGTGCGGCGCCTGCACGGTCCACGTTGACGGTACGCCGAAACGCTCCTGCATTACTCCGGTGGGGGATGTGCAGGGGAAAAAAATCGTCACCATCGAAGGTATCCCGGAAAAGCACCCGGTCAAAAAGGCCTGGCTGTCGCAGGAGGTTTCCCAGTGCGGCTACTGTCAACCGGGACAAATCATGTCCGCTGTCGCGCTGCTGGATAAAAAATCGAAACCGACCGATGCCGACATCAACAGCGCCATGAGCGGCAACCTCTGCCGCTGCGGCACATATGGCCGCATCCGGCGGGCGATCCATACCGCCTCCGGAAAAGCCGGGCCAAAGGGAGGAAAGCAACCATGAGCGCCACATCCAAAGTTATGAGCCGGAGACAGTTTATGAAGACCAGCGCCCTGGCCGGAGGCGGGTTGCTGCTGGCCTGTAATCTCCCGTTCGGCGCCCGTAATACGCTCGCAGCCGGAAATGCTCTCTTCGCCCCCAATGCCTTTCTGCGCATCGGAACGGATGAGTCCGTGACGGTCATTGTAAACAAGTCCGAAATGGGGCAGGGGGTCTACACCTCGCTCCCCATGCTGCTGGCCGAGGAACTATGCTGTGACTGGAAGCGGGTCACATTTCAGGCCTCGCCGGTGGCCCCGGAGTACGACCATGTCCAGTTCGGGCCTCTCATGGTTACCGGAGGCAGCACCAGCGTCCGTTCCGAATGGACCCGGCTTTCATTGGCCGGCGCCGCAGCCCGTGAGATGCTGATCGCTGCCGCAGCGCTAAAGTGGAAGGTTGACCCGACCGACTGTCGGGCCGAGAACGGAATCGTGCATGGACCTGGCGGCAAGCAGCAGAGCTTTGGCAAACTTGCCTCCAGGGCTGCGAAACTGCCTCTGCCCAAGGATCCCAAGCTGAAATCTGGCGCTAAAAACTTGCTCGGCAAGCCGCTCCATCGCCTGGACAGCCCTGCCAAAATCAACGGTACCGCCCTGTTTGGCATCGACGTCCATATCCCGGGTATGCTGACTGCCGTGATCGCTCGACCGCCGGTTTTCGGCGGCAGGGTTAAGAGCTTTGATGCCGCCAAGTCCAAGACGGTGCCCGGAGTGCAGTCGGTGGTGGCGGTGGATGCGGGTGTTGCGGTGGTGGCCGACGGCTTCTGGCAGGCTATGGAGGGGCGCAAGCTGCTTGAGATTGTCTGGGAAGATGGAGATGGGGCAAATATTTCGACACCCGCCATGCGTGAGGAGTATGCCCGTTTGTCCGGCACCCCCGGTCTGGTGGCCCGCAAGGAGGGGGACGCCTCTACAGTGCTGTCAGTTGCGAAACAGCGCTTCGAGGTCGAGTACGAAGTGCCCTACCTGGCTCATGCCCCCATGGAACCGCTCAATTGCTTCGTTGATCTGAAAAAGGAGAGCTGCCTTATCCGTACCGGCAGCCAGTTCCAGACCGTGGACCGCAATGCGGCGGCGCGTGTTGCCGGGCTTAAAAACGAACAGGTCACTCTGGAGACCACCTTTTTGGGCGGCGGCTTTGGTCGACGGGCCTGCACCGGCTCCGATTTCGTCGTTGAGGCGGCGCAGGTGGCAAAGG
>JBAQKZ010000133.1:0-4091 GCA_049301475.1 Geobacteraceae bacterium | reverse complement strand
TCCGGCACCGATGCGCTGCATCTGGCGCTGGCGGCGGCAGGCATCGGCGAGGGTGACGAGGTGATCACCTCCCCATTCACCTTTATCGCCACAGCCGAGGCGATACGCTACGTGGGCGCCAGGCCGGTGTTTGTAGATATCGACCCCGTGACCTTCAACATTGACCCGGCAGGGATTGAGGTCGCCATAACGCCGCGTACACGCGCCATACTGCCGGTGCACATCTTCGGTCAGCCGGCCGATATGCCGGTCATCGAGTCGATCTGCAAAAAGCGCGACCTGCTGCTGGTAGAGGACTGCGCCCAGTCTTTCGGCGCTGACACAGGCGGACAGATGACCGGGGCCATCGGGCTTTTGGGCTGCTTCAGTTTTTTCCCGAGTAAGAACCTCGGCTGCTACGGTGACGGCGGCATGGTGACCACCAGATCGGCTGAGATGGCCGAACAGCTCCGCGTGCTCCGCAATCACGGCAGCAAGGTACGCTACCACCATTCGGTGATAGGTTTCAACAGCCGACTGGACGAACTTCAGGCAGTGATTCTGCGCGCCAAGCTCAAGTATATAGGGGAATATAACGCAGGCCGCCGCCGTGTGGGCCGCCTCTACAGCTCTCTCCTGGCGGGAAGCGCGGTCACGCCGCCTGTCGAGGACGGTAAGGGAACGCATGTTTACCACCAGTACACGGTGCTCACCGACCGTCGTGACGAGATCATGGCGGCCTTAACTGGCGCCGGGATCGCCTCCGCCGTTTATTACCCTATTCCCCTCCACCGCCAGGACGTATTTGCTGCGGATTACCGGGACGTCTCCCTGCCCGTTGCGGAAAGGGTGGCGGCCCGTTGCATGTCACTTCCCATCTTCCCCGAAATGACCGAGGAACAGGTGCGGGAAGTGGTGGCAGTGATCAAGTCGGTGGTCTAATTGAATAATCGAATCATGATCGTTGCAGGCGAGGCTTCCGGAGACCTGCACGGCTCCCGGCTTGTGTCCGAAGCTCTTAAGATTGACCCCGGGCTGGTGTTTTTCGGAATCGGGGGGACAAGGATGCGGGCGGCAGGGGTGGAAACCCTGGTTGACGCCTCGGAGATGGCGGTTGTCGGCATTGTAGAGGGGATCGCCCATTTTGGCGTGATCTATGGCGCCTATCGCACCCTGAAGCGGATCATACGGCATGACCCGCCTGATCTTTTGATCCTGATCGACTATCCGGATTTCAACCTGCACATTGCGCAATTGGCCAAACGGGCCGGTGTCAAGGTTCTCTACTACATAGGTCCGCAAATATGGGCCTGGCGGGGAGGCCGGGCGCGCAAGATCGCCCGGTTGGTTGACCGTATTGCAGTGGTATTTCCCTTTGAGGTCTCCTTATACGAGCGGGTCGGCGCACCGGTTACCTTTGTCGGTCATCCCCTGGTGGATGCAGTCCGCCCGACCATGAGCCGCACTGAGGCCCAAGCCGACTTCGGCCTTAACCCGGAACGAAAAACCGTCGGTCTCTTTCCAGGCAGCCGCAAAAATGAGATCAAAAACCTATTCAGCACAATCCTTGCCTCTGCAAAGCTTCTCAAGGCGCGTTTCCCCGATTTGCAATTTATCCTCCCTCTTGCCACCACACTTTCCTACGATGATCTCGAACCATCTCTTTCCGCGAGTGGCCTGGATATCCGGGTGGTGGAGGAACAGGGTTACGATGTCATGCAGGTCTGCGACGCCATAATTACGGTCTCCGGCACCGTTACACTGGAGATCGCCCTCATCGGTGTGCCGATGGTAATCATCTACAGGGTCTCCCCATTTACTTACGAGATCGGCAAGCGTCTTGTGCGAATAGAGCATGCCGGTCTGTGCAACATAGTCGCCGGGGAGAGGGTGGTCCCGGAACTGATCCAGAACGCAGCAAATGCCGAGAGCATCGCGGAGGAGATCATTACGCTCCTGACCGACAACGATCGGGCTGCGGAGATCAAGGCCAAGCTGGGAACTGTACGGGAGAAACTGGGAGAGGGCGGCTGTTCAATGCGGGTTGCCGAACTGGCTATCGGCATGCTGACTGCCGGTGTCATGCCCGGCAAAAGCAATAATCCTGAACCCGGAAGCTCGTATTAGCACTGATTCGTGATGCCTCCAGGTGTAATGGAGGCATATTAATATAAAGTCATTGACTTTACGTCCGGTTTTGTGATTTTATCAACCGATTTACAAGGACTACCGTTTGAGAATTGCCATTATCATACTGCTCCTGCTCGTGGCGCTCCCTGCCAAAGGGGGAGAGAGTGTTCAGTTTCACCGGGAAGTCGTTCGGGTGGCGCTTATGAAAGGGGCTGAAAGCGTCCGGCTGGATGGCTACGGCATGCTGGCCACTGATGAGACCGGAGAGCCGCTCCGGCTGGATAAGCCGCTTGTGGTAAAAAGGGGAAGGGACGGGTTACTGGTCAACGGTAGACCTGTGAAATCCCTTAAGGTGGCGGCTCCAGCCGCTGTACTGGTCAACGGCAAGGGATACCGGGGGAGTGTTGAAATTACCTCGTCCGGCCAGGGTCTTCTGATTGTCAACGAATTGCCGCTTGAGGATTATCTGGTCGGCTTGATCAATTGCGAGATATCCTCACAGTGGCCGATGGAGGCGATCAAGGCCCAAGCGGTCATTGCCCGTTCTTATGCCCTTTTTCAGAAAGAGGCCCGCAGTAATGCACCATATCACCTTGAATCTAGCGTTACGGATCAGGTGTACGAGGGATGTGACATCGAGGACAGCTGCGCGGCCCGGGGGGTAATGGAGACCGACGGTGAGGTGTTGACTTACAAAGGCAGGGTAATCCAGGCATTTTACCACTCCAACTGTGGCGGCCATACCGAAGCGTCGAAGAACGTCTGGGGGATGCCTCTCCCTTATCTCCAGGGGGTGGACTGCAAGTACTGCCTTGCCGCCCCATCGTCCAGATGGGAGCAGTCTATCCCCCTGAGAAAGCTTGAGTCGCTCTTGAAGGCGAGCGGCTACCAAGTCACTGGTCTGAAGGAAATCAGGGAAGGGGAGCGGAACAGGAGCGGACGATTAAATGGTCTCGAACTGACAGCCGCAGACGGTAAAATGACGGTCCCGGCGGTTGCCTTCCGCAAGGCGATAGGTTATACCGTCATCAAGAGCACCAATTTTGAGGTCAGGACGGTAGGAGATGATGCGTTTTTAAGCGGCGCGGGTTACGGCCACGGGGTCGGTCTTTGCCAGTGGGGGGCGAAAAAACGGGCAGGCGACGGCTTTAACTACCGTGAGATACTTTCCTATTACTATCCCGGCGTCAGGGTGGAAAAGCTGAGCGGCGACTGACCATGCGCATCGGGAAATTTGACTATTTCTTGCCACCGGAGCTGATTGCCCAAGAGCCGCTGGCCAGCCGGGATGCGGCCCGCCTCATGACTCTGGAAAGGTCAAGCGGGGCCATCGGCGAGACCGTTATAACGGAAATATCCGCTCTGTTACGAGATGGAGACCTACTGGTTTTAAACGACACGCGGGTGATTCCGGCACGGCTTTTTGGCGCCAAGGAGAGCGGAGGGAAGGTCGAGATCCTCCTGGTAAGGCGGCTCACCGGGCCTGACGAACTCTGGAGATGCCTGCTGCGCGCTTCCAAGCCGCCCAAGGTCGGCGCCCGAATTATTCTGCCGGACGGAGTGACTGCCCAAGTGGAAGAGCAGGACGCCGGGGAGCAATGGACTGTTTCCTTTGACCCTGCCGAGGGGTTTGAAGAGTGGCTCGGTCGGAACGGCGCTATGCCGCTTCCTCCCTACATCAAACGGGCTGCTGATGACTGCGACCGGGAGCGGTACCAGACGGTGTTCGCCAAGGTCAGTGGGGCAGTGGCGGCCCCTACCGCCGGTCTCCATTTCACCCCGGAACTCCTGGAGGCCATCCTGAACCGGCGGGTGGATATCGTACCGCTTACCCTGCATGTCGGGCTTGGCACTTTCCTCCCGGTCCGCGTGGAGGAGCTTCAGCATCATCGTATGCACCGGGAATACTACAATATTCCCACCGCCACCGCCGAGGCGATAAACCGCCGAAAGCGCGAGGGTGGCCGGGTGGTGGCCGTCGG
>JBAQKZ010000132.1:0-17613 GCA_049301475.1 Geobacteraceae bacterium | reverse complement strand
GCCTCAACCCCGCCGCCGGTCCGCCCTCCCTCCAGAAAGGCCATGCTTGCCAGCACAGGCAGGCCTGTTTCCAGAGCCACAGCTAGTGCGATCTTTAGTTGTCCCAGGTCGGCGAACGTCTCCAGGGTGAACAGATCCACCCCCCCCTCGGCAAGGGCGAGGGTCTGCTCTCTGAATATTGCGGCAACATCGTCCGGGGCCGGTTCCCGCTCTTCACCCTTTATCCGGGAGAGAGGCCCAACGGAGCCGGCTACCCAGGCGTTTTGGCCCTTTACGGCCTTTCGGGCGAGAATGGCGCCTTGCAGATTGATCTCCCGCACCTTTTGGGCGAGGCCTGCGGCATCCAGCTTGGTATGGTTGGCGCCGAAGGTGTTTGTCTCGATAACCTGCGCACCGGCCGCCAGGTACTCGGCGTGAAGCTCCTCGACCAGCGCCGGACGGATCAGGTTCAACTGCTCGAAATTGGCCTCCAGGCTCACCCCTTTTGCATAGAGCATGGTGCCGATTGCGCCGTCGCCAATCAGGATTTCCGTCTGCAGATGTTCGAGAAAGTTCACCAGAAAACCTCGCCGACTTTTTACTTGGAGTTTTGCATAATGTCAGACTACAATGTCCGGCGCCGGACAGAACAGACAAGGAGCGAAGACGATGCATGAAGCGGTCAAATGGTTGATAGACACCATAGGGGTCATGGGATATCCAGGGATATTCATTCTAATGGCAATGGAAAGCTCCGTAATACCTATCCCGAGCGAACTGGTCATGCCCCCCGCCGGATATCTGGCCCATCTGGGTGAGATGAACATGACGGCGGCCATAATATGCGGAACACTTGGGAGTCTGGTCGGGGCATATGCCAACTATCTCGCCGCCCACTATCTGGGACGGCCTCTGCTACTCAAATACGGCAAATATGTATGGATCACCGAGGAAAAGTTCGCCAAGGTGGAGACATTCTTTCACAAGCACGGTGAAATATCAACCTTCATAGGCCGTCTGCTGCCGGTGGTGCGCCACCTCATCTCACTTCCGGCGGGGCTTGCCGGGATGAACCGTTGGAAATTCGCCCTTTACACCCTCGCAGGCGCCGGGCTATGGTGCACGGTGCTGACCTGGATCGGCTACCTGATCGGCAAGGAAGAGGCGCTGATCGTCCGCTACTCGCACCATGCGGTGATTGGCGCGGTCATATTCAGCGCTGTGCTGACAGCGGTTTACGTTTGGCGTCACAAGCGGCAAAACCGTCCTGATTAGGCGCGAAGCTCCCCTGACCCACTGAACCCGCTCTCGCAGATATTCTCTTTCTTAAGCATCATCACCCCATGATCCGGATTTGCGGCAAGGTGCAGGAGTATGCGGAATACCGTCTCCACCCCGGCAGTTGCGCTGATGGCCGTGGCAATCTCTGTCGCCGTCAACGTCTGCCGTGGTTTTCGCCGCAGGCAGTCGAGGATTTCCGCCTGCATTTTGAGCACGTTGCCTGCCCCCTTCTTCCCGGCCTCGACCCCCGGCTGGTGGTAGGCGTTGATGTTGATAATGCTCGCGTAGAACCCGACGGCCCGTTCAAAAAGGGCGATAAGTACGCCTACAGTACGGGCGTCGATACGATCCAGGGTTATGGTGAGCGATTCCCGCCCCTTTTCGTACAGCGCGTCGCGGGTCCCATGTAGGAAGCCTGCCAAGTAGTCTCCGCTGGTTACATCCGGCTCCACCGGGAGCGATTTCCCCTCCCTGTCGCGGAGCACCTCGATAAATGTAACGAAGAAATTGGCTACCCCCTCGCGGAGTTGTTGCATATAGGCGTGCTGGTCCGTCGCCCCCTTATTGCCGTAAACCGTTAAGCCCTGGTTGACCACCCTCCCGTCCCGGTCAAATTCCTTCCCTATGGACTCCATTATCAACTGCTGGAGATAGCGGGAAAACAGGTGCAACCGATCCTTGTAAGGAAGGAGCACCATATCCTTCTCTCCCCTGCCGGAGCTTCCGTAGTGCCACATGAGGGCAAGGAGCGCCGCCGGATTGGCGTGGGTGCTGGTACTGCGGGTAGCGATATCGCAGATATGCGCCCCTTCAAGGAAACTCTCGATGTCTATCCCCTGAAGGGCCGACGGCAGGAGACCTACGGCTGATGTTACCGAGGTACGGCCCCCCACCCAGTCCCACATGGGAAAGCGCGCCAGCCATCTTTCATCCGTAGCGGTCAGGTCAAGCTCGCTCCCCTTGCCGGTAACAGCGACCGCATGGAGCGCAAAACGGAGACCGGCTAACTCAAAGGCATGCTTCGCTTCCAGCATGCCATTTTGGGTCTCTTTGGTGCCGCCACTCTTGGATATGACAACCACCATGGTCTCCGCCAGGCCATCCGCAATTTCGGCCAGTACCCGGTCCATCCCATCCGGGTCGGTGTTATCGAAGAAGTGCGGCTTAAGCCGATCGCAGGCCCCGCCCAGGGCATTGGCCACGAACTGGGGGCCAAGCGCCGAGCCCCCTATCCCTATCACCAGGAACCGGCTGAAGCGCCTGCCGTTCGATGCCGGAATATCCCCCGTGTGGACACTTTCCGCAAACTCCTTTATCCGCTGGAGGGTGAGGACGATCTCCTCGGCAATCTCCGGGTTAGGCGCAAGTTGAGGGTTTCGCAGCCAGTAGTGCCCCACCATCCTCTGCTCATCGACGTTGGCTATGGCGCCCGACTCAAGGGCCGTCATCTCCCGATAGGCTCCCTGCATGCAGGGTTCCATGTCGGTGAAAAAACCGTCAGCGAAGTTCATCCGGCTGATGTCAAGCATCAGACCAAGTTCCGGGCTGATGTACAGGTGCTGCTTGTATCGTTCCCAGAGCCGAAGATCGTCCATCTAATCTCCTTCGATTAACCGGATCGACTTGATAAATACCGGCTCCAGCGGCACATCCCCATGCCCCCCTTTTGAACCGGTCTTGACTTTCCTTATCGCGTCCACCACATCCATTCCGTCGGCGACCTGGCCAAAGACCGCGTAGCCGAACATGTCGGGGCTTTTACCGCGATGATCGAGAAAGCCATTGTCCACCACGTTGATGAAGAACTGGGAAGTGGCGCTGTCCACAACGCCGGTGCGAGCCAGGGCAATGGTTCCGCGCTTGTTTAAGAGACCGTTGGCCGCCTCGTTCTTGATGGCGAACTTGGTCTCTTTCTGCTTCATGTTCTCATCCATCCCGCCCCCCTGGACCATGAAGGACTCTATGACCCGATGGAAGACAAGCCCGTCGTAGTACTTATCGTTTACGTAGCCAAGAAAATTGCGCACGGATATGGGCGCCTTCTCCTTGAACAATTCAATGGTTACATTTCCCATCGAGGTTTCCATGATTACCGATGGATTTTTCTCTTCGCTCATTTGTTTCGCTCCTTTGAATGTGGTGGAATCTAAACCCTTCTGTACCATAATTTAGCGCAAACGAGAACCATTTTCGCGGCATCACCAATACTCTTCCACAACATGCCGTCCCTGCCGTCGAAAGGCCGCTTCCTTAATATCCATTTCTTTTGGAGTGCCTGCATGGTGAAATATGGGCTTATAACGTAAATTGAAATTGACGTATTCGTTTTTAATGGTTCGCTCTCCCACGTTCCCCAATGTAGGGTCAAATATTTATTGGTGTTGAGTAGTTGACTTGTTGAAGAAAAGCAAAAATATTTACTTGACAACTTGTCATGAAAATATATGATTAAGAAAAAGCACGAGGTGAACCGTTATGCAAACCATGACAGTCGGTGAGGTTAAGGCCCGTTTTTCTGAGGTCCTAGACATAGTGCAAAAAGGGGAAGACGTTATCATCAGTTTCGGCAAGAAAAAGGAAAAAATCGCCGTGCTGGTGCCATTTTCACACTACCAGGGAAAGCCGCAGCGTACCTTGGGGCTACTGGAGGGGAAATCCTCATTTACCTTGAAGGATGAATTTGCCGTCAGCGATGAAGAGCTCCTGACGTTATGAGCTATCTCCTCGACACGCATACTTTACTTTGGTCACTTTTCGAGCAGTCACGGCTTGGAAAGAAGTGTGCAGAGGTAATACATAATCCCGACCTCACAGTATTTGTCAGCGTAGTTTCTTTTTGGGAGTTGTCCCTCAAATTTGCAATCGGCAAGCTGGAACTGGACAATGTTACCCCAGACGACTTCCCCGCTCTTGTACGACAATCAGGCTTTGACATCCTTGCCATTGCCGAGGGAGATGCCGCAACGTTTCACCACTTACCGCGACTGGAACACAAAAATCCTTTTGATCGTCTGCTGATCTGGCAGGCTATTTCGAGGAAACTGACCTTTATCTCCCATGACAAGTCGTGTGCTGCCTATAAAAAGCATGGACTGAAAGTAATCTGGTAATGACTGCCGTTCAGGATAGCTACACCAGGAGAGTTTGTGGATTGTGTCGGCAGCCTGTCTGGGAAATAATGAAGGAGTCATAACTCCTCTTTTGAACAGTTCCCTTTTTGAACAGTTCCTTAATGGGTAAGCTACACTAACGATATACATGTCAATAGAGGTTTCCAGTGCCGCAAACCGCTACTATCAACACTGTTGCTCACGTCATCCAGCTGGCGGTGGCCCCTGTCTTCCTGCTTACCGGCATAGGCGCCATTTTGGGTGTGCTCACAAACCGTCTGGCTCGCGTAGTCGATCGTTTCAGAGCACTTGAAAACAGCATCCCCAATGCCGCGGGAAGAGAAAAAACCGTGAATCGAACCGGAATGATGACCCTGTCGCGCAGAGCCCGACTGATACATTGGGCAATCATCCTCTGCACGATTGCTGCTTTGCTCATCTGCATCGTGATCGCCACACTGTTCATTGGGTCCAGTATGGGCGTGGAACTGTCAAACACAATTGCATCGCTGTTCATCTTGGCAATGCTTGCATTGATCAGCGGTCTGCTCAGCTTTTTGCGTGAAATCTCACTGGCAACGGGCGGCATACAAGTAAAAGCATCCAGGAAGGAGTATCCCGGGAAATAGCAAAAGCGGAGCATAGAAGGGGCAGCCCTCGGTGCGCCGGTTAAAACCGGCGAGAGATAGTGAGTGAAAGTCCCATGCTATGAAGGAGTAGCTAATCGCATCGGCCCCGAGTCAAGAGAAGGCATAAGGGGGTTTCTTGAGCCGCAGGGACCAACACTGTGGTTTTTTTTATTCGGCGGCATCACCAAAGGAGAACAGCATGAACAAAGAGTTATCAGCCGGAAGCACTATTGAAACGCGCTGTACCCGTTGCAAAGGAGTATTGAATCATACGATTGTCGCCATGGTCGGGGAAAAAATCGTGCGTGTGGAATGCAGTACCTGCCACGGCGTCCACAGCTATAACCCTGTCAAGGTTCCCAAAGAGCTCGCTGTCGCCAAGGCAACCAAGAAAAAAGTGGCCGCGCCTCGCAAGACCAAAGCCGATCCGGAGGCCGTTGCACGTGCCGAGTGGGAGGCGCTGCAGCCGGGCATGGATCCGGCGCAGGCGATCCCGTACGATATGAACCGAACCTACCGCGTTAAGAATATGCTGTTCCACCCGAATTTCGGACTCGGCATCGTGCAGCTCCTCCTTCAGACCAACAAGATCGAGGTTCTCTTCCAGACGGGGAAGAAGCGGCTCCGCTCTGGATAAGCATTTATCCCAAGCAAAAAGGGGACAGATTGAAAGCGCATGTCAAGGCTGACCTCTCTAGGTTTTGTCGGCTGTTCACTTTTCACTACGCGGACCAACAACTGCCACGGTTATTGTTGCCTTTGATACCAAGCGCGTCTCGTCAGGCGTGCCACAGAAAACCTCAGACTCTACGATTGTGAGTGATCTTCCCGCCTTCAGAACTTTGGACACACAAGTAAGGTGACTGCCTTTTGCAGAACGGAGCAAGTTTATCTTGAACTCGGCAGTGAGAACGTATTGGCCACTTGCTATCAGAGTTGCCGCGGCGACACCGGCAGAGTGATCTGCAACGGTTGCTTGGACCCCGGCGTGTACATATCCGTCTTGCTGAAGGTGCCGCTCGGATAATACTAGAGAAGTCCGGCACTCGCCTGTTACAACCGAATCCAAGCGAAGACCAAGGTCCACAATAAATGGCGCCGATCGGAATATCCGCTCTATTTCACGTGAATTTGTGTTGGTCATGCTGTCTCCTGAAGAGCTGTCTAAAGGGTCCATGACCCACGACGGTGGGAAGGGCTTATATCTATAATTTCTTAAAACCGAGCGCGGGGCTATTACCCCCCCTCTGCCAGCCGCTCCTTGAGGAATTGTCGGAACTCGCTGTTGAATTCGGTGCGCTTCAGCGCCATATCTACGGTAGCCTTGAGAAAACCCAGCTTGTCGCCGCAGTCGTGGCGCACCCCTTCGAACTGGCAGCCATAAATGGCCTCGTCCAGCGCAAGCTTTTTGAGTGCGTCGGTCAGTTGGATCTCTCCCCCCTTGCCCGGTTCCAGGGCCTCAAGGATGGGAAATATCTCCGGGGTCAATATGTAACGGCCGATGATGGCCAGGTCGGACGGGGCGTCCTCGGGCCGTGGCTTTTCCACCATATCCGTCACCTCGAATATCCGCCCGGATATCTGCGAGGCCTTCACGCAGCCGTAAGAGGATATGTTCGCCGCAGGCACCTGTTCCAAGGCCAGAACCGGCCCACGGTACTTGTTGTAGACCTCAAGAAGTTGCGCCAGGCATGGTTTGTCCGCATCGATGATGTCATCCCCGAGCAGTACGGCGAAAGGTTCATTCCCAACGAAATCGCGGGCGCAGAGTATGGCGTGCCCAAGCCCCATCGCCTGCTTCTGGCGTACGTAGAATATGTTGACCATCTCGGCTATCTCCCGCACCTGAGATAGTTCCGCATCCTTTCCCTTGTCATAGAGTATCGACTCCAGCTCAAAAGCGATATCGAAATGGTCCTCAAGAGCTCGCTTGCCGCGCCCGGTGACGAACAGTACCTGTTCGATTCCCGCAGCCACCGCCTCCTCTACCACGTACTGGACGAGCGGCTTGTCGATTAAAGGGAGCATCTCCTTCGGGGATGACTTGGTGGCGGGAAGAAACCTTGTGCCGAGCCCTGCCACGGGGAAAACCGCTTTTTTTACCTGCATGGGGTCACTCCTTGTTCGGATAGCTCCAAGAGACCTGATGGTCAACGGTGGAGTGCTTTCACTATTTAATCCTTGCCGGAAACTTCCGTCAGGATCATCGGAATCTGCTCTTCCCTTCCCATGGCCATGACGTGTACGCCGTCGCACAACTGCCGCGCACCTGCGGTCATCCGGCGGGCGATTGCGACCCCCTGGGCAAAGGGATCTCTTGCTTCTTCCAGTTCCGCGATGATATTGTCCGGAACGGTAAGCCCCGGTATGTTGCGGTTGATGAAGCGGGCCTGGCCTGCGGATTTGAGGAGGAGTACCCCGGCAATGACCTTGACGTTGAATGGCCGGACCGCCTCGTTGAAGCGGCGCAACTGTTCCAGATCGAAGACGGCCTGTGTCTGAAAGAAGTGCGCCCCGGCAGCAGCCTTTTTCTCCAGCTTGAACAGTGTCAGATCGAAAGGTTCGGCAGCGGGAGCCGCAGCCGCCCCCGCGTACAGGGAGGGGGCGCCGTGTAACCGGTTTCCGGCCAGGTCCTGACCGGAGTTGAGCTTCGCAATAGTCTGGAGGAGTTGCACGGAGTCGAGGTCGAAAACAGGCTTGGCCCTTTTGTGATCGCCGAAGGAGATATGGTCTCCGGTCAGCGCAAGAACGTTACGGACACCTAGGGCCACCGCGCCGAGCAGTTCGCTCTGGAGCGCCATCCTGTTGCGGTCGCGGCAGGTAAGCTGAAGCACCGGCTCTATTCCTTCCCTAACCAGGAGCGCAGCCGCTGCCACCGGGGAGATGCGCATGTTGGCGCCCTGATTGTCGGTGACATTGATGGCGTCCACGCAACCTTGCAGGGCACGTGAGTTGGCCAGAAATTCGCCGCAGTCGCACCCCTTTGGTGGGCAGACCTCGGCGGTTATTGCGAACCCGCCGGATTCGAGTTTTTGCTGTAGTCTTGATTTGGGTGTCATCAGAAATACCGTCGCGCGCCGACAAACTTTCTTGCAAAGTACGCCTCGTCCAGTTCCGACACCTTTATGTCGTCCCCGCGTCGCGGCGCATGGACAAAGCGCCCTTTTCCCACATATATTCCCACATGGTTGATATTTTCATCCGAGACGCCGAAAAAGACCAGATCGCCTTCCTGCAAGTCGTCCCGGTCGATGTGATCGCCGACCTGGTACTGCTCACGGGAGGTGCGCGGGATATTGACCCCGCACAGGTTGTAGACCGCCCGGACGAAACCGCTGCAATCCATGCCGTCCACCACCGTATTTCCGCCCCATTGGTAGGGGATGCCGACAAAGCGTTCGGCGGTGCGGGCGGCGATGTTTCCCATCTCTCCGGACGGTCTGCTCTTGGTCGTTGTCTGTCGGCTATCCTTGCGGATTTCCGGCTCACGTTTTTTCTGCAGGTAGGTATTCTGCGGCTCGGCGATGAAAAAAGCGCCTATCATCTTGTCGCCCACGAGTTTTCTTGCGTTTTTCCTGGCAGCCTCGTAACTGGGAAAATCACCGAAACGGACCGCGTACACCCCGCTCTCCTTGCGGAAGTAGAAGGCCTCGATCCCCTTCTCCTGTAGCCTGGCGGCAAGCCGCTCGGCGTTTTTCACTTCAGCAAAGGCGCCCACCTGTATGGAATAGCCGATACGGCTGATTCCCGCGCGCTCTTTCCGCTGAGCCGCACAGCCGGGAGTGGCGACTAGCGTGAAGAGTGCGTAGAAAAACAATACAAAAGATTTCAGACGAGGCATAAACCTGGAGCCCTTCAGTGTGGATATTCGTGATAAATGTTTATGCGGCAGTGAAAAATTAATCATTGGTACCCTGCTTCTTTACCCCCATGAGAAAGGCGATAATGTAATCATCCAGGTCGCCGTCGAGCACTGCATCGGGATTGCCGCTCTCCACGCCGGTACGCAGGTCTTTTACCATCTTGTACGGATGCAGCACGTAGGAGCGTATTTGACTTCCCCAGCTGATCTCCTTCTTGTCGGCGGAAAATTCCGCAGCCTGGGCTTCCCGTTCCTGTATTTCCTTTTCATACAGCTTCGCCCTGAGGACCTTGAGGGCGGAAGCCTTATTCATGTGCTGACTTCGTTCGCTCTGGCAGGCAACCACGATCCCGCTCGGGATATGGGTGATCCTGACAGCCGAGTCGGTGGTGTTTACGTGCTGCCCCCCAGAGCCGCTTGAGCGGTAGGTGTCAATCCGTAGGTCCGTCTCGACTATCTTGATCTCGATATCGTCTTCGATCTCGGGAAAGACGAACACCGATGCGAAGGAGGTATGGCGGCGGGCGTTGCTGTCGAAGGGGGATATCCGCACCAGGCGGTGGATTCCCGCCTCGGCCTTGAGGTAGCCATATGCATATTCTCCCGTGACGGCAAGGGTGGCGGACTTGATCCCTGCCTCGTCGCCAGACTGGTAGTCGGTGATCGCGCTCTTCCACCCTTTCCGCTCGCAGTAGCGCAGATACATGCGCAATAGCATTTCGGCCCAGTCCTGGGCCTCCGTGCCGCCAGCGCCGGCATTAATGGAAAAGTAGCAAGCGCTCGCATCATGAGGGCCTGATAGCATCCGTTGAAACTCGGCCGCCTCTACACCCAACTGCAACTGGTCGTTCAGTTGTCCGACCTCGTCAAGGGTTGCAATGTCCTCTTCTTCGGCGCCAAGTTCGATGAGCATCCGAATATCTTCCCACTGGCGGTTCAGCCTGTCCCAGCCGTTCACAGCCTTTTCAATGACTGTCCGATCCTTAAGCAGCCTCTGCGCGGTTTCGTTATCCTCCCAGAAGCCGGGGAGTGCAATCCGCGCGTCCAATTCCCTGATATCTTCACGTTTCCGATCTATGTCAAAGGGACCTCCGTAACATGGCGATCCGCTCTGCGAGACCCTCTATCCTGCTTACTTCCTCTCTGAACATCCGTTGCTCCTTTTTTTCGTTTTTCTCAGTAATAATATCCCGGCTAAGAGCGCCGCTGCTGACAGACAGGCCCATGCGAACAGGTCGCCGTAGAGGGTGTAGAAAGCTCCAGCTGGGCCAGGCCGTACCTCTCCGGTTAGCACAGCTTCTTTGAACAGCGGAGTGGTGCCCCGGACGTGCCCGCGACTGTCTATGATGGCGGAGATTCCGGTATTGGTGGCCCGCACCAGCGGAACTCGATTCTCCACTGCCCGAAATACGGTCATGGAGAGGTGCTGGTAGGGGGCCGATGATCGCTTGTACCAGGCATCGTTGGATATATTGACCAGGACGCGGCTGCCAGCTTTCACATATGCGCGCGACAGCTCCGGGAATATTCCCTCGAAACAGACCAGTATCCCTATCTTTCCCTTGCCGATGGTTAGTGGAACGGCCTCTGCCCCAGGCGAGAAGTCGCCTATCCCCGCCACCAGCTTGTGGACAAAGGGAAGTAACCGGGCAAGCGGCACGTATTCACCGAACGGGACCAGGTGAATCTTGTCACTGCGCCCCAGTGTCTCGCCGTTTGGCCCAAGCAGGAAGGCGCTGTTCAGTAACCTTCTGTTTTCATGCCCATTGTCGTAAGCAGGCGCGCCGAACACCAGGAAGCTTTTGAGTAGCACAGCCAGCGACCTTAGTCTGTCCGTATGCACCCCCTCGTCCTGAAAATAGAAAGGGGCGGCGCTCTCCGGCCAGATAACCAGGTCACTGCCGCTGACGGCCGGTTGCCGGGATAGCCGCTCGTATACCGCCACCGTCTGCTCCTGGAAGGCGGGATCCCACTTCACATCCTGGCTGACGTTCCCTTGCACGAGCGCCACCTTTAACGGCGCGCCATTTTCGGGAATATTGAGTCGGTCGAAACCGTACCAGAGGGTCAGTAACATGAGGATAAGAAGTATTGCGGCGCTCTTGGCCGGGTAGTCGCAAGGCTCGCGGGTGATGATCCCCTTCAGTATTTTGTAGAGAACTACGTTGGCCAGGGCGATGAGGAAGCTAAGGCCGTAGACGCCTGTTATATCCGCGATCTGGATCAGCGGCAGGGTCCGGTACTGGGAATAGCCGAGGCTTGCCCAAGGGAAGCCGCTCATAAGAAACGACCGTAAGAACTCCAGGCCGGTCCAGAGGATGGGAAACGAAAGGAGCGGCGAGATGCCGACCATTTCTCCCCGGCGCACCAGCCAGGCGATTATCCCTGTGTAAAGGGCCAGGTAAGCCACAAGCAGCAGGTAGAGGCAGACGCTGACGCTCCAGTGCAGGTTGCCGTAGGTGACCATGACGATGTTGAGCCAGTAGAGAAGCATCCCGTATGCGACCATGCCGGACGTGAAGCCTAGCCGGAATGCTCCGGCAGGGCTCTTTTTCTCGATGGAGACAAGAAGGGGAACGAAAGCGATCCAGGCAAGAAATGAGATATCCGGTTTGGGAAAGGCGAGCGCCAGCAGCACTCCCGAGAGGGCTGCAAACCAGCAATCCATACAGAATAAGGCGTTGAATGCGGGTATATGGAAGCGACGGCGGTCCATTACTTTTCCGCCTCCCCGACCGCCGGTGTAATCCTTCGGATACGCATCTTGCCTATCCGCCGTTCATCGGCATCCAGCACGGTCATGCGGAGGGCGCCGCAGGCAATCTCTTCTCCCGCGGCCGGAATACGACCGGTCAGATGAAAGACCAATCCTCCAACAGTATCGAACTTCTCCCGCTCCACCTCTATGCCAAAGCGCTGCTCCAGCTCCTCTACGGGGAGCCGGGCGTCCACCTTGACGGCGCCGTCACTCTCTTCCAGCAGCCATTCTTCCTCCAGGTCATATTCATCCTGAATATCGCCGACTATCTGTTCCAGCAGGTCTTCAATGGTCACAAGACCGGCAGTTCCTCCGTATTCGTCCATGACGACGGCAATGTGGACACGCTTCTTCTTGAACTCCTGGAGAAGCGTCTCCAGGTTTTTGGCCTCGGGAATGAAAAAGGGGTTCCGCATAATGCGCCTGATGAGTATCGCCGATTCCTCCATTCCCCAGTGCTTCAGCAGGTCCTTTGCGTAAAGGATGCCGACGATGTTGTCAATGGTCCCTTCGAACACCGGGATACGGGAGTGCCCGCAGCCTATGGTTGTATCCAGCGCCTCCCGCACCGTGGCGTCCGAGGGAACGCATGCCATCTCGGTGCGCGGAACCATTATCTCACGCACCACCGTACCCCGCAGGGCAAAAATGGAGCGTATCATCTCGTTTTCTTCCTCGTTGATGATCCCTTCTTCCTCTCCCGCGTTCATAAACTCCCGGATATCCTTTCCCGTAATCCGGCGCTTTCCGGACAGGAACCTGCTCACTGCCTCCCATAAACCGGGACTTTTTCTACTGTCTCCTTCTTCCAATGTTTGATTTCCCCCTTGAAAAACGGTTTCGGATTTCACATTCATTTAGCTGATCGGTAAGAACGCAACAGCAACTGTCAATACCGGTATTTAGCAACTCAACAAACAGCACAAAGCAGACCGACACGGTCAGAAGCGCGAATTCCAGCGCCGAAACCCTGAGGAACAGGACAGTCAGGAGCAGAACCAGCGCCGCCAGAAAGTGATAACGCATCTGCTTCTGGGTCCGGGCGGTGTAGATGATCCCCTCAATGGCGCAGTTTAGCGAATCTATGAAGCGAACCGGTTTCAAACAAACCCCTCGTTCTCCAGGAGCGCGAATATTTCCCGCTCCCTTGCCTCCATCAGCCCCGCCTCGACCGGACCGCTACGTTCGTGGTCATAACCGGCAAGATGAAGGATGCCGTGGAGAAGAAGGAAGCAGAGGCGGGCGTCGAAGGAAAGCCCCGCCGCATCCGCCTCACTGGCGCATGTATCTGCCGAAATAACCACGTCACCCAGCATATCCGGGTTGAGCTCCGCGAACGGTCCCTCCTGCATGGCGAAGGCGATGACGTTGGTTGGTTTGTCCCGTCTCAGGTACTGCCGGTTCAGGCGGCGGATGCTCCGGTCGCCTACAATGGCCACTGACAGTTCGCTATCAGGATATCCCAAGGCGCTTAAGATCGTCTCCGCCACCTTTCTTAGGAGGCTTAACCTTATCGGACGGCGTCTTTGCCGGTTCGTGATTGCTATTTTCAACGATGCGCTTCCCTCCCTTTTCCTTTTCCTTGTAAGCCAGCTCCGGGTAATCGATCCGGTGATGAAATACCCCGGCAAGCACCTTGTTGAAGCTCTTGGCGATCTCGTGGAGGTTTTTCAGGGTCAGCTCGCACTCGTCCAACTGGCCGTCAATGAAGATATGGTTGATTATCTTCTGCACCATCCCCTGTATTCGCGCAGGCGTGGGATCGTTCAAAGTCCGGGAGGCGGCCTCAACGCAGTCGGCCAAGAGCACCAGTCCCGCCTCACGGGTCTGAGGCTTTGGGCCCGGATAGCGGAAGTCCCGCTCATCCACGCTTTGCACATCCGGGACCGCCATGTCTTTGGCCTTTTGGTAAAAGAAGCTGATGAGCCCCGTGCCGTGGGACTGGCGGATGATGTTGATGATTGGCAGACCTAGCCGGTGCTCCTTGGCCAGTTCCACTCCTTCCTTCACATGAGAAATGAGTATCAGTGCGCTCATGCTCGGAGAGAGCTTGTCGTGGCGGTTCTCCCCGTCGCCGGAGTTCTCGATGAAATAAAGCGGTTTGCTGATTTTGCCTATGTCATGGTAATAGGCGGCAACCCTCGCCAAGAGCGGATTGGCGTTGATAGTCTCGGCGGCGGACTCCACCATATTGCCGACCAGCACGCTGTGATGATAGGTGCCGGGAGCCCGCACTGTAAGCTCCCGCAGGATAGGAGAGTTTAGATTGGCCAGTTCAAGCAGCTTGATGTCGGTGGTGTAATGAAACAGCGCCTCTACCAGAGGGATTGCGCCGGTGGCCAATATCGCGTTCACAATTCCGCCGATCAGGGCGAAGAGGGCGCAGTAAAGGGTCTGAATGGAGAAAAGGTTGTCGCTGAGCGCCTGGAAGGAGAGCGCCATTGCCAGGTTCACCACACTCACTTTCATCCCGGCCGTGTATATGACGCCGCGGTCCTTGCAGTGACGGACGCCGTGGGCGCCCACCAATCCGCCGAGGAGCGCGTAGATTACAACATGCAGGCTGCTGTTGAACATGATCCCCACAAGTGGCGCGCAGACGGCGCAATAGACCAATGCCACCTCGGAATTGATGACGACCCTCACAAGGATGGGAGCGACCGCAAAGGGAAAGAGATAGTAGTAAATGGAGGTGTCTATATGCGGGAGCAGTCCGCCCATAGCGGTAGAGATGGCGGAGAAAATATTCAGGATCAGGAAACTGCCGAGGGTCAACAGTGAGAGTAACAGGAGGTCCTTATTCGACGGATTGAACTTGCGGATGTTCTTCCGGGCAAAGCGATAGGGGAAGTAAAACAGCACCAGTGCCAGACCCATTATTCCGATTCCCGCGAAGCGCCTGTTGACGCCGTTGCGCGCATTGAATATCCTGGCCAGTTTTAGCGCCTGCTCCTCACTAACCCGCTCTCCGACCCGGACGATCATCTCTCCCCGCTTGATCTGAAACAGTACGGGGCGCACCGCAGCCCGCGCTGCGCGCTTCTTTTCAGCGGTGGCTTCACGGTTAAATACCAGATTCGGTATGACGAGTCGTTCAAGGAGCTGCTTGATCAGCTCACTATCCTGTAGCGTGGCGTTGGCGGCCAGTCGCATGACGGCCAGATTGTCCCTGGCATCGGCCACATCCTGGTAAGCGGCAAGTTCATCCGTCACGGTTTCCCGCCCGCTCTCCGCATCCAGCACCAGAATTCCGTGAGCCCGGTCAGAGGCGAACAGGCGTTTGTCGGTAACGATCTTCCGTTCGAAAAGCCGCATAGTCAGGCGGCTGATCTCCGGCAAAAGCGCGCGGTCCGATCTGTTCCGGATAAGGGCGGCCAACTCGGCGTTACCGACCTCCACCCCCAGTATTTCCGCCAATTCGTCTTGCACTTCTCCCAGGTCGGGACGCTCATTGCGGCTGCGCGACGCCTTAATGTGCGCCAGGGCCTTCTCGAAGCGTTGGACGATATCGAGAGGGATGTTGGCGTTATAATCGTATATATATGGAGCAAGCGCCTCCGCTTCGTTCTGCATCTTTTCGGTCAGAGGCAGGTCTTCTATAAGATAATCCCGAGGGGCGCGGATGTCGGAGGTGGCGATTTCTCCTGCCTGGTAGTTGTCTGTCAGAAAACGTTGATCGGGAATGGTAAGGAAGGTGAGAAACAGCGCCGTCAGTCCAAGCAGGATAAACCGGTTGCGCCTTTCGTGGCTGCTTCCGGCAAACCTCTCCGCTACTGAATCGAGGATTCGGGATCCGACCGCCGGGAGGGACTCCTTGAGGCCTTTGTTTTTGTCGCCGTTGCCGGATGGCATAGTATCTGTGGATTTGTCCTTAAGTCGTGAGAGTGAGTGTGAATAATGCGAAAAATGAAATATAGACCTATAGGCAATCACTGTCAACTTATTCCAATTGCCGCGTATATCAATTGCCGACAGACATAATGAACTACACCGTAGCGGTCTGCGAGGTAGTTCATCGTCTTGCTCAGGACTGAAAGATTGGTTAAAGATTACTTAGAGTTACAATGACTTACCATTAAAATTAACCCCGAACCCCTTTATTCCTTCCATGAAGCTGGTGACTCCATAAAACCCAGGACGCCGTTTCCCCGGCGCCGCCCTGTAAATCGGCTTCAGCTCCAAGCTGTTGCTGCTCCCTTCAGCCAAGGTTATTTCCCGTTCAACGGCGATTTCATCTTCGAGGATGGCAATGACTATCTTGTGCGTCCCTGCCTTCAGGCGCAAGTTTTTACTGAACCTATATCTGATCCCTTCCCCGGCTTCCGGGTCTCTCAACCCTCTCGCCTCACTATTTTCTTCCAGTAAATCCCCCGGCATTTGCGTTGCCTGGCCGTCGATACTGATCAACAGCCTGTATTCAGGAGTACCGTGAATATCTTTTATCGAGTATATCCCCGGTCTGTGGGTCTTCAGAGAAGAGACGATCCGCAGATCCGCATAGCCGGAAGGGATGGGACCGGATTTGGGCAACTCCTGGAAAACATCATGCCTGTTGCTCGTTCTCATGTTCCGTATAAGTTCACCATTCCCAGCGCAACCTCCCAGTACCGCCGAAGCTATAACCATTGCCAGTATTATCGATTTTTTCATATATGCTCCTTGTTGATTCAATTTTTTGGTTATGATACGCCGGTGCAATCGGAGATTTGTGTTGGATTTGTGTTGAACATCTTTCTTACAGCAATTCGCCCACTGTCCTATCGAACAGCTCCTGCGTTATTTCGCCGACAACAACCTTTTTTGCAATCCCCTTCCTGTCGATGAAGAAGGTGGTCGGCACGGTCCTGACGCCGTATTTCTTCGCGGCAATAAGGGCCGGATCAAGAAAGACCGGATAGGAAAGCTTCAGACCCTTGGCAAAGGCCTCAACGAGCGCCTTCGGATTCCCCATGTTTACGGCGAGCACCGCCAGGCCCCTTTCTCTGTAATTCTTGCTGAACCTGTCCAGCTTCGGTATGCCGGCGACGCAGGCGCTGCACCCGGTTGCCCAGAACCTCAGCACGACAACCTTTCCCCTGAAATCGGACAGCTTCACGGTCCTGTCGCTCATATCCAAGACGCTGATTTCAGGGGCGCTCGCTCCGATCTTCCAGGTTTTTTCCTTTTCGCAGCCTGCCAAGAGCGCTACGCAGACAAGAACGACCACGAACAATGTGATAAAGCGGGCAAATCGCCTCACAGACTTAAACATCTTTTACTACCCTCCCGTGGTGAAGCCTGACGACCCTGTCCGAATATTCCGCCAGTTCCGGGTTGTGGGTCACCAGGATGATCGTCCTCCCTTCCCCGTGAAGCTCCTTGAAGAAATCGAGGATCACCTCTTCGTTCGCCTCGTCCAGGTTCCCGGTCGGCTCGTCGGCAAGGATGATGGCGGGCTGGTTGATGAGCGCCCTGGCGATGCAGACCCGCTGCTGTTCCCCTCCGGAGAGCTGGGAGGGGAGGTGGCCGATCCGGTGCGAAAGCCCCACCCGTTCCAGCACCTCCGCGGCGTCGTTCCTGTCTACCATGCTGTGGTAATACTGGGCAAGCATGACGTTCTCCAGCGCCGTCAGATAGGGAACCAGGTGGAACTGCTGGAAGACCAGGCCGATCTTTTCCCGCCGCACCACCACCCGCTCCCGTTCGCTCAGGGTCGAGGTATCTACGCCGTCCAGTATGTATTGACCTTCGGTGGGGGAGTCGAGGCATGACAAGAGATTCAGCATCGTGGTCTTGCCGGAACCTGATGGCCCCATGATCGATATCCATTCCCCGTTGCGGACCTGCATGTCCACATGGTCCAGTGAAGTGACGTTCCCAAACCTCTTCGTCAGTCCCTTTGTCTCAAGCACTATCTTTTCCATGTAATATCTCCTTGAAAATTCAATCTTCTTTCAATACCTGGGCCGGAACGACCCTCACCGCCATCCGCACCGGCATTGCCGCCGCCAGGAG
>JBAQKZ010000131.1:0-6289 GCA_049301475.1 Geobacteraceae bacterium | reverse complement strand
GGTTTCGCCGACGCGGGTCGCGTACGGCTCAGGGATGTCGGACTGGTGCCGCAATTGCCACGCCAGCATCCACGACGGCGCCAACTCCTTCGAGCATCCCACGTCGGGCATTCCCACGGGAGGGGCCGGGGAGCTTGACTCCGTTATTATTGCACGCTACAACAGCTACATCAAGATGGGGGACCTGACCGGAGTGGCGGCGACCGCCTATTTTTCCCTTGTCCCGTTCGAAATCGGCACCGGCAATTATACAATTCTACAGGGGATATCGAAAAACACGCCGACCAAGGGTCCCGATACCGCCGACGGCACACCGGCGGTTATGTGCCTTTCCTGCCACCGGGCCCACGCCAGCGGCTGGGACAGCAGCACGAGGTGGAACTCGAAGACGACGCAGATTGAGTACAACGGCAAGTATTCCCAAGAAAGCCAGGCATATCAGCCGTACGGGCAAGGGAGAACAGAGGCAGAGGCGCTGCAGGCCTATTACCAGACTCCGGCAACAAACTTCGATGCCAATCAGGAATCACTCTGTTACAAGTGTCACTCGACCATTCCGTAATAAATTTTCAGTTTGTTTGCCTGTAAAATGCCGAAATGGCTTGAACCAAGAGATATCAATGAACGTTAAACTTTTTGCCGCAACGATTATTCTCCTTCTCTGCACCGCCTGCCAGTCGCAGCTTGCCCTGCTGAAGCCCGCGCTGACGGAAGACGGCGAGGTTTACCTCTACTCGCACCCTTTTCCCCAGGAGGCAGGCAATCTTCGCTTCAACATCGACGGGGTCTACGCCGTGAAAGCCGACGGGGCAGAACTGCCGCTTGCCGTAACGCTGGCCGAATTCAGGGAGAGCACGCTGACAAGGGAGAGACTCGTTGCCTCCGGGGCGCTGCAGCCCGGCCTCTATCGCGGGTTTTCATTCAAGGCGGGCAAGGCGTTTCTAAAAGGTGAGAAGGGTGAAGAGGAGCTGGTTGTAAAGGAGAAACCGGAAATTATCGATTTCCCCTTTGAAGTGAAGCGGAAAAAGGCGGAGGTTTTCACCCTGTCGTTCAAATTCAGGGAATCGGCCGTAACGGCCCCGGGCTTCAGGGCGGTTTTTTCCCTCTCTATCCCGGCCAGGCCGTTGACCAGCCTGACCGGATATGCGACGAATTACGGCGCCAATAACATTACCGTATTCGACAAGAGGTCGGGCGAAGTCCTGAAGGTAATCGAAACCGGAAAAGGGCCGAAAAGCATCGTCTTCGACCGGAACAAGCTGTTGGCGTACACGGTCATCTCCGGCGAGGATGCAATCGAAGTGATAGACCTCCTCTCGCATGAGGTGATCAACAGGATACGGCTCAATACCGGCGACAACCCTTGCGAAGCGGCGCTGACTCCTGACGGGAGAAACCTCCTGGTTGTGAACGAGGGGAGCAATACGGTCAGTTTTATCGACCCCGCCTCCAACTTTGAATCTTCACGGGTAAATGTCGGGAGCAAGCCGGGCTCGATTATTATCGACCCCGAAGGGAAGAGGGGATATGTTTTCAATGCCCTCTCCAGCAATTTTTCGGTAATCGACATCGCCGCCAGGACAATCCTGGCAACGGTGACAACGGAATCGGTCCCGGTAAGGGGGGATTTCAGCAAGCGGGGGGACAAGCTCTTTGTTTTTCATCAATGGTCCCCCAACCTGCTGGTATTCGACACCTCCACACTGGCGGTGACGAAAAGGATATATACCGGGATCGGTGTAAGCTTTATCATGGTGGACAGCGCAACCGACCGTCTTTATGTGGCGAAAAAAAACAGCACCATGATCGATATTTATGATGCGTTTTCATTCATACCGATGGATTTTCTCAAAGTCGCCGACGGGGCGTCCTACATGATGGTCGATGGCGATGAAAACAACCTGCTGCTGGTGCTGCCCGAACAGAACGCCCTGCAGAGCATCAACCTGGTCAGCAAAAAGGAACGATTTCTTATGGATACCGGCAATGCGCCATATTGGTCCGCCATAATGGGAGAGAGGTAACGACAGGGTGCGTAATTGGCGGATCAAACCAGCCGGCCCAGGTTTCCTGCGTAATCTTCTGTTTCCGGTTCTGGCCGGGCTGATCATCTTCATCCAGCCTCAGGCGGCAACGGCCGACAGTATTCACGGTTTCCTGGAATATGGCTACAACAACTCGATCATAAAGATAAAGGATGTTTCCGGAGTGGCTTCAAACATCAGGAGTGACGGCTTCCGGCAACGATATAATCTCGCAATGGACAGGTTGATCTATCCATCCCTGATGCTGACGGGTGGCGGTTTGTTCGAAGATAACATGCAAAACGGGACGAATGACGGGGTCGACAGCAAATCCGAGACCACGCGGCTCAGCCCTTATATGGATTTATCCTTGAATAACCCCTTCCTCTCCTCCGGGGTCGGCTACCGGAGAAGGGAAGACACGGCAAAAAGCAACGGGGTCTCTTCGCCCAAACAGATACAGGACATTTATACGGCGAGCCTCGGGTGGCATCCCTCGGATATCCCCTCTATGGACGTTTATTATATTAAAAGATATCTGTACGATGAAACCCGAACCTCCCGGAATATCGAAACCGACAGCTATACATGGTCTGCCGATTATCGCAGGTTCAAAGGACTAGACCTGAATTACAGCGGAAGCTATAATCAACTTAAAGACCTCCTGGTCAACTCGGAGACCCAGAACCTGACCAATTCCGGACGCATTGCCTATTCCGGCAGTTTAATGGATAAGAGGGTTTCTTACCAGACGAGCTATAATATTGGCGTCCAGGAGTCGACGGTTACCTCGAAAGGAACCGCCACCGCGACGATTTTCACATCGCAAGTGGCGCAGCAATTGTCTCTGGTCACCAATCCCGTTGCCCCCCCCACGGTCACATCGGGACGGTTGACGGCTTTTCAGCCCCTCAATCTGGTCATCCCCCAGGGCCAGCTTCCCCCGGCAGTGGCGACGCAGAACAACTTTGGACTGTCGTATGCGGATCCGACAGACGTGGGTACCCTGTTCCTTGCGGTCACATCGACCACGTCGGGCGGCGCGAATCCTGGTGTAGCGAGCCTTGACGCGTTATCCGGCCAGTTTGTCTGGGATATTTATACAAGCGACGACGGCGGACTAACATGGCAAATACCGCCAGCCATAACCGGACAATTGAGAGTCAAGGTCGATCATAATCCGGCAATGCCCGGATCGGAGCAGGTCGGTTTTGTCTTTACCTTTCCGGGAGTGAAGACCCGGTTCATCAAGGTGGTCGGGACGCCGGTCAAGCTGCTGCCGCAGCAGTTTCCCGCAGACATCAACCCGGACAGCATCCTGGCTGCCACTCTCCAGTCGTTCAGCGCCTTGCAGGCAGCGCCGGGCAAATCGGCAAAATCGTCAAGCATTGGCGGCAATTTTAACATGAACGTCAGGGCGTTGATTCGTGATAATCCGAATATTTCCTACGACATGGGCTTCGTTTTTACCCACAGCAAGTCGGACCAGACCGCCATGACCACTTCGTATCTGGTGAATAACGGCCTGTCAATTGCGCAGAGGTTTAATGATATCTGGTCCGGTAATGGTCGGCTGACGGAGGAATTCAGCCTCGATTCCGAGGGGAAGATACGAAATGCCATATCCTATAATGCCGGCATTGCCGCCACACCAATCCACACCCTCAACCACTCGCTTGTGTATAGCGGCAGGACGGAGTTTGCCGATGGTCAGACCTCGATCAATAATTCGATATATTTAAACAACTCGGCCCAGCTCTATAGAGGGTTGTCGGTGCTCCTCGGCGCCGGCTACAGCACCGCAAGCCCCGGCACTGGGCAGGATACCGACAGCGTTATGCTGACTGTCGGAGCGGATATAGTTCCCAATAGAAACCTTACGCTGAGCCTCAGTTACCAGGACCAGGCTTCGAAGCAATCGGGGGGGGGGAAGCCGGACACCTCCACATTTACCAGGACGGCAACGGCGACAGCTTCTTACAGGCCGTTCGAGGCGATTTACCTGACCGGCGGCTACATTTTGTCGATGCAAAATGACAGGGCGGATGAAACGCTGCAGAACTACGGGGTGAGCTGGTCCCCTTTTCGGGGCGGCGATCTTCAGTTCAGCTTTTACTATAATGAATCGCTCAGTTCCACAGGCAATCAAAAGGTAAAGAACCTGTCACCGAGTTTGAGATGGAAAATACGGCCAGGCGCGACGCTGGATGTTTCATACAGCATGCAGCAGACCAAGAGCGAATTGTCGGGTTCTACCGATGTCAGGGCAGTGAATGCTCAACTGAGGATAGCATTCTAATCTTTTGTAAGGGGAGATTCGACAGACATGACAGCGTTAAAATGGATTTCAGGTAAAATGTTCCACCTCGGATATTTCCTGCCGGTGTTTTTGTTTTTGTCATTGACTGCGTGCGCAGGCAAAACCGGAGTCTACCAGGATTCGAACATGGATTTCGCTTCGATCCGGACTGTGGCGGTGCTGCCGCTGGCAAACCTTACCAAGGAACAGCAGGCAACCGACAGGGTGAGGGATGTATTCGCCACCGCGCTTATTGCGAGCAGCGGGATATATGTAATCCCCCCCGGTGAAGTGATGCGCGGAATAATCAGTACCGGTATGGCAAACCCTTCAAGCCCTTCGGCGGATGAAGTGATCAAATTCTGCAAGACGAGCAAGACCGATGCCCTGTTTACAGGGGTTGTCAGGGAATATGGAGAGGTGAGGTCAGGGACCGCCATGGCCACTGTGATTTCCATGAGCATGCAGTTGATGGAAGGGCAGACAGGAAAAGTGGTCTGGTCGGCGGATACGACGCAAGGCGGCATCGGCATCGGAGACCGCCTGCTTGGGGGCGGGGGGCAGGCGCTCAACGTAATCACGGAAAAGGCTGTCTATGAGATTATTAAAAAGCTTTTCCAGTAGAGCCGCAATGCTGTCGGCGGCGGCTATGCTCTGCCTGTCGGGGTGCGCGCATAAAGAAGGCGTCCGGCAGGCGGCGGGAGGGGCTGCCGCTGATCATAATCTCAGAGTCGTCATTTTTCCTGTCGATAATATGAGCGGGGGATATGCGCCGGTCGCGGATATTCGCGGGGAGTGGACAAAGAAGCTGACAGGATTGGGACTCCGGATCGTAGATGATGAAACCCTTGAGAAATACATGACCAAGTACCGGATCCGCTCCATAGGGGGAGTTGATTCGGTTTCGGCGAAGGCATTCAGGGAAGAGGCAGGCGCCGACGCCATATTAATCACCTCTCTTGAATACTACAGCGAAACTTATCCTCCCAAGATTGCCCTGATCTCCAGGCTTGTGTCAACCGGAGAGAGACCCAGGATACTCTGGATGGAGAGCGTGGGGCTGGCAGGAGACGATTCACCGGGAATTCTTGATCTAGGCCTTGTCACTGATTATAAGACCTTGCAGGGCACGGCACTGCAGCGCCTTGCCGATTCTTTAGCCCGCTGGCTGAGAGACAAAAAGAATCTGGATGACGCCGGTGAAGCCGAGAGGAAATTCAGGCCGAAGCTGATCTACAATGCCTCACCCATAACTGCTGAAACCAGAACATCCATTGCTGTTGTTCCGCTTTACAACGAGAGCACGAGGAAGCGGGCCGGCGAGATTACCCAACTGCATTTTATCAGGGAACTGCTCAACATGAAAAACGTGGAAGCGATAGAACCGGGAATAGTCAGGGAGAAAATGCTCGGAATACGTATGATAATGAGGGAAGGGGTTTCTTTCCGCGATGCCGACATCTTGACATATGTGCTGGAAGCGGATTATGTTCTATCCGGCACGGTATTTGACTACCAGGATTCCCAGGGTGGAGGGGGGACGCCGAGAATAGATTTTAGTGCTTTGATGATCGAAAAGAGCAACAGGAAGCTGGTCTTCAAATCTAAAAGCTATAATAAGGGTGACGATAGAGTGTTTTTTTACGACGTTGGCAGGCATAACAACGCAAGTGAGATGGCGGGGAAAATGGTGCGCAATGTGGTGCGGAAAATGGTGAAGGGGGAATGGTGAAGACTATTTGCATGAAGAATCATTTGCAGTTGCTATTTGTATGAATTTTAAATAGGATTGTTACCTTGGAATCAGGCCGTTACGGCAGTTAACTTAACTAGTTTCCGTCCGGAAAGGGTGCTTTTTCGCCCTGGCGGTGTCAACCTGCGGGCTTGCTTGTGCGGCGTACCGATGTACGCCTCCGCGCAATCCCTTGGTTTTCTTGCCAGGACAAAAAATCCCCGCTTTCCGAAT
>JBAQKZ010000130.1:0-12277 GCA_049301475.1 Geobacteraceae bacterium | reverse complement strand
CAAGACCGAGCTCAGCTATTAACAGCAATGATAAAGCCTTGCGTAGCTCCGATGCTGACTTTGCTTGTTCCCGAAGAAGACGTGCTTGAGCAACTTCGACATCGCTGATACAAACCGTTCTCGCCATGGGCCACCTCCATGCAGAGAGTATAAAGTAATTTAAAAGCAGGCTTTTTCTGTCAGACACTATTTAGTCGGCAAATTGCTTGAAAAACATAATATGGATGTCCTCATAATTCCCCGAAAGCTTGTCCCCAGTAACAGGAACCAATGCCTCTCCACTTTATTTTTTTCTGATCACCAGATCGTTTCCTCCCATGTCGATATCTACCGTCACCGCATCCCCTTCGCCGAACTTTCCGTCAAGTAGCATCAACGCCAGAGGGTCCTGCACCTTCCGCTGAAGTGTCCGCTTCAGCGGCCGAGCGCCCATGGCGGGATCGTACCCCTCGCGGGCCAGAAATTCCCTGGCCTTGCCGCTTATCTCCAGGCCGATACGGCGCCCTTCAAGGCGTTTGGTCAACCCCTGCACCTGGATATCTACAATCTTCTTGATCTCATCCAGCGGCAGGGCATGGTAAATGACCACCTCGTCGATCCGATTCAGAAACTCGGGCCTGAAGCTCTCCTTCAGGGTTTCAGTTACCATCTCCTTCATCCGGGCGTAGTCGCTGACGCCGTACTGCTGGATCCACTGGGAGCCCAGGTTGCTGGTCATGATAATGACCGTGTTGCGGAAGTCCACCGTCCGCCCCTGACCGTCGGTGAGCCGCCCGTCGTCCAGCACCTGGAGAAACACGTTGAATACCTCGGGATGGGCCTTTTCGACCTCGTCGAACAGCACCATGCTGTAAGGGCGCCGCCTGACCGCCTCGGTCAGTTGCCCTCCCTCCTCGTAGCCGACGTATCCGGGCGGAGCGCCGATAAGCCGGGCCACGGTGTGCTTCTCCTGATACTCGCTCATGTCGATCCGTACGATGGCCTGGTCGTCGTTGAAGAGGAATTCCGCCAGCGCCCGTGCGGTCTCGGTCTTGCCGACTCCGGTGGGGCCCAGGAAGAGAAACGAGCCGATGGGGCGGTTGGGATCGGAGAGCCCGGAGCGGGCCCGGCGGATGGCGTTGGAAACCAGCACCAGCGCTTCGTCCTGTCCCACCACCCGTAATTTGAGGCGATCTTCCATATGAACCAGCTTCTCCGACTCGGTTTCCAGCATCCGGTTTACCGGGACGCCTGTCCACTTGGCCACGATTTCGGCAACCAGCTCCCCGTCCACCTCCTCGGGAAGCATCTTCCCCTCTTTCCGGGCCTCTTGCAGCTCCTGGCCCTTCTCCGCTATCTCCTTCTCGATGGCGGGGATATCCCCGTAGCGAATCTCGGCGGTTCGCCCCAGATTTCCCTCCCGCTCGCTCTTCTTGGCCTCTTCCTTCTTCTCCTCCATCTGCTGCTTCAACTCGCTCACCTGGCGGATAAGCTCCTTCTCCAGTCGCCAGTGCTTCTTTAGCTCCGCAGATTGGCCCTTCAGCCCTTCCAGCTCGCCAGCAAGCTTCTTCAGCCGTTCCTGGGCATGGAGGTCCTGGTTTTCCCTGAGGAGCGCCTGTTTCTCGATCTCCAACTGAATGATCCGGCGCTCGATCTCGTCGATCTCCGTCGGTAGGGAGTCGATCTCGATCCGGAGTCTGGAGGAGGCCTCATCGATAAGGTCAATCGCTTTATCGGGGAGGAACCGGCCGGTTATGTAACGGTCAGAGAGGGTGGCGGCGGCAATGATAGCGCTGTCCTTGATTCGGATTCCGTGGAAATTTTCGTACTTTTCCTTAAGCCCCCGAAGGATTGCAATGGTGTCCTCCACCGAAGGCTCACCGGTGTAGACCTGCTGGAAGCGCCGTTCCAGTGCCGCGTCCTTTTCGATGTGCTTGCGGTACTCGTTGAGGGTTGTGGCCCCGACGCAGTGGAGCTCACCCCGTGCGAGCGCAGGCTTCAGCATGTTGGAGGCGTCCATGGCCCCTTCTGCAGCGCCGGCCCCAACCAGTGTGTGGAGCTCGTCGATGAAAAGGATCACCTTCCCCTCGGACTTGGCCACCTCCTTGATGACCGCCTTGAGCCGCTCCTCGAACTCGCCACGGTACTTGGCTCCGGCTATGAGCGCCCCCATGTCGAGGGCCACGATCCGTTTCTCCTTCAAGGCCTCCGGCACGTCGCCGGAAATGATCCGCTGGGCGAGCCCTTCCACGATGGCGGTCTTGCCCACCCCCGGCTCGCCGATCAGCACCGGGTTGTTCTTGGTGCGTCGCGACAACACCTGTAGCACCCGGCGGATCTCATCGTCCCGCCCGATAACCGGGTCTAGCTTTCCCTGACGGGCCAGCTCGGTCAGGTCCCGGGCGTACTTGGCAAGCGCCTGGTACTTCTCCTCCGGGTTCTGGTCAATGACCCGCTCTTCTCCACGGATCTCCCGCAGTGCGGCAAGCGCCGCGTCCCGTGTTACACCGCCGTCGGTTAGCGCACGGGTCGCCTCGCAGCCCTGTTCGGCGAAGAATCCCATGAGAAGGTGCTCGGTGGAGACAAACTCGTCCTTCATGAGATCGGCCTCTTTCTGGGCCGCGTCGAGAATCCGATTGAGCGCGGTGGAAAGGTGGAGTTGGACAGTCGCGCCGCTCACCTGTGGAAGCTTTTTTACCGCCTGCTCCACCCTGCTTCGGAGTGCGAGGGTATTGACACCTATTTTTTGCAGAAGCGCGACCGGGAGTCCCCCCTCCTGATCAAGCAGGGCAAGCAGCAGATGCTCCGGCTCAATGGAACTGCTGTCGGCCCGGGATGCAGTATTCTGCGCCCCGGACAGAGCTTCCTGGCTCTTTATGGTCATTTTGTCGGGTCTGATCATTTTCTGACTCCTTTTCCAAGTGTCGGTGGTACCGAGTTGCAATCAAAATGATGACCAGGCGGCGAGGAGGGAGCGACGCAGGCGTACATGAACAGTACGTTGAGGAGCTCCCGACGAAGCCAACGACGTCAGCGTTTGATTGCGGCTCGGTATAAGAAAATAATAGGTGCGGAAGGGAGTTATGTCAACCCAAGGGGGATAGTGCAGCGGTTTTTTACGGGGCAGGGGTTTGGCTGTTCATCCTTTGCAACTCTGCCTGATTGTTGATTGTAGTTGAGAAAGCTGCGGCGTTCAGAAGGAAAGTTCTATCTGGGTCCAGATGGAACGCTTGTTGCGGGTACCAATATAATAGCGTGGACAGGAGGCGATAATCACCTGTGCAGGCTGTTTGCAGTTCCTGCGGCAAGAGTCGCAAAATCTGTTTACCACTTCATCCTCCGGCTTTACCGCCTGGCGAACAGTCCCTTTGCGCATTCCGAGTCTCCTAAAAAAAACGGGCCGGACAGTCCCCTCACTCAGACTATCTTCCGCAGCCAGCCGAACCGGTCGGCAATCTTGCCGGTCTGGATGCCGGTAATGGTGTCGTAAAGCTTTTGGGTCAGCGCCCCGACACCGCCGTCACCCACGGTTAGATTCTCGCCCCTGAAGCTTAAGGCGCCGACCGGCGTTATCACCGCTGCCGTGCCGCTGCCGAAGGCCTCCGTCACCTTCCCTTTTCTCAGGTCAGCCATCAGTTCCTCTACATCTATGAGCCGTTCCTCAACGCTGAATCCCAAGGTGTCGGCTAGCTTCACGACCGAATCACGGGTCACGCCGTTCAGGATGGAGCCGGTCAGGGGGGAGGTCACGACCACGTTGCCATATGCGAAGAACATGTTCATGGACCCCACCTCTTCGATGTAACGCCGCTGTACGCCATCGAGCCAGAGGACCTGATCGAACCCCTTTTCGTGCGCCTCAAGGGCGGACTTGAGCGACGAGGCGTAGTTTCCTCCGGTCTTCGCCTCCCCCGTGCCGCCCGGAACAGCGCGGACATATGTATCCTCAACCATGATCTTCACCGGGTTGAAACCTGACGCATAATAGGCGCCGACCGGGGAGAGGATCACATAGAAATAGTAGTGGTCGGAAGGCTTCACGCCGATAACCGGCTCTACGGCTATCATGGTAGGGCGGATGTAAAGGGAGGTTCCTTCGGAGGTTGGTATCCAATCCTTCTCAAGCTTCACCAGTTTCTCGATCCCCCCAAGGAAAAGCTCTTCCGGCACCGCCGGCATGCACATCCTTTCGGCGGACAGGTTGAAGCGACGGGCGTTAACCTCCGGTCGGAACAGGGTAACGGTCCCGTCGGCCCACTTGTAGGCCTTCAGCCCCTCGAAAATCTCCTGGGCGTAATGGAGCACCAGGCTGGCCGGATCCAGGACAAATGGGCCATATGGTAGAATTCGCGCATCCACCCACCCCTCGCCGACCTTCCACTCAACCATCAGCATCCGGTCAGTAAAAATGCGGCCAAAACCGAGCATGGATTCGTCGCTATATTTCGTCTTTCTTTTTTCCTCGGGAAGAGGGAGTACGGTGATCTCCATCTAGCTCTAACCTCCAAATTGAGTGTCAGGGTATTGCGCAATCAGGCAACTGATTCCGTTTATCATACTACGCGCCTCCGGGCAAGGTTTTTCATATTTTGACGCACTCTCCGCTACCTTTGACACGTGCAACAAAGGGCCTGTCGCAGTGCAACACATGATTAGTCACCTGCAATAATACGATGACAGCTCCTTCTTTTTAACGCATCAATCCGTTTATGGCCCCGCGCCTTTATGTCGTCAACATCCATTTGATAGCCGGGGGGGCCTCAAGTCGCTCCAAGACAAGCGCAATCCGTTTTGCTACATTCCCAGAAAAGCCTTTTTTACATGCGCGTCATTCAGCAGTTCCTCACCCTTACCGGTCAGGACGACCCGGCCGGTTTCCAGCACGTATGCGCGGTGCGCTATGCGGAGCGACTGGTAGACGTTCTGCTCCACCAGCAGGATGGTGGTTCCCTGGCGGTTTATCCTGGTGATAATGTCGAAGATACTTTTTACAAGGAGCGGCGACAGGCCCAGCGAAGGCTCATCGAGCAGGAGCAGCTTTGGGTCGGCCATGAGGCCCCGACCGATGGCCAGCATCTGCTGCTCGCCCCCAGACATGGTGCCGCCCAGCTGTTTTTCCCGCTCTTTCAGGCGTGGGAAAAGCTCAAACACCCGGTCGATGTTTGCTGCCCGGTTCTGCCTTGCGCACTTGGCGTAAGATCCCATCCGTAGGTTCTCCAGAACGGTCATTTCGGGGAATATTCTCCGTCCTTCCGGGACCTGCACGATCCCCAGATTCACTACTTCGTGCGATTCGAGCCGATTGATCTCCGCGCCGTCGAAGATTATGGAACCAGAGGAGGGAGTTGCCAGGCGGGAGATGTTCTTCAGTGTAGTGGACTTGCCCGCCCCGTTGCCGCCGACAATGGTCACTATCTCGCCCGCATGAACCTCCAGGTCGATGTCCCACAGGACCTTCAGGTCGCCGTAGCTGAAGTTGAGTTTGTCTATCTTAAGCATGGCTCTCTCCAAGATATGCGTCAATCACCGCCTGATCTGCAACTACCTCATCGGGGGTTCCCTCCGCCAGTTTTTCACCGGAGTTAAGCACCACGATCCTGTCGGATATCCGCATGATGGTCTTCATGTCGTGCTCGATCACCATCTGGGTGACGCCGCGCCGCTTGATGTCGAGGATGATCCGGATGATCTCATCGCTTTCGGTTGGGTTGAGTCCTCCCATTACCTCGTCCAGAAGGAGGATTATGGGGTGGGTTGCCAGCACCCGCGCCATTTCCAGTTTTTTCCGTTCACCGACCGGGAGCGCGCCGGCCAGGAAACCCATCTTCTCTTCAAGCCGCACGACCTTGAGCTGTCCCAAGGCCATTTCCCTCGCGGCTTTGAGGGAGTTGGTGCGGCAGAGCGCCCCCACCATGACGTTTTCGAGGACGGTCATGTTGGCCAATGGCCGGACCTTCTGCCAGGTGCGGGCCATTCCCATTTTGCATATCTTGTCGGGCCGCAGGCCGTTTATCCGCTTTCCCCTGAAAAGCACATCGCCAGTGGAAGGGGGATAGTAGCCGGTGATGCAGTCGAAAAGCGTAGTCTTGCCGGCGCCGTTTGGTCCGATCAGACCCATGATCATACCTTCATCGATACAGAAGGAGATGTCGGAATTGGCGGCCAGCCCGCCAAAGGACTTACTGACATGATCGATTTCAAGGATCGGCATCAGTTCTTCCCCCTGTCACGTCCGACTGCCAGCTTCCTGATGAACCCCAGCACCCCTTCGGGCATGAAGAGAATGACGATCACAACCAGAATGCCGTAAATCAGGGCGTGGGCGTGCGCCAGGTTTTCCTTGAGGAAAACGCCGACCCCTGACGACTCCGTTACCATACCTGTCTTGAATAACGCCTCGGCAATCACGTTGCTTCTTAAGGCTTCCGAAAGGGTCACCAGCACGATGGAGCCCACCACCGGCCCGTATATTGTGCCGATGCCGCCGATGATGCAGATGAGAATGATCTGCACCGAGAGGTCAATTTCAAGTACCGTGGCCGGGTCGATGAAGCCTATATAGACGCCATAGAAGCTGCCTGCCAGGGAAGCGAGTATTGCCGATATGACGAGGGAGATATTTTTGTAGAGTGTGAGGTTGATCCCCAGCGAGTGGGCCGCATCCTGGTCTTCGCGTATGGCCTGAAAATAGTAGCCGAGCTTGGAGTGCCGCACCAGCCCGGCTACCACGATGCTGAATATGGCGAGCGCCAGGCCGATGTAATAAAAGGGAACCTTGGTGAGAAAATCGGTGACAACCGTTCCGCCTATTGTGAACGGCGGGATTTCGGTGATCAGGATTCCTTCGGCGCCGTTGGTCAAATCCTTCAGGTTCATGGCGGATAACCGGATTATTTCGGCCACTGCAATGGAGGCCAGCACGAAGTAGGGCCCACGCAGGTGAAAGCAGATGGAGCCTATGACCAGCGCCACAATGGTGACGACCGCAATTCCTGCCCAGACCCCGTACCAGGGGGGGATAAGCATCTTCTGCATGAGCAGCATGGTCGTATAGGCCCCTGTCCCGAAGTAGGCGGCATGCCCTATCGAATACTGGCCGGTGTACCCGCCGATGATGTTCCAGCTTTCCCCCATGATGGTGCTGAGAAAGAGAAGGATCATTATATGCAAGGCGTAAGGGCTTTCAACCACCCTGGGAAACAGGAACAGGGAGGCCAGCAGGGCTGTAGTGATAATCAGATGAACCCCACGGTCATTCGTAATTGTTTGCGCGATCTTCCCCATTTTTTACCTACTCTGTAATTCCGATTTGGAATCGGAATTACATGCGGGATTTGCCCAATAGCCCCGAGGGTTTCAATAGCAGTACAAGCAGGAAGAGACCGAACACAACAACGTCCTTCCAGCCTGAGGATATATAAGCCGCACTGACCGACTCGGCTATGCCGATGATGATTCCCCCCAGGGTTGCGCCGAAGATGCTTCCCATCCCTCCGAGCACCGTTATGACGAAGGCCTTGAGGGTAAAGACGCCGCCGATCTGGGGGAATATGTAGTAGGTGGGGGAGATCAGCGCACCGGCGGCGCCGGCCAGGGAAGCGCCAAGACCGAAGGCGATGATCGACATCCTTTTCACGTTGATCCCCATCAACCGTGCCGCTTCGCGGTCCTGGGCCGTGGCCCGTATGGCCTGGCCCGTGTCGGTCTTCAGCAGAAACCAGTAGAGCAGGGAGGTTATGGCCACGGTAATGGCAAAGGAGATGGCCAAAGGCAACGAAATCGAGATGCCGAGGATGTTCAAGCTATCTGAGGAGTAGGAGGTAGTAAGGATTTTATAATCTGAGGTATGAATGAGCATCATGGTGTTGCTCATGATAAGCCCGAGCCCTATTGTCAGCAGAATCTGGTTCTGTTGATTGTCGTCCAATACGCGATTGATGAACACCTTCTGGAGAAAGGCTCCGAACATGAACATCAGTGGAGCGGTTATCAAGAGTGACGCGAACGGATCGATACCTGCCAGAGTAAAGAGGCTATAGGTCAGATACATGCCTATCATCATTATATCGCCATGCGCAAAGTTGATAACCCGCATGACGCCGAAGATAATGGTCAGGCCTATGCCAATCAGCGCGTAGACTCCGCCTATCAGGATGCCGCTTACGAGTGACTGAATAAAGAGAAGCGAAGGAGCTGTTTTCACTTCGGAACGGGACATATAAACTGCCTTACTAGTGGCGAATTCAGACGGATAGACGGTTTCGTATTTACCGTCCTGAATCTGCTGTACCAGCATCTGGTGCTTGTTCTGGTTTGTGAACCCGGCGTAGTCGGCGAATTTGACCTTGCCCATGATGCCGTTCCACGCGCCTCTCTTCAGGCCCGCCAGCGTTTCTCTCCGGTTTCCGCCGGACTTTGCAGCGGTTTTGGCCATAATCATCATAGACTCGTACGCGCACGCCGCGTGGTAGGTTGGCTCCTTGCCGAATCTGGTCTTGTAGCGGACGGCAAACTCTTTCGCCCCCGGCCATTTCACATCTTCGGTCCACTGGGTACAGGAGATGACGTTGTTTGAGATATTCTTTTCCCTGGCGAACTGCATGGTGGTGAAGCCAGCGCCGCCACCCAGGAATGCCTGGGGTTGCAGTCCCATTTCGCGGGACTGGCGCATGAGGAGAATGGCGTCCGCGACGTATGAGACCATAAACACCAGGTCGGGTTTTTTGGCCTTGATCTTGGACAGGGTGGAGCGATAGTCGGGGGAACCCTTGGAGTAAGGCTCGTCGGCTACAACCCGTATCCCGTGCCTTGCCGTGTACTCCTTGACGCTTCTTGCGGTGGAGGCGCCGAAGTCGGTGTTCTCGTAGATCAGGGCGATAGTCTTCGGTTTGCCGAGACTCATTGCCGCGTCTATCAGCACCGAGGCATAGACGTCAGCCGGCGCGTTCATCCGGAATACATACTTGAAGCCCTGTCGGGTGATTTCCTCCTTGGCGGCCGCAGGGACCAACAGGGGGACTTTGTACTTTTCAGCCAATCTGGCAACGGCATTGGCGCAGGCGGAGGTGTATGGGCCGACCACCCCGGACACGTTGTCACGCGTGGCGAGTTTCTCCATGGCGCTCATGGATATCTGCGGCTTGCCGGTGTCATCTTCCCAGACCAGTTCAACGTCGATATTCTTCAGCCTCAAATCTTCCTGCGCCAGCTTTATGCCATTTGTCAGGTTTTCTCCTATAGGAGCCTCTGGACCGGTAATGGAGTTAATAACGCCTATTTTTACCCTTGCGGCGAAGGTAGGCGACGGAAGGGCCAGGATAAGGGTCGGCAGCAATATTAGCAGTCGTTTAAGCATGGTTTTGCCTTTTTCTTGGCACTCGTTATTTGCCCTAGTAATAACATTTAATGCATATGATGCCAAGCCGGAAACTAGCGGAGTAGGAACCGCGAGAACCTCGATAGATTGTAAACAAAAACCGTCTCGCCTTCACGGCTTTAAGCGTCTTTACTTTTGAGTGTTGCGGACATTATAATGCAAGCCGCACAGCATCCCGCCGCCTGAAGGTGTCAATGTCACTGTTACGTCGAAAAATAAAAAAGCGAGCGGTTCGCGCACTCCGCTTTTTCCAGCGCTTCGGGAACACCGACGAGGCCACATTCCGCACAGGGAACCGCGTGGAACTCTTCAAATACGGGGGCGACTTCTTCCCGGCCATGCTGCGTGCGTTCCAGGATGCCCGGCACTCGATATGCGCGGAGTTCTACCTCATCCGGGACGACTCTACGGGGTGCGCCTTTGCCGAGGCATTGCTTTCAGCCGCGGCCAGGGGGGTGGAGGTGCTGCTCCTGTACGACTACGTCGGCTGTTTCGACACCTCACGCTCCTATTTCAGACGTCTTGAACGGGGAGGGGTACGGTGCATCCCCTTCAATCCGCCTCCCTTTCGCAACGGAATCGCCTGGTTCGACAAGCGGGACCATCGCAAGATGGCGATCATGGATAGCGCAACCGTCTTCGCCGGGGGGATCAACATCGGCGATGAGTATGATGGTTTCGCCGAAAGCCTGAGCCGGTGGCGCGACTTGGGAGTGCGCATTGACGGGCCGGTTGTGGCGGAGTTGCAGCGGCTTTTCCTGGAGAGCTGGCAGGGGGAGGGTGGAGTGGCGCCCCATGCGGGATTGCTACGAGAAGGGCCTGGTGTCAGGGTCGGCGATGCCAAGGTCATGATCGTCAGTGGCGGTCCCCACCATAACCGCTCCTTTATTCACGGAGCTTTCCGTATGGCCATTGCCGGCGCTGCCCGCTCAGTCAGGATCGTCAACCCCTACTTCGTGCCGGGGCCGCGTGTGGTTCGCTCGCTATTGCGGGCAGCGGGACGCGGGGTGCGTGTGCAGATAATGCTTCCCGCAACAAACGACGTGCCTCTGGTACGACTGGTGAGCCGTAGTTACTATTCAGCGCTGCTAAAGGGAGGGATCGAGGTCTACGAGCGTGAAGGGACGGTGCTTCATGCCAAGTTGATGCTGATAGATGACGGCTGGGCGGTGATCGGTTCCGCCAATCTGGATCAGCGGAGCTTTCACCGTAACTATGAACTTAATCTCATCGTTGACAGCAAGGTCTTCGGCCGCCAGGTGGCGGAGATGTTCGTCGACGACTTGACCATGTCCCGCCGGATTGTTCTCGATGAACATGAAAGGCGGGGATTACTGGTGCGATTTCTGGAGCGACTTTGTTCGCCGGTCAGCTGGTTCCTGTAAGGGGTGAGGGGCGGGTTTCAAACCCGCCCCTACTCATATCTGAGCGCGTCTATTGGATTAAGCGAGGCGGCCTTGCGGGCCGGATAGAAGCCGAAGAAGACGCCGACCCCGGCGGAAAAGAGGAAGGCGATAACGATAGCCTGGGACGAGATGAGGGTCGGCCAGTTCATGATTTTTGACACCGTCATGGCCCCGGCTACCCCCACTCCTATGCCGATGACCCCGCCCATTGTGGTCAGCAGTACCGCTTCGGTGAGGAACTGGAGCAGGATGTCCCGTTTCTTGGCGCCGATGGCCATGCGTATGCCTATTTCCCTGGTCCGTTCCGTAACCGATACCAGCATGATGTTCATAATGCCGATCCCTCCGACAATGAGCGAGATAGACGCGACTGCCCCCAGGAGCAGCGACATGACCTTGGAGGACTGTTCGGAGACAGCCAGTATTTCGGAGAGATTCCTTATGGTAAAGTCCACATCGCGGGCCGGACCGATCCGGTGCCGCTGGTTCAACAGCGCTGTCACTTCCTCCTCGGCCTTTTTCAGCACGTCTGCATCCTTGGCCTGAATCATCATGGCGCCTATGGTGTTGGGGAACTGGCTGCCGAACAGCTTGCGCTGTGCGGTGCGAAGCGGGATATAGATCACGTCGTCCTGATCCTGTCCCTGGGGCGATTGCCCCTTGTGCTCCAGCATGCCGATGACCGTAAAAGGAATCTTCCTAATCCGGATGGTCTTGCCTATGGGATCGGCGGCACCGAAGAGGTTTTCGGCAACGGTCTGGCCGAGCAGGCAGTTCTTGGTGGCGCCTTCCACATCGGACTGGGAGATGTTTCGCCCCGCAACCAGCGGCCAGTCCCTGACGGCGAGCATCTCCGGTGTTACCCCCATGACGATTGTGGACCAGTTCTGATTTCCGAACACAACCTGGGCCGACCCCCGCACAGTGGGGGCAACCTCGGCCACGGACGGGCATTCCGATTTGATGGCCTTGGCGTCGTCGTAGGTGAGGGTCGGCGTGCCGCCGGAACCGGTGCGTAGTCCGCCGCTGGTAGTGGAGCCGGGAAGGACCAGGAGCAGGTTGCTCCCTATGCTGGCTATCTGATCGGAGATCATCCTGCTTGCGCCGGCGCCGATGGCAACCATGGCGATGACCGCGGCAATGCCGATAATGATGCCGAGCATGGTCAAAAGCGCCCGCATCTTGTTGACACGGAGCGCCCGTATGGCGATCAGCAGGCTTTGCAATAGCGTCGTCATTGTGCCTGCTCCGGCGCTGCAACCCGAGGTATGCTGTTCGGGGTATCGGAAATAATGAGCCCATCACGGAAGATGAGGTGCCGACTGGCGAAGGCTGCGATATCCGGTTCGTGGGTGACCATGAGGATGGTAATGCCGCGGCGGTTCAACTGCTGGAAGATGGTCATGATTTCAACGGAGGTTTTCGAGTCCAGATTGCCGGTCGGTTCGTCGGCCATGATGATGGCCGGGTCGTTCACCAGAGCCCTGGCGATGGCGACCCGCTGCTGCTGGCCGCC
>JBAQKZ010000129.1:0-7640 GCA_049301475.1 Geobacteraceae bacterium | reverse complement strand
TGCGGGGGTCGTCTTCGGGAATCCCGGCTTCAACCTTGCCGACCAGGTCGGCGCCGACGTCGGCACCTTTCGTGAAGATGCCGCCGCCGAGACGGGCGAATATAGAGATTAGCGATCCGCCGAAACCGAGGCCGACCAACTGGCTGACCACATCTTTGACAGGTTCGCCAGGCATAAGCTTTTGCAGTACTAGGTAATAGCCTGCGACGCCGAGAAGTCCAAGGCCGACCACCAGCATGCCAGTGATTGCGCCGCCACGAAAGGCCACGTTAAGCGCCTTGTTAATGCCCGATTTGGCTGCTTCGGTAGTCCTGATGTTGGCCCTGACGGAAACAAACATGCCGATGAAGCCGGTCAGCCCCGAAAGAAGCGCTCCAACGGCGAATCCTACAGCGGTCTTGGCTCCAAGCGGCGACGGTAGCGCAAGCAGGATTATAAAAATAATTGTCCCGACCACGGCAATTATTGTATACTGGCGTTTCATGTAGGCGCCCGCGCCTTCCTGAATGGCCGCCGCGATCTGTTGCATCCGCTCGTTTCCCTGGGGGAGCCCAAGTATCCACCGGGCCGAGATGAGACCGTATGCTACCGCCGCAAGGGCACAGGCCAGGGCAAAAACAATTGCGTACTGTTCCATAAAATAAACCTCCTCCTTGATAATCGCCTTTGAAAGGCTGTATGTGACAAAACTAACTGTAATTGTCGCACCACAAAACACGAACCTCTAACACGAAAGGACGTTTTTTGTCAACAGTTAAATGCTTTCTGACCGGGGTTTCCGTATGGAAACCATTTAACTTATCTCACGCTCGGTAAAGGAGACGAACAATGAAGAAATGGCGTTGTGTTATATGCGGTTACATTTACGAAGGGCCGGAGCCGCCGGAAGTATGCCCGGAATGCGGCGCGGGCAGGGAAAATTTTGAAGAGGTTGGCTAGTACCTCGTAACATCCAAAAGCAACCCCCCTCAATTCTACCTTATCAGGGGGAAGCCTCTAAGTCTCCCCTGATAAGGGGAGACTTAGAGGGGTTTGATACGAAAAAATAAGAGTTATACGGTACTAGCCGACGCAATCAAACTGTTAGGACGGAAGAGAGGTTGGTATGAACGCTGTTGAATTGAAGAAGGGCATCTGCTGGGTTGGGGCTATTGACTGGGCTGTGCGGGATTTCCACGGCTATGAAACCCCGCGCGGAACATCCTACAACAACTATCTGCTCCTAGATGAAGAAGTCACTCTGGTGGATACGGTCAAGTACGATTTCGCCGACGTCACCATAAACAACATCAGGAGCCTGGTTGACCCTGCCGACATCAGGCATGTGGTGATAAATCACATAGAGAACGACCATGTGTCCAGTCTCGACAGGATCATGGCGCTCGCTCCCGCCGCTACAATCCATATAACAGAAAAGGGGAAAAAGGGGCTGGAGCGTTTTTATGACCTTTCGCACTGGAACATAAGGGTGGTGAAAACCGGCGACGTCCTCAATATCGGCAGCCGCACCCTCCACTTCATCGAAACCCCGATGCTTCACTGGCCCGATTCGATGATGACATACTGCCCGGAGGATAAGGTACTGTTCAGCCAGGATGCCTTCGGTCAGCATATCGCATCATCCGGCAGATTCGACGATGAGTTTGTTGAATCCGCATCACATGAGGAATTGGACGATGCGGTGGTGGACTATTATGCCAATATCCTCATGCCGTTCGGCCAGTTAATACGGACAAAACTTGCAGAGTTGGAAAAATTGGGGCTGGAGATAGATATTATCGCCCCGGACCACGGCATAATCTGGCGCTCCCATCCCCAGAGGGTTCTTTCCCTCTACCAGGATATGGCCGGGGGAAAAGCTGAATTGAGCGTGGCCATCATATATGACACCATGTGGCAGAGCACGGCCCTGATGGCCAATCCCATAGCCGATGGAATCAGGGATGAAGGGATGGAGTGCAGGATTGTCAAGCTCAGGGCCACCCACATGAGCAGCGCCGTCAAGGAGTTCTGGAAGGCAAGGGGCACACTGATCGGAACGCCGACCCTTAACAACATCATGTACCCGTCGGTTGCGGAGTTTCTGTCCCATCTGCGCGGACTCCGGCCAAAGCAGCGTATGATCGGCGCATTCGGCAGCTACGGCTGGAGCGGCGGGGCCGTGAAAGAGGCCTATGAGGAATTCAAGCGAATGGGTCTTGAACTGTACGAACCCGGCTTGCAGATACTCTACCGGCCATCACCGGATGACGAAGCGGCCTGTTACCGCTTCGGTCGCGAGTACGCGAAGCGTCTGCGAGAATACCACGCCACCTGTCCGTAATCTTCCGGCAATGCCGTTTTTTTTAAAAAAGGATGCGCGGATGCTTGATCATCGGATAATTAAAGCTCTGGAGCGGATGGTCGGCTCCGAGAACGTCGTCACCTCCAGGCAGGACCAGATATGCTATGGCTATGATGCAACGCAAATGGAGTTTCTTCCCGATGCGGTGGTTCATCCGGCGGATGCCGGGGAGGTTGCGCAAATAATGAAGCTTGCCAACGCCGAACGGATTCCGGTCTTTCCCAGGGGCGCCGGCAGCGGCTTCTCCGGCGGCGCGCTTCCCAAAGGTGGAGGCATCGTCCTCGTCACTACCAGGATGAACCGAATCCTGCGTATCGACACCGACAACCTGGTAGCCGAAGTAGAGCCGGGGGTTGTCACCGAACAGCTCCAGATAGAGGCGGAGAAGCTCGGCCTCTTCTACCCACCCGACCCTGCATCCCTCAAGTTTTCCACCCTTGGCGGCAACGTGGCCGAGAACGCCGGAGGTCCCAGGGCCGTGAAGTACGGTGTCACCCGCGACTTCGTCATGGGTCTGGAGGTGGTGCTTCCGACCGGCGAGATCATCCGTACCGGCGGCGAAACCTACAAGGGGGTTGTGGGGTATGACCTGACCCGGCTTATCTGCGGCTCGGAAGGGACATTGGGCGTCATTACCAGGATAATTCTAAAGCTGCTTCCATACCCTGAGGCTAAGAAGACAATGCTTGCCGTCTTCGATTCCATCGATGGTGCGGCTAACGCGGTCTCCACGATCATCAAGGGGAAGATCATCCCTACCACGCTCGAGTTTATGGACCACGCCACCCTCCGGTGCGTGGATCGGCGTTTCAGTTTGGGAATACCGGAGAAGGGGCGGGCGGTCCTCATTATCGAGGTGGATGGAGACAGAGACCTTGTCGAGAAGCAGGCAAGGCAGATACACGACCTCATCCTGCCGCTGGGGCTAGTTCAGTTCCGGGTGGCGAAGGACGCGGACGAGTCCGAGCAGATATGGAATGTCCGCCGGCTCGTGTCGCCGTCGCTTCTGGACGTTAATCCGACCAAGTACAATGAGGATATTGTGGTGCCGAGAAGCAGGGTGCCGGACGTCATCCGCCGCATAGAGAGTATCCGGGAGAGGTACGACATACCGATAGTCAACTTCGGCCATGCAGGAGACGGCAATATACATGTGAACATCATGATCGACAAGGATATCCCTGGGGAGGAAGAAAAGGCCCGCGGGGCGATCCGGGAGGTCTTTCTGGCAGCCATCGATCTCGGCGGGACCATGTCCGGGGAGCACGGCGTCGGGCTTGCCAAACAGCCGTTCATAGGGCTGGAGCTTTCACCCGCCCAGATTGCCGCCATGCAGTCGATTAAGCGTGCGTGGGACCCGAACAATATTCTCAATCCGGGGAAAATATTTCCGGTGGGTGTCTGTCCTTAAGCCGGACAACGCTGATTATTTTGGGCTCTTCGGCTGGATCAGACCGTTCAGATGCGGGGGCTATGGAGGGTAATTGGCAGGTGAGGCTGGAATAGTGTGAAATCTCCATCCGTGGTAAATATTGGAATTTTGTGGTGTACTGATATGGCGCAGATGAGAAAGTCGGTATTTGATCCCTGTATTCCCTTACCGCGACATAGGTTAAAGAACTCAGATGCAGACTCGTAATCGCGGGTCGTCACTTCAAGATCGGGGAATGCCCGCAGGTGATTGCGCAGTTTCTGGAACTGGGCTTGGCTCTTGACCCCGGAGAGGAGTTCCTGACGTACCGGCCCGATCATCCGGATCCGCACTTCCCTGATCAACTCGATTAACTCAGGTACCTCCGGGCCATCGGCGGGCGGATTGCGCCGTAGCGCCAGGGACCATACGGATGTGTCAACAAGGACCTTCATCGCTTTTTTCGCTGTAACTTGTAGTCGTAGCAGGGATCATACTCGACCGAATGGAACAGTTTGATGATTTCGGTCTGTTTGCGGCGCTGAATGTATTCCGCAAGCGCTTCGTTAACCACTGCCTTTTTTGTTGCATGTTTGCCGACGATGCGGGCCTCTTCGAGCAGCTTGTCATCTATAGCCAGGTTTGTTGACATGGGGGCGCCTCCATTACACAAACGTTTACACCTTGTATTGTGTAAAGTCAAGCATAAGCTGTTATAATTCAAGTATGAAAAGGCGTTGCTTTGGATCCATTGAAGAGGGTTGAAAAAGAGTTGAAAAAATGCGTCAAATGCGGCGCCTGTCGTGCCCACTGCCCGGCTTTCACCGCATTCCAGCGTGAGCCTGCGACGGCGCGGGGGAAGATCGCCCTGGCCCAGCATTTGCTGAAAGGGGACATCACGCTGGACGACGAGACCTATGCCGCCATGTCCAAGTGTCTCTTGTGCGGGAGTTGCGTGGAGAAATGCCCTAATGAGGTGCCCACGGACGAAATCGTCATTTTTGCCCGCGAGGCGCTGGCGGAGCGGCGTGGGCTGACCACCTTCCACAAGGCCGTGAGCCGGGTGATAGGAAACAGAAAGCTGATGAATATGGGGACGCTGGCCGCCAGCATCCTTGGTCCGCTTTTCTTCCGCAAGGTTCCTGCCACGTCAGGCCTCCGGCTCCGCTTTCCGCTCCCCTTTGTAGGCGGCAAGCGCCACATCCCCAGTATCGCCCGCAAGCCCTTCATGGGGAGACATCCCGAGGTTATTCAGGGAGAGCCGGGAAAGCCCAGAATTGTCTACTTTGTCGGTTGCATGACCAACTTCGTCTACACCGAGGTGGGTGAGGCGGCGCTTGCGCTGTTCCGCCACCTGGGATGCACCGTGATAATTCCGAAGGAGCAGCAGTGCTGCGGCCTCCCCGGAATGTCGGGGGGGGACCTGAAGATTGTCCGTGAACTTGCGGAAAGGAACCTGGCGGCGCTGGAGAAATACGAGGCCGATTACATCATGACCGCCTGCGCCACCTGCGGAGGGGCGTTGCACAAATTCTACCCGGCGATCATCGGCAAGAAGCACCCGGAGCTTTTGGAGCGTTGCCGGGCGATTGCCGCCAAGACCGTGGACGCCTCCGTACTCCTTCAGCAATTGGGGCTACACCCCGAGGAGACCGGCGCGGGCGACCCCCTGAAGATTACCTACCACGACCCCTGCCACCTCCGCACCCGCAATATCACCAGACAGCCAAGGGAACTTTTGCAGGCGGCGCCGGGGGTGGAGCTGACCGAGATGGAAGGGGCCGACAAATGCTGTGGGCTCGGCGGCACATTCAACGTCTACCACTACGACTCTTCCATGACAATCAACGAGGCCAAAAGCATCGCCATTGAGAAGAGCGGCGCGGAGGCCGTGGTCACCGGCTGCCCCGGCTGCATGATGCAGCTCTCCGATGGCCTCAAGCAGCGAGGCGCCCGGACCAGGGTAATGCATACCCTTGAAATACTTGCCCGCAGGATACGACGATAGTACCCGGAAGATTACGGAAAAAAATCATTTTATGAAGATCAGACGTGTAGACATACTCGGCTTTAAATCGTTCGTGGACAAGGTTTCCCTTGATTTTCCGGAGGGGATCACCGCCATTGTCGGGCCGAACGGCTGTGGTAAATCTAACGTTGTAGACGCAATCCGGTGGGTGATGGGGGAGCAGTCTGTCAAGAACCTGCGTGGCAAGCTGATGGAGGACGTCATTTTCGGCGGCAGTGAGATACGAAAGCCGCTTGGAATGGCCGAGGTTTCCCTGGTTTTTTCCGCGGAGGATGGCCTGGTCCCCGCCAAATATCTGAACTACAGTGAGATTCAGGTGACCCGGCGTCTCTACCGTGGCGGCGACAGCGAATATCTGCTCAACAAGACCCCCTGCCGACTGCTCGACATTGCCGAGCTGTTCATGGACACCGGCGTTGGCGCAAAGGCCCACTCCATCATCGAGCAGGGGAAGATCGGCATGATCCTCCTCTCCCGCCCGGAGGAAAGGCGTTTCCTCATCGAAGAGGCGGCCGGCGTGACCAAGTTCAAGTCGCGCAAGCAGGTGGCGCTCAGGAAGATCGAGGTGACACGCCAGAACCTGCTCCGTATCGGCGATATCGTCTCTGAGATCGGGCGGCGGCTCAGTCTCCTTCAGCGCCAGGCCAAAAAAGCTGAAAAATTCCGTGCCTGCCGTGAGGAGCTGAGGGAAATCGAACTTCAGTTTGCCGCAAGGAACTATCTGGAATTGGAGAGCGAGCGGGCGCGGGTGGCAGGGGAGCTGTCCGGAAAGGAGACCACTCTGTCGGAGCTCTCCGCAGCACTTGAGAAGGGGGAGTTACTTCTGGAGGAGCGGCGGATTGCCCTTCTGGAGGAGGAAAAGGCCCTGGCCGCCACCCAGGAGGATATCTACTGCGTGAAGGGTGATTTCCAGGGATGCGAAAATCGCCTTGAGTTTGAGCGCAAGGAGCTTGCCAACCTGGAGCGTCGGCGGGAACGTTTATGCGAGGAGTTTAGCACCCAGGAACGAGAGATGAACGAGGCCGGGGTCGAACTGAAGGCGCTGGAAGAGTGCAAGCAGCTCTTTGAATCAGAGGCTGTTGGCGAGGATCAGGCGCGCCAGGCCGGGGAAAAGGAACTGGAGGAGATGACCGTCGCACTCTCCGCGCATGCCGGACGGCTGGAGGAGACCCGCCGGGAGCTGTTTGCGCTTCTCTCAGATATCGCGCGGTTCGGCAACCAGCAGGCAGGAGCCGGCAAGCGTCTGGAAACGATGGAGGAACGGTTTGAGCGGAACCGGCGCGAAATGCTGGCGCTCGGGGAAAAGCTGACCCAGACCGCCGTCCGGTGCGAAGAACTGGATGCCGCCATTCACTCTCTGTCCGGGCGGAAGGATGAATTGGCCGAGGAAGAGGCGCGGCTGAAGGAGAGCGAAGAGAGGCTCAAGGCCGACCTCTCCCAAAGAGAGCAGGAGTTGCAGACCAGGCGCGAACTCCTGAGCACCAAGGGGGCGCGGCTCCATTCCCTGCGTGAGATGGAGGCCCAATTCGCCGGCTACGGCCAGGGGGTGAAGACGCTTTTTCTTTCCGATTCCTTTCGGGGCCGATTCAGCGGGGTTGTGGCCGATTTTCTGGAGACCGGCGAGGAGATGGAGGCTGCGGTAGAGGCGGTGTTGGGCGACCGGCTCCGGTTGGTGCTCTGCAACCGAGACGAGGATGCATTTGAAGCAATTCTCTACTTAAAAGAGACGTCTGCGGGCCGCGGCAGCTTCATACTTCCAGAGACGTCGCCTGCCGACAGCCTCCCTGCGCCTGACGGGACGGTGCGGCTGCTCGATAGCGTGACTGTTGGCGCCGGTTATCGCGGGACGATAGGGG
>JBAQKZ010000128.1:0-13527 GCA_049301475.1 Geobacteraceae bacterium | reverse complement strand
GCAACAAGTGAAAATGATTGGGGATAAGCGCCCAGGCAAAGCAGTCGGTGCCGGTTTTCACCAGCAGGCTGCTTAAGCGCTCTACAAAGCAATTTCTATCATCATCGTCCTGAAAAATATCGGAGCGGTCAATCCCCCTGACGATAACGTGCTGCAATAGTCCGGGAATGTCTATTCTAGCTTGTCGTGGCATGACTGAAGCGTAGCAGAAAAAGATTCATAAAGCAATAAAGCAGGTACGTCCCCATAGCCTCCCTGCTTTATTGTTCCGGTTTTGGGGTCGGTCAGCGGTACGGTCTGTCCGCAGTAATCGACGAACAGCTTTTCACCGGCAACGTGACTCTGGCGCATACAGCAATCAACGCGACCGGTGAACTCTCGGTAAAGTTTGCAAAACTGGCTGTATTGGTAGCCATCAGGCTGGCTGGCCTTGTACTCGTCCCACAGAAGAGCCAGGGTGACATTTTTCTTCCGCAGCTCCTTTTGCAACAGGGGCCATTCCGGCACAGCCCGGACAGCCTCGAAAACGACGACAGGCGGATACAGCAGGCGCTCCAGAGCGGTGTCGTCCAGACCATCTGGCAAAGGCCAGAACAACTCCGCATTTGATGCTCGTTCAAGGCATCCGGCCACCGTGCTTCTGGCAGTTGAACAACTTTTTGCGATCTCGCGGTTACTGAACTGCGACGTGTATTTCAGCCTTAAAATATCTCTTATTTTACGCATATGGGTTCTCTCCGCTGGCACATGTTCCTCCTCAATATTTAATTAATGAGGGGAGAACATACACCTGATGAAATTACCCAGCGACGACAATAAACGGGGATGGTGCGAAGTACTCAGGGGGGGTGGCCGACTTCAATCGGAATAGGTGGCCGACTTCAATCATATTGGGTGGCCGACTTCAATCGGAATGGGTGGCCGACTTGGTGCGGAATCCGCAGTGGAGAGCCCGCGCAAAGGTTTTTTGCGGGCGAATACACGAACCGGAACGGCTACCCTGCTGCATCCTCTGGCACACTCGTTTTGCTTATGGTGTGCCCTATATGTGCCCTATTAAAAATGAAAGGGCCAGGCAATCAGCCTAACCCTTTGTTTTTAGTGGAGCGGGAAACGGGATTCGAACCCGCGGCCTTCAGCTTGGGAAGCTGACACTCTACCACTGAGTTATTCCCGCTCAAACGGAAGTTATACTTAGCTTATCGGCTCGCCGTTTGTCAACTGATTTCTCTCAAGGAACGCCGCTGCGTCCGCCCTGTTGTTGACTGCGCCGAGGCGCTCTGCGGCCTTTAGCTGCTCCATGACATCCCCGACAGCCTTGCCCGGTCCGATGCCGAGTATACGCATGACTTCTGTGCCGGACAGGAGCAACTCTTCTGCTGCCGAATATTTATGGCAATAGTAATCTATCAGTGCAGCGCATTCTTTTGGGGAAGCACTGCCTGTAAGCATGGCAAGAATCAGCGGTGCCGGCCCGGTCGGCTCCATATCCCTGAAAAACCGGTATCGGGCACGGTCGGTTTGCGCCGGAAGAAGGGAAAGCGGTTTTCCCCCCTCGCTGCAAAGGAGCGCCAACAGCCGTCCAGCTTTCTTTCCCAGCCGCAGCCGTCTGGCAACGACGGCGGAATCGGCTTTGCATTCAATCAATATTGCGGCGAGCTTCATGATAGAGAGTACGGTAATCCCTCCTTCCAACTCCTGGTCGAGATATGCCATGAGATAACCGGCAGAATCCGGGAAATCCCGCTCCAGCATGCTTGAAACCTGTTCGAGGGAGGCCGTCAGGTTGGCAGCAGTTCTTATGCATAAGGATAATGCGGAGTTAGCTTCTGAGGCGCTTGCGGCATTAACTGCGCCAGGAAGCAACTCCGCCATCAGCCCCGTATCGCAAAGCAGGCCGAGCGATCTGTCGATACCTTGTGTCTCCAGTATTATAAAAAATTCTTTCCGCAGCCGTTCGGGCGCGACCTGCCTGATAAGCGAGACATTGCGTGAGAGGTTGTTCAAGGTTTCGGATTCTATCTCAAACCCGAGGGTTGCGGCGAACCGGACTGCCCGGATCAACCTCAGCGGGTCATCGTTGAATGAATGGGATGCGCAGGCCCGGATCAGTTTGCGCCGGATATCCGCTATTCCCAGGAGCGGGTCGATCACCTCTTCCCCGCAGCCTGTAAGCGGCCAGGCCAGGGCATTAATGGTGAAATCCCGCTCGGCGAGGTCTTCCTCGATGCAGGCGCGGCGCTCTGGAGTGAAATCGAAGGTCAGGGTGGTACCGCCCGCTTTTTTCGCCACGCGCGCGTGCCCTCTCTCCTCATCCAGCCAGAAGAAAGCCCCCGCCACTCGCTCTGCGAAACGTGAAGGGATTTCGCGTAGTGCGCCGCTCAGGGCAAAATCCAGATCCGTGGTATTTCGCCCAAGGATCAGATCGCGCAGGCCGCCTCCCACGAGATGCGCCGCAACCTGACTCTCCGCGGCCAACCTGCCAATGAGGTCTATTTCAGCGCGGGCCGGTATCTGTGCCGGTTCAATAATCATGATATCCGACTTATCTGAGTTAGAGGATTCCTGATATCGGGAAATGACGAATCGACACCATATCTTTAGTCAGTTCCGCCCGGAAATCCGGATGTGCTATTGAAATCAAGGCTTCGCCCCGTTCACGCAACGTAAGCCCGTGCAGATTCACGGCGCCATATTCCGTCACTATCCAATGCACATGGCCTCGCGTGGTCACAACTCCGGCGCCGGGATGCAACTCAGCCGTAATTCGTGAAATTTTTCCATCAGATGCAGTCGATGGAAGCGCAAGAATAGGTTTCCCATCCCTGGAGAGCGCAGCCCCCCTGATGAAATCCATCTGCCCGCCGATGCCCGAATAAATCCGATGCCCTATGGAATCAGCGCAAATCTGCCCGGTCAGATCAACCTGTAAGGCTGAGTTGATCGCGACAAATTTATCATTCTTACGAATCAGGTTGGTGTCATTTGTTCTGTCGCAGGGGTGAAACTCAACCAGCGGATTATCGTTGATGAAATCGAAAAGTCGTTTTGTCCCCATGACAAAACTAGTAACTATGCGGCCTGGATGAACATTTTTGTACTTATTGGTAACAGCCCCCGACGCAACCAGATCTGCCAGCCGGTCTGAAAACATCTCAGTATGAATCCCCAGATCATGTTTATCACGCAGACGAAGCAGTACCGCGTCAGGAATCCCCCCTATCCCCATCTGCACCGTAGAACGGTCTTCTACCAGGTTTGCGACGATCTCCCCGATATTGGCTTCAACATCGGTTTCAGCATGCAAAGGATGTTCGATAAGGGGGCGGTTTGTATGGATAAATGCGGTGATCCGGTCGAAAGGGACCACGGTATTTCCGTGGGTGCGGGGCATCTGCTCGTTAATCTCGGCGATGACAATCCTGGCGGAGTCCGCCGCGGCTTTTGAGGCGTCTATGGAGGTGCCAAGCGTGCAGTATCCGTGATTATCCGGCGGGGAGAGTTGCAGGATCGCCGCATCGAGGGGGATGCTTCCCGATGTGAAGAGACCGGGGATATCGGAGAGGAATACCGGCATGAAGTCCGCTCGACCTTCTTCTATAGGTTTTCTTAAGGAAGGTCCGGTGAAGAGCGAAATGGACAGAAAGCGATCTTTATGTTGGGGTTCGGCAAAAGGGACTTCGCCCTCCAGGTGCAGATGATAGAGTTTTATCTTCTCAATATCCGTTCGGGCGGCAAGCGCTTGAAGGAGTGGCGTTGGTGTAGCTGAAGCCCCATGAACGAAAACCTTCATTCCGCTTTTTATTAGCGCGACGACATCGCTGGCCGAAAGGGCTCTGTTGCTCCAATCTTTGAGCATGTTTTTCTCCTTATACCAATTCCAAATCAAGGCGCTATCTTCGTTGGCTCAATCCTCTCCGCGTTGATTTCATCCTTGATTTGAAATTGTTATTGCATCATAGCCTGATCAGGTCTTCGTGCTCCTCATCGTGCGGATTGACATGGATCATCACGTCTCCCACGTTGCTGAATTGGCTGAAAATCAGCCGTTTCACCTCTGTGGCGATCGCATGAGATCGCTTTACCGTCATCTCCGGGTCCATGTCGAGCTTTATATCCACGATAAGGTACTGGCCAGCGCGGCGCGCCCGTATTTCGTGGACATGCTCCACCCCTTCGACCCCTTCGGCAATGACGGTAATCGCATTTACCAGCTCATCCGAAGGGAGGGCATCCATCAGCTCCTGGGCCGCGCTGTGGAAAGTCTGGTAGCCAATATGGAAGATGAAGAAGGCGGTAAGACCGGCTGCCAGAGGGTCCATGAGATAGACGCCAAAGAATGCGCCGGTCACTCCGACGAGCGTGGCGACCGAGGTTATCGCGTCCTTGCGGTGATCCTTGGCTATGGCCATCACGGCCGGGCTTCCCAAGTGGCCGCCAACCCGCATGGAATAGTGGCAGAGCCACTCTTTTATGAGAATCGTCACAATGGCGGCCAGCACCGCGATCAGTTGGGGTTGTTCATATTTGCCGTCAGCGATGGTGTGGGCCGCCCGGTAGAGTATGCCGGCGCCGGTGGCGAAGATGACCAGCGAGACGATGATGGCGGCGATGCTCTCTGCCTTGCCGTGGCCGTAGGGATGGCGGGAGTCGTACGGCTGTCGTCCTATCCGGAGGGCAATCATGGTAGCAAGGATGGCGATGAAGTCGCAGGCGCTCTCCAGTCCGTCGGCAAATACCGCTTCCGACCCGCCAAAATGGCCGGCCAAGAGCTTCATGACCATTAAAATCGCGTTGAGCCGGAACCCCGTCCTGATTACCCGGTCCGCCGCGCTGAACCTTTCATGCCGCTGCACTGGCATCTCCCCCGTCAGAATTCAGTGACTCGTGAATCGCTTTCCCCGATCCCCGCAGTCCGAGCCATCCTGATATCCCTGATCCTTAGTTGCACCCCCCGACGTTCCTTCCATATATTGATCTGCAGGGAACAGACCAAATCCACCTCGGCGCCGACTGCCGCTTCGTGCGCCAGATTAAATCCTATCGCCTCAACCACCACTTCTCCGGATGCCAGACGGAGTTTGAGATGACGTTCTTTAAGCACCTGCGTGCTTATGATCCGGGCTCCACGCAAAAGGAAGAGCGGCTCCGGGTTTCCCATGCCGAACGGCGCCAGCGCCTCGATCCGCCCGGCAAGCTCCAGGGTCAACTCCGCCGACGTGATTACCCCATCTATGGCAAGTTCCGGTATAAGGTCGGCGTCGCTCAGAAGACCGCCTGCCACCGCATCAAAGCTTGACGCGAATTTCTCCAGGTTCGCCTCGTCAATGGCGATTCCGGCGGCGTATTTGTGCCCGCCAAACTTCAAGAGGTGCTCCGAGCAGGCCCGTAGGGCATCATAAAGATGGAAGTTCGGGATGCTCCGCCCTGAACCGCGGCCATTGCCGTTTTGCATGGCGATAAGTATGGTGGGACGATAAAACAGTTCGACAATACGGGAGGCGACGATACCGATCACGCCGGGGTGCCAGGTGTCAGAGGCAAGCACTATGCTCTTGCGCCCTTTTAAGAGAGGATCATTCCCGACCATATCCAGCGCCTCCCGGAGTATCTCTTGCTCCAGGGTCTGTCGCTCCAGATTGTCGGTATTCAGTTCGCAGGCGATTGCCTCCACACGCTGCCGGTCGTTGCAAAGCAGCAGTTCTACCCCAAGCGCCGCATCCTCCAGCCTTCCGGCTGCATTCAGCCGTGGAGCAAGGCGAAAACCGACCGCGCCGCAGGTGACCGGGCCGTCAACCCCGGCCACTTTTTTAAGCGCCTGCACGCCTGGCCGGGCTGAACGGGTCAGCTCATTGAGACCATGTTTGACAAATATCCGGTTTTCGCCCACCAGCGGGACGATGTCCGCCACGGTACCAAGCGCCACCAGATCGAGATACTCCCTCAAGTTCGGCTCCGGTCGAGCGTCAAAATGCCCGGCCCGGCGAAGTGCGCCACGCAGGGCAATGGCGAGATTGTAGGCAAGGCCGACCCCTGACAGATATTTGAAAGGGAACGGACAGCCCGACTGGAGAGGATTGATTACGGCGCAGGCGGATGGGATAAAAGGGCCGGGGGTGTGGTGGTCGGTAATGATCAGGGCGATCCCGAGTTCGGCGCAGAGGTGCGCCTCTTCCACGGCGGTGATGCCGCAATCCACCGTTACGATGACCTTTGCACCGGCTGCCGCGACGCTGCGAACTCCATCAATGGAAAGGCCGTAGCCTTCTACGAGCCGGTTGGGTATGTAGTAGAGGGAGTCCAGTCCTATTTTGCGGAAAAAGTCGATGAGGAGAGCCACGGCAGTGATCCCGTCCACGTCATAGTCGCCATAGACGCAGACCTTCTCCCCTGCCGTGACGGCAGATAACAGGCGGTCCACCGCACTCTCCATCCCCAGCATAGTCAATGGGTCGTGTATATCCGCAAGAGAGCCGGAGAGAAACCTTTTGGCCTCCACAGGCTCGCTGAATCCCCGATTGGCAAGTATCAACGCAAGCAGTGGCGGAATCCCGGCTTCCCCTGCCAGCCTCTCGACCAGAGCTGGTTCTGCCTCCTTGAGCCGCCAGAGTCTCACCGTTACCGGCTCCACGATTCCTCCCCGCTGCTTGCAAGTCTTTTCAGCGTTGTCCGATTAAGTATTTGCACTGGTCTAAAATTCCCTCCCCATCAAGGGGAGGGCTAAGGTAGACATAATGGTTGTCAGTTGCCAAGCAGAGTCAAATGCTAAAAGACCTGCCATCCTTGCAAGCATGGGTTATGCTGTAGAGAGGTAACTCACTACGGCTCAGAGCCACAACCAAGGAGGCAGGTCATGGAAAAGCTTATCACATTTGTAGGTCTTGATGTTCACAAAAACTCGATTAGTGTAGCCCTTGCCGATGCCGGGCGCAATGCCGAGGTTAGGCATTACGGAACCATCGGGGGAGGTCTTGACGATCTTGACCACCTGGTGAAGAAGCTGTCTTCTCCCAACAAGGAGCTTCATTTTGTATACGAAGCCGGACCCTGTGGTTATGATATTTTTCGCTCTTTGACAGAGAAAGGCTTTGATTGTGCCGTGGTCTCCCCCGCACATATACCCAAGAGCCCTGCTGATCGGATCAAGACAGATCGTCGTGACGCCATGATGCTCGCTCGCCTCCACCGCGCTGGAGAATTGACCTATGTGTTCGTGCCCCGTGCTGATGATGAGGCCATGCGTGACCTCACCCGCGCCAGGGAAGACGCCAAAAAAGCCCAGCGTGTGGCGCAACAACAATTAAAGGGCATGCTGCTTCGCCTAGGCTTCCGGTATCCAAAAGACAACTGGACCAAACAGCATTTTCTCTGGCTTGCCGATCAGAAAATGCCTATGCCCGCGCAACAGGTAGTGTTCCAAGAATATATAAACGCTATCAATGAAACGATTGCGCGGGTAGAGCGACTCACCCAGCAGATTGAGACGTTGGTCCCTGCTTGGCGTATGGCACCCGTGGTCAAGGCGCTGCAAGTGCTCAGGGGAGTATCGCTCATCGTAGCATCGACTATGGTAGCGGAGATTGGCGACCTTACGAGGTTCGATCACCCCAAGAAGCTCATGACGTATCTCGGCCTTGTTCCTTCGGAACACTCAAGCGGCGAGAAGAAGCAACGAGGCAAAATAACCAAGACCGGCAATGGTCATGCTCGCAGAGTACTGGTGGAGGCAGGCCAGGCGTACAGTCACCCGGCGAGGATCACACAACTGCTACTTAAGCGCCAGGAAGGAGCAAGCCAAGAAGTCCTGGATATTGCCTGGAAATGCCAAGTGCGACTTTGCACCAGATTCCGGCGACTGACGGCAAAAGGTAAAAATCGCAATACCATTATAACGGCAACCGCTAGAGAACTTGTCGCCTTCATGTGGGCCATAGCGAAACAGACACCGATAGCAGCGTGAAACGTTTTCTCAAAGAACGAATGTTGTAAGACCCTTATAGCCGGAGTTTTCCCGGCCTGTCCACAGAGGGGTTGCCGGGGTTCCCTTGCTCTTTGGGGGAGCGACTCACCCCGGCAAAACTCACCCCTCTATGGATAGGCGAGTGGCCTCGCAAAACCCTGAAAAGCAAACCGGAGGAGACATGAAGAAGTGACAAATTTCCAGAACATATGCGGGGACAGAACCACGTATGGAGAACCCTCGTCGTCCCTATGTGGATAAGGTTCGCCGAATTCCCGCTTGTAGACAGAGGCAGCTCCGCGACGAAGACAGGTCTTGCCGGTAACCAACCCGCGTATATCAGAATGATCAAACGTCGCTAATAGGTTCTGCCCCGGCATATGTCCTGGAATATATGTACCAGCATAACCGCTTGCAAAAGTGGGCAGGTGTATTTTTTTCTTCTTGACAACTGACAACCATATCAGGGATGGGGTTATCTGCGGAGTATTTGTAATTCAAAAACCCCGGTCACCCGGGGATTCTTGCTACTTTCCCTTTTGAGGGACTGTCTTGAGCCGCTTGACCATCCCCTTTACCTGCTGGGCCGTCGGGCTTGTGGTGTCGAGTTGCAGGTAGAGGCTCCAGGCTTGCAGCGCCTTGTCGGGTTGTTTAAGGTCGTCAGCGTAGACCAACCCCGTATTATAGATGCTCTGAAGGTGCCCAGGGTCGAGCTTACGGGCCTTCTTAAAGTTGGAAATAGCCTTGTCGAACCAGCCGACCTTGCGGAACATGATCCCCTGGTCCGTAAGGACATTGGGATTCCTGGGGTCAAGTTCCAGCGCCTTGGCATAGGCATTGATCGCCTTCTGCGGCTGGTCGGTGTCAAAGTAGTCATTGCCGAGCTGTATCCACGCCGGTAGATTATTTGGTTCCCTGACAACGATCTTTTCCGCTTCGGCGATCCGGGCCTTGTAGTCGATGGGCGAGCCGCCCCCCATGGAAACAGTGCCGTTCACCTCGGTAGCCGACTGATTCTTGTTCACCACGCCGACCACCAGCACGGTCCCGAGAATACCGACCAGAAGTGCTATTACCGTATAAAGGATATTCTCTTTGCTCATGTGTCGCTCCTTAAACTTTGACTTTCAAGGCGCGTTCTTCCCACAACGCCACAATGGGGCTTGCAACAAATATGGAAGAATAGGTGGCGACCACCACGCCAACCACGAGGGCGAAAGCAAAGTCGTGGATCACCTCGCCGCCGAACAAAAAGAGCGACACGGAGGCCAGAAAAGTGGTCAGCGAGGTGATGATGGTGCGGGAGAGCACCTCGTTGATGCTCCGGTTGAAGATGATTTTCATCGGCTCCTTAAGGTTTTTGTGGAGGTTTTCCCTGATCCGGTCGAAGACCACCACGGTGTCCGTGAGAGAGTAGCCGGCGATAGTCAGCACCGCAGTGATGAAAAGGAGGTTGACCTCCCTGTTGAGGACGAAGAAGACGGCGAACATCGCAAGCACGTCATGGAGCGTGGCGATGGTGGCGCCGACGCCAAACTTGAAATCGAATCGCCAGGCTATGTAGATAATAATGCAGAGAAGCGATATGGCCACGGCAACCGCGGTGTCCTTTTTAAGCTTGTCGCCGATGGATGGGCCTATTTCGGTGGAACTGTCCACGATGAAGGAGTTGCCTGGAAACTCCTTTTTGAACAGCTCTACGATTACATCTGCGGCTTTGCCGGTCTCCAGGGTAGTCTTGCCGATCTTGATGAGAAGCTTGTTCCCGTCCTTGATCTCCTGGAGGTTCGCCTCTTTCAGGTTATTTCGGGCCAGCGCGCCGCGGGCCTGTTCAAGAGGGAGCGGCTGACTGAATCTCAATTGGACCGACGTGCCGCCGGAAAAATCTATCCCCATATTGGCGGCGCCCCGGCCGACCTGTATGATCCCGGCCAGGCCCAACAGGGCCATGACGCCAGAAATGATGAAGGCAATGTTCCTTTTGCCGATAAAGTCGATCCTGGTTCTACCTATGAATTCCATTTGCTCCTCCCTTCTTTATATGCTTAGTCGCTTCACATGCCGACGGCCAAGCACGAAATCGAACACAACCCTGGTAGCCACCAGCGACGTGAAGAGATTGATTATGATACCCAGGCTGAGTGAAACCGCAAATCCCTTGACCGGGCCGGTGCCGAACTGGAACAGGACTGCGGCGGTTATGAGAGTCGTGACATGGGAGTCCATGATGGTCAGGAACGCCTTGTCATACCCCGCATCCAGACCGGCCTTGGCGGTCTTGCCGAGCCTCAGCTCCTCCCTGATCCGCTCGAATATAAGAACGTTGGAGTCAACCGACATACCGATGAGGAGCACGATGGCTGCAATGCCCGGAAGGGTCAGTGTTGCGCCTAGCGCCGCCAGAGCCCCCATCAGGTAGATGATGTTGAGCACCATCCCCATGTTTGCCACAAGCCCCGACAGTTTGTAGTATACAACCATGAAGATGACCACCAGCGCCACTCCGACAAGCCCGGCAATAAGCCCCTTGTTGATGGAATCCTGCCCCAGCGAAGGGCCGACGGTGACGTTCTGGATGATCTTGACCGGCGCGGGGAGCGAGCCCGCACGCAGCACGATGGCAAGGTCGGAGGCCTCCTTTTCGCTGAAGGTGCCCGATATCTGGGCGCTGCCGCCGGATATACGCTCACGGATCACAGGCGCGGAGTAAATGTTATTGTCGAGCACAATGGCGAACCGTTTCCCGACATTGGCGGCCGTTACCTGGTCGAAGAGCCTGGCCCCGGTGGAATTGAATTCGATTGCCACGTAAGGCTGGTTGAACTGGGAATCGATCCGCACCTGAGCATCTGTCAGGAGGTCACCGGTGATTATCGACTTTTTCTTCACGACCAGAGGTATCTCGGTGACCGCGCCGGTCGCCGGGTCGGTCTTTTTCTCCATGAGCAACTCGTCGTCTTCTGGCAAGGTTGCTGGTGAGGCGGTGGCGGCGCTGATGTTCTCGTCAACCAGCTTGAATTCGAGCCGGGCGGTCCGTCCTATCAGCTCTATGGCCCTCTTCGGGTCCTTGATGCCGGGAAGCTGAATAACGATATGGTTGATTCCCTCCCTCTGGATGACCGGCTCCGACACTCCGAACTGGTCAATCCGGTTGCGGATGGTTTCCAGCGCCTGCGCAACCGCCTTGTCCTTGCGGTTCTGGGCTACCTTTTCATCCATACGGAATTGAAAATTCACAAACCCCCCTTCGTCAAAATTCGGGAGTTGTTCCATTTCTGGATACTTCTTTTTCACCAGCTTCTGCGCATCATCGGCTGAAGTCTTGTCATAGAGAGTCAACTGCACCCGGTCCGCCCCAACCTTGGCAATCCGCTTGAAGCGGATGTTTTTTGCGGTCAAGGTATCCTCCAGGTCGGTGGCGATGAGGTCTAAAGAGCCCTCCACCGCCTTCTGGGTCTCCACCTCCATGACCAGATGGGTTCCCCCTTGCAGGTCGAGCCCCAAGTGGATCTTATCCTTTGGGAGCAGACCTTTCCACCAGGATGGAAGTTTGCCGACCAGTGTCGGTGTCAGGTAGAGAAACGACAAAAACAGAAACAGGAAGATCAGACTGACGCGCCAGGTAAAGCCCTTGGACATGGGAGATACTCCTTTCAACATAATCGATATTATACCGATTCCAAATCAAATATGATATCAAGGCAGCGAGGGAAAAGCTGCGCAGACGCACATAAACAGTACGCTGGGGAGCTGACTGCGAAGCCAACAAAGATAGCGCTTTCCCGTTGGAATGGTATCAGGCATTTTTCAACAAGCTGGCGATGTGCCCCTTGCTGATCTTGATTTTCACCCCGGTGGCCACCTCCAGGGCAATGACGTTTTCATCAATGGCGGTTACCTTCCCGTGGATGCCAGCAGCGGTGATCACCATGTCTCCGTTTTTAAGGTTCTCCAGCAGCGCCCGGTGCTCCTTGGCCTTCTTCTGCTGGGGACGGATCAGAAGAAAGTAGAAGATGGCAAACATTAAAATCAGCGGAACCATGCTCATAAAGGCGGACTGGCCGCCGCCCGCCGCTCCGCCGGGGGGTGTACCCATTGCAAATGCCAAACCCAACATAGTTTTTACCTCCTGAATATATTTTTGTGTGTCGGTGCAACCCTACGAAAAAACCCTCTTTGCGTAAAATACCCGCCGGAATTCAGCAAACCGCCCCTCTGCGATTGCTGCGCGCGCACCGGCCATGAGCGCCTCATAGTAGTGCAGATTATGCCATGTATTCAGTCTGGATGCCAGTATTTCGCCACAGCGGTAGAGATGCCTCAGATAAGCCCTGCTGTAATTCCGGCAGACGTAGCAACCGCACTCCGAATCGATCGGCCCGCGGTCCTCCGCGTACTTGGCCCCCTTGATGTTTATTCTGCCGAAGGAGGTGAACAGCATGCCGTTTCTGGCGTTTCTTGTGGGCATTACGCAATCGAACATGTCGTATCCTGCTGCCACCGCCTCTATCAGGTCCTCCGGGGCGCCGATGCCCATTACGTATCGTGGGCGATCCGCAGGAAGAAACGGGGCGCAACGCTCCAGCATCTCATGCATTACCTCTTTCTCCTCCCCCACGGAAAGCCCTCCCATGGCATAGCCGTCGAAGCCTGTTTCCTGGAGATCATGGGCGCTTTGCTCACGTAGATCGGGATGCATCCCACCCTGGACTATACCGAACAGCGCCTGATCGCACCGCCGGTGCGCCGCCTTGCTGCGGACGGCCCAACGGCTGGTCATCTCCATCGACCGGCGCACATACTCATAGTCAGCCGGATATGGAGGACACTCGTCCAAGCACATGATGATATCGCTGCCCAATGCTTCTTGAATGGCAATGGAGGTCTCGGGGGAGATGAAGTGATAAGAGCCGTCCAGGTGTGACTGGAATTTCGCCCCCTCCTCCGTGATCTTGCGCAGTGCGCCGAGGCTGAACAACTGGAAGCCGCCACTGTCGGTCAGTATCGGCCCTTGCCAGCGCATGAATTCGTGGAGACCTCCAAGCCGTTCTATCAGCTCATGGCCGGGACGCAGGTAAAGATGGTAGGTGTTGGCCAGGATAATCCGGGCGCCAACCTCCGTCAACTCCTCCGGGGTCATTGCTTTGACCGTGGCCTGGGTTCCCACCGGCATGAAAACGGGGGTGTTGATCCTGCCATGTGCTGTTGTCAAGGAACCGGTCCGTGCCGCTGTTTCCCCGTCCTGCTTGATAATCTTGAATTCAATTGCCGACACAGATAATAACCAAAGTTCCAGGTTTAATAAATAAACATCGCGTCCCCATAGCTGTAGAAACGGAACCTTCTCTCCACCGCCTCCGCATAAGCGCGCAACAGGAACTCCCGACCGGCAAAAGCCGCCACCAGGGCGAGGAGAGTAGACTTGGGGAGGTGGAAGTTGGTGATCAAGGCATCCACTACCTTGAATTCGTATCCGGGAAAGATAAAGATATCCGCCTCCCCATCTCCCGCCTGAACAAGGCCGGTGGCTGCCGCTGCCTGCTCCAGCGCCCGGGTGGTCGTAGTGC
>JBAQKZ010000127.1:0-19806 GCA_049301475.1 Geobacteraceae bacterium | reverse complement strand
GTCGAGGACTACTGCCGCCCGGCCTTCCGGCTTCAGACTCGCGAGGATATGCTGCATCCAGCCCCAGTCGGCCTTGCTGCCGGGGTAGCCCGCTCCTTTGGGGAAACGGTCGAGCTCGTCGGCGTCGTAGTCCTTCTCCTTGAACTCGGTCTGGTTCCACATGGGATTGGCCACGACACGGTCGAAGGTCTGGAGGCGGTTGCGCCCGTTTTTACTTTGGCGGAATTTCGGTTTGCGGAAGGTGTCGCCGATCTGAATCTCGCCTTCCATGTCGTGAATGATCATGTTCATGTTGGCCATGGCCCAGGTGCCGGGCTCATTCTCCTGGCCGTAGAGCTTGGCCGGGGCGAAGGTCTTGCGGGAGCGGAGATGCATCCTTTCCGTCAGCACCAGCTCGCACTTGATGAGGAGCCCCGCAGAGCCGCAGCAGGGGTCGTACACGTCCATGCCCGGCTCGATGTCCATGATGTGCGCCATGACCAGGCCGACCTCGGCGGGGGTGTAGAACTCACCCGCGCTCTGGCCCGAACCTTCTGCGAACTTGCGGATGAGGTATTCGTAGCTGCGGCCGATGATGTCCGGCTCCACGTCATTGAGCCCGAGTCGTTTGGCGCTGATGGCTTCGATGAGGTTGGAGAGTCGGTCGTCGTCGAGGTCGCGCTGGCCGTGGGTGGTGGCGTTGAAGTCCACCCGGTCGATGATCCCCTTGAGGAGCGGATTGGCGTCGGCAATGGCGCGCAGATGGGTGGTGATGCGCTCTCCTTCGCCAACTTGCTTGTTCTCTTTATCCGCTTTCTTTACCGGCGGGATGCGAATCACTTACCAGATCGTCTTTTCGGGGTCTTCCGGCTCCAGCGACAGATAGAAACGAACCAGTTTCTTGTCGTGCTTCACCAGCTTGAAGGTCTTGGCGCGCGAGCCGACTTCCCGGGCGATACGGTTCAACTCGTCATCGAAGACATCGCACAGGCGCTTGGTGAAGATCAGCGGGAGGATGAATTCCTTGTATTTCGCGGCATCCTTGGCGCCGCGGATGGAACAGGCGGCGTCCCATATCCAGGATTCGAGGGATTTGTCAGTGGTTCCGTTGTCGGTCATGTATGATCTGGCCCTTCATCAATGTGCGTTTTGCCGTTATCTGTTTCGAAAAGTTTCGAAAACTTATCGGGAAATAACGCGCACTAACTTTAGTCTTCTCGTAATGTACTGTCAAGCAAGGAGAATCCTTCGATTCACGCATTACAAGAGCAAAATAGTTTCCATCCGGAAACTTAAGGATGAGACACTACTGGTTTCCAATTTGGAAACGAGGGATTTTTTGTCCTGGCAAGGAAATCGAGGGATTGCGCGGAGACGTACATCGGTACGTCGCACAAGCAAACCTGAAGATTGACGCCGCCAGGGCGAAAAAGAACCGCTTCCGGATGGAAACTTAAATAAAAAAGGCCATCCAGGTCAGATACCCGAACGGCCTCAAATAAAGCAACACAAGGATTTTCCTAATCTATAAGCTTCCCTATGTTCCGCCATCTTACCCGGAAATTTTCCGAGTCCCAGGACCAGTACTTGATGAAGGCCAGCCCCTTGATCTTTTCGTTCTTTACAAATCCCCAGAAACGGCTGTCATATGAGCGATCACGGTTGTCCCCCATGACGAAGTAGGAGTTTTCGGGCACCTTGACCGGCGCCATGTTGTCGCGGGGGTTCTGCTCTTTCGGGATGAGATCTTTTTCCTTATGCACCTCGTGAGGGTTTTCGTACTGTCTGCCGTTAACGTAGACATACTTGTTTCGAACTTCAACTTCGTCTCCGGGGGTTCCGACGACCCGTTTGATGAAGTCCTTTGACGGGTCCTCCGGGTACTCAAAGACAATCACGTCACCCCGCCGCGGGTCGCGGAGCTTGAGGAAACGGGTGTCGGTAAAGGGTATCCGCGTCCCGTAGATGGACTTGCTGACCAGGAGGTGATCGCCTATTGCCAGGGTGTCCTCCATGGAGCCGGAAGGTATCTTGAATGCCTGCACCAAGAAGGTTCTGATAATCAGAGCCAGGAGTACGGCGATAATGATCGACTCGGCGTACTCCCGCAAGATTGACTTTCTGGCGGGGGCGGCGGCCTCGTCAGCAGGCTTCCCAACGACGTTGCTTGGAACAACGGATTGCGTCTCTTTGTTTTCTTCCATCGCTTAGTTCCTTGTTGTTATTATTCCACCTTGAGTATTGCCAGGAAAGCCTCCTGGGGAAGTTCAACGTTTCCCACGTTTTTCATCCGCTTCTTCCCTTCCTTCTGCTTCTCTAATAGCTTCCGCTTGCGGGTGATGTCGCCGCCGTAGCACTTGGCGAGCACGTCCTTGCGCATCGCCTTCACTGTCTCGCGGGCGATGACCTTGTTGCCTATGGCAGCCTGTATGGCCACCTCAAACATCTGGCGGGGTATCAGTTCCTTCATTTTCGACACAAGATCGCGCCCACGATAGTAGGCCTTGTCACGGTGGATAATGAGGGAAAGCGCGTCCACCACCTCGTTGTTTATGAGTATGTTCATCCGCACCAGTTCGCTACGGCGGTAATCGAGAGGCTCGTAGTCCAGTGAGGCGTAACCCTTGGTTATGGATTTCAGCCGGTCGTAGAAATCTAGGACGATTTCGTTCAGCGGCAACTCGTAAATGATCATCACCCGTGTCTGGGTGAGATACTTTATCTCCCGCTGCACGCCGCGCTTATCCTCGCACAGGGCCAGCACACCGCCTACATATTCATTCGGGACGTGTATATGTGCCAGGATAAAGGGCTCTTCAAGGTACTCCACATGCTGCAATTCCGGGAGCTGGTTGGCGCTCTGGATGGTTTCAATCTCGCCTGTAACGCGGTGTACCCGGTAGACGACCGTCGGTGCGGTGGTTATCAGGTCAAGGTTGAACTCCCGTTCAAGCCGCTCCTGGATAATTTCCATGTGCAGGAGTCCCAGGAAACCGCAACGGAAGCCAAAGCCGAGGGCGACAGAGGTTTCCGGCTCATATGAGAAGGATGAGTCGTTCAGCCTGAGCTTGGCCAGGGCGTCACGCAGTTGCTCGTATTGGACCGTGTCTATCGGGTAGAGGCCCGAGAAGACCATCGGCTTGACCTCTTTGAACCCCTCCAGCGCCTTGGCGCAAGGGTTGTGCAAGAGGGTGACGGTGTCTCCCACCTTTGCGTCGGCCACATCCTTTATGCCGGCAATGACGAAGCCGACCTCACCAGCGGCAAGCTGCTCCATTTCACGCATCATCGGCGCAAAGACGCCAACCTTGAGCGTCTCGTAGGAGCGTTTGGTGGAGATGATCTGAATCTTATCTCCCTTTCTCAGTATTCCGTCCAGAATGCGTACCAGTATGACCACCCCCTGGTACTGGTCGTACCAGGAGTCGAAAAGGAGCGCTTTGAGCGGAGCGGAAGTATCCCCCTGCGGTGGGGGTATCTTCTTTACGATCTCCTCAAGTATCTCCCGTGTGCCGATCCCCTCCTTTGCGCTCGCCAGCACGGCGTCGTGGGCGTCGATGCCGATGATCTCCTCGATCTCGTGCATTACCCGCTCCGGCTCGGCTGCCGGCAGGTCGATCTTGTTCAGTACCGGGAAAACTTCAAGGTTGTTGTCAAGCGCGAGATAGACGTTGGCAAGGGTCTGGGCTTCCACCCCCTGTGAGGCGTCCACGACAAGAAGCGCCCCCTCGCAGGCGGCCAGGGAACGCGACACCTCGTATGTAAAATCCACATGGCCCGGTGTGTCGATCAGGTTGAGGATATACTCCCTGCCGTCCACGGCCCGGTAGTTCAGCCTTACGGTCTGGGCCTTTATGGTGATTCCCCGCTCGCGTTCCAGGTCCATCTTGTCCAGAAACTGGTTCTGCCTGTCCCTGTCGGAAATCGCGCCGGTGAATTCCATCAACCGGTCGGCCAGGGTCGATTTGCCGTGATCTATATGGGCGATTATGGAAAAATTGCGGATGTGGTCGATTGACATGGATTCCTTGAAAATAAAAGCTCCGGCTGGATATTTTCCAGACGGACCGCTAGCTGATGCATCTTGACTCATTGAAGCGTAACCGGTGAAGAGTAGCGTAATCTCAGCCTGTTTGTAAAGCAATTTATCGGCGGATTGCGCCTGGCTCAAGCTGTAAAGAGTTGCTAAAATGCCATAATACGTTATATTTTGACAGCGGCGCCTTCCTTCGCAATTTCAGTAATTGAAAAACCTGCCTCGACTACTCTACGGATAACTTAATGACAAATTCCCACCAGGAAAATATATCCGGAAGACTGATGGGACGCTTCGCCGCATCCCCCACCGGACCCCTCCATCTGGGATCTCTGGTGGCCGCGCTAGGCAGCTATGTGATGGCCAGGCGCACGGGAGGGGAATGGCTGCTAAGGATCGAGGATCTCGACGTGCCACGGGTAGTCCCGGGAATCGCCGATGATATGCTCAGGACCCTCGAGACGCTCGGCTTTGACTGGGACGGACCGGTCATATACCAGAGCCTGCGCAATGACTTTTACCAGGCCGCCATCGATTACCTTATAAAAAAGGGAATCGCTTACACTTGCGGCTGTACGCGGGCCGAGATAGCAATGATCGCATCCGCTCCTCATGATGCAAATGACGGCGTTATCTACCCAGGCGTCTGTAGAGATGGCCTTCCGGATGGGAAGATCGAGCGGGCTTACAGGGTCAAGGTCTACGACGACCTCATCAGTTTCCGGGATGGTATCATGGGGCGCTACAGCCAAGAGCTCTCTGTTTCCACAGGTGACTTCGTGATCCAGCGCGCGGACGGCCCGTTTGCCTATCATCTTGCGGTGGTGGTTGATGACGGCGAGAGCGGGGTCAACCAGGTGGTGCGGGGCGCGGACCTCCTTTCCTCAACACCACGCCAGATATACCTGCAAAAGCTGTTGGGGTACGAAACTCCGGCCTATTATCACATGCCGCTGGTCACAGGTCCTTGCGGCGCAAAGCTCTCCAAGCGGGACAACGCCGTCTCTCTCGCTGGAGGGCGGGACCTGCTGCGCGAGGGAGGGGCACTGCTCGTCGGCGCACTGAGGTTCCTCGGTCAGAATCCTCCTTCGGAGCTTGTAAGAGCCCCCTGCCCGGAAATCCTCGCCTGGGCCGTGGCCCATTTCGACCACCACCTCGTCCCCCGTACACCAGCCGAGTTCGTTTTTCCCGCTTGAGCTCCGCTCATGTATGAGTTAGTCAGTTATCCCTCGGGAATGAATGTGCAACACTGCCTCTCTGAAATCGGGGAATTTTATGCAGTTACCCGCCAAACTATTGAGCAAGGGGGATGCTGGTGACTAAACAAAACGTATCTCGAAATAAAATCATTTTTCTGGCGAGTGTAATAGGAATAATAGCCCTACTGCATTACCTGACGCCTACCGAGACACATGCATATCACAAGCTGCATATCATGCTGAGGAAACTCTACTTTCTTCCACCGGTCATGGCGGCGGCCTGGTTCGGGCTCAGGGGGGCGTGCGCAACGGCATTGGTAGTCAGCCTGCTTTTTATTCTGCATGCGTTTCTTGACTGGCCTTACAACTACATGGAACAGGCAAACCAGATGGGAGAGTTGGTGGGGTTCTGGGTGGCGGGCATTATCCCTGGCTGGCTGTTCGACCGCCAACGGTCACTTCTTCAGGAACTTGCCAATGCCAATGAGGAGACCCTTCTTGGTCTGGTCTCGGCGCTGGATCTTCGTGAGCACAACACCCGCCTGCATTCTCAACGGGTGAGGGACTATACCGAGTTGATAGCCAGCCGGTTTGGTGTTGACGAAAAGAGACGGCGAGAGATTGGCTTCGGGGCTTTACTTCATGACGTTGGGAAGATAGCAGTGCCGGACCATATTCTGTTGAAGCCTGACAAACTGACTGAGGAGGAATGGCGTGAGATGCGCAAGCACCCCGAGGCAGGATACCGCATTGTGAAACGTATAGGTTTCCTTAAGGGCGCAGCGGAAATAGTCCATGCCCACCACGAGCGTTACGATGGCAAGGGGTACCCTCGTGGACTGAAGGGGGAAGAAATCCCGCTGGGTGCGAGATTGTTCATGGTGGCCGATGTCTATGATGCGTTGACTTCCGAGCGCCCCTACCGATCACCCGTGACCTACGAGGAGGCGGCAGCAGAGATCCTGAACCAGAAAGACAGCCAGTTTGATCCGGCGGTGGTAGCGACATTTATGGCAATAGCGCCTGAGGAGCTGCGGTTGATTGCTGAACGCTATAAGGATGCGGAGTTGCCGGCCTGAATCATCTAAATCGCATACGCTTCATAAAAACTCTCTACAAATAAGCAAGTAGTAGAATATTCTCTACCCCCATGGAATATTCTCCATTCTTTTAAATCAATCCTGCTAACCCTAAATACTCTAGCATAAAATAATCAGCGATATTAGCATGTTAAAGTTTGAAAACAACTTGGCATGACACTTGAAGCGATAATGCCGTCATACGTAAAGAGCCGACATTGATCGGAGGGTTGTCCATGAACGCAAAAAGAATAACTACCTCGCTTCTCGTCATTGCGGCAGTCACTGTCCTGGTGGTTCTTGCATTTCGTGTCAGGATCGGCGCGACAGCTGATTCCGTTGCCGTTCTGAGGACGACCGGCATGACCTGTGGCAGTTGCTCAAGCAAAATTACAAAAGCTCTTGAGTCGTTGAAAGGCGTCGCAGTTACCGAGGTGGATGTGAATGGCGGCTGGGTCATCGTCGGCTATGACACAAAGACCGTCAAGCCGGAAAGCTTGGCGCAGAAGGTCAGTGAAACCGGTTTTGGCAGCAATGTTTATGCTGTTCTGACTCCGCAAGAGTTCAGCCAGATTACAGGCCGCAATGTCGGGCAAAACGCCGCTCCGTCAAAGGGATGCTGTGGCGGCAAGCGTGGCGGTTGCGGCGGGAATAAACAAAGCTGACAAAGGAGAAATTTGCATGGCAACGAATCACACAAAACGGATTGTATGGGCAGTTGTAGTTATCGGAGCGCTGTTAGTAGCTATAGTAAGCGTCTTTGGCTTTTCGTTCGGCAAATACGAGAAGGTCAAGGCAACGGGAGGCGTGGTATCCATCCAATTGACCAAGGCGGCTGACGGCAAGGCTCACTACTACCGCTTTGATGACGGCGGTAAGGAGATCGCTTTTGTAGTTGTCAAGGCATCGGATGGTAGTTACCGGACAGCCTTTGATGCCTGCGACTCCTGTTTCCACGCCAAGAAGGGGTATGAGCAAAAAGGGGGCGTGCTGGTCTGCAAGAACTGCAATCGTCAATTCGCTATCGACCGTATCGGACCGCACGAAGTCGGGGGTTGCAATCCCTCCTACCTCCCCAGTCAGACAAGCGGAAACAGCATAACTATCACCACGGCTGACCTGAAAGCCGGAGCACGTTACTTCTAAACACTTGAGAGGAAACGGCGGAGAATCATGAAACTGCATACTATCTCCATCAATAACCTGAAACGCCGCAAGGCCAAGATGGCCTTTCTGACCATCGGCCTGATGGTCGGCATCGCCACCATCGTTACCCTGGTGACCCTGACCCGCTCCATGTCGAGCGACATTGAACGCAAGATGGACGAGTTTGGCGCAAATATTCTTGTCACCCCTCAGAGCAACGGCCTGGCCATGAACTATGGCGGCATCAGTCTTGGTGGCGTGACCTTCGATCAGCGCGAGATCAGGGAGAGCGATCTGGCGAAGATCAAAACCATCGCCAACCACAGGAACATCTCGGCCATCGCGCCAAAGGTGCTGGGTGGTATCAGGATCGGGACCCACGACGTACTCTTGGTTGGTGTCAACTTTGACAGCGAATTGAAGATGAAGCAGTGGTGGAAAATCTTCGGCGACGCACCCAAGGGTGACAACGAGGTATTGCTCGGCAGCGATGCATCCAAGGTGCTCAATGCCGATTCCGGTGACAGCATCAAGATAAATGATGAATCCTTCAGAGTCGCAGGGGTCCTTGACCAGACCGGCTCCCAGGATGATTCGCTGGTCTTTGCCAACTTGCCCAAGGCCCAGAAACTGCTCGGCAAGGAAGGCAAAATAACCCTGGCCGAGGTGGCGGCCCTCTGCTCCGGCTGCCCCATCGGCGACATGGTGACACAGATTGCCGAGAAAATACCGGACGTCAAGGTATCGGCCATTCAGCAGGTGGTCGAGGGACGTCTCAAGGCCCTGGACCAGTTCAAACGCTTTTCCTACGCCATGGCCGGTGTGGTTGTCTTCATCGGCTCCCTGATCGTCTTCGTAACCATGATGGGGAGCGTCAACGAACGAACCACCGAAATCGGAGTCTTCCGCGCCATCGGTTTCAGGAAGAGTCACATCATGCGGATCATCCTGTTTGAAGCTACCCTGGTCAGCCTGCTGGCCGGATTTCTGGGTTATGCCGTCGGCATGGGGGGGGCCAAACTTGCCCTGCCGTTTATGGCGGAGAGCAAGAATGCCCACCTGGTATGGGATGCAACCGTAGCCTTTGGTTCAATCGGGCTTGCTTTGACGCTGGGTCTCATAGCGAGCCTCTACCCGGCGCTGCATGCCAGCAAGATGGACCCAACCGAAGCGTTAAGGGCTCTGTAAAGTCCCCCTTAGCAAAGTGGGGAATCAAATTGAGGAAATCATGGCACTCATCGAAATCAAGGATGTGAAGAAAAAGTACACCAGCGGCGATGATGTTGTCGAAGCGCTGCGTGGTGTGGACATAAGTATCGAGGCCGGTGAATTCATCACCATCATGGGACAGTCAGGCTCCGGCAAGAGTACCCTGTTGTCCGTTCTTGGAGGTATGAACCATCCCACAACGGGCGAAGTCGAGATGGCCGGGATCAAGCTGTATCAGCTCCCCGGCGAAAAACTGGCCGACTTTCGGGCGCAGAACCTGGGGTTTGTCTTCCAGTCATTCCACCTGATACCATATCTGACCGCCATCGAGAACGTCATGCTGCCGCTGGCCATCGTCAAAATGAGCACACCGGCAAAAAAGACCACCGCTCGGCAGGCACTTGAAAAGGTCGGTCTCGGCGGCAAGCTGGGCCGTCTTCCCAACCAGCTCTCCGGCGGCGAGCAGGAGCGGGTGGCCATTGCCCGGGCCATCGTCAACAATCCGCACATACTCCTGGCCGATGAGCCGACCGGCAACCTGGATTCCAAGACCAGCGAGGAGGTAATGGTGCTCTTCCGGGAATTGAATGAAGCAGGACAGACAGTTGTCATAGTAACGCACAATCCTGAGAACGGAGCTTACTCGGACAGAACCATCAACTTGAAGGATGGCATGGTAATTTGAAAACTATCCTGTTTGCGATTAGGAGAACCCCAATGAAACAGCTAATGATGTTCATCTTCCTGATTACTCTTCCCAATGCCGCATTTGCACTTGAACAGAGCTTTACCCAAAAAGGGCTCAAGGCAACCATAAAGCTTTCACCAGAGAAGCTCGAAACACAATCCACGGTCCAACTTTCGCTCAGTTTGAGTAAGGACGGAACACGCCTTACTGACAGGGTCGTGACGCTGGAAGTCTATGAGCGAAATACTGATCAGCCGATCATTAAGCGTCCGGTTGATGTTCTTGATACTGAGTATGTCGATTCCTGGAAGTTCGAGAGAGCCGGAGATTATAAGGTGGTTATAAAAATTGCAGATCATCAGAAGTTGGATGAGATCATTCAATATGAGGTCAATGCAAGTATCATGGACGCAGGCGGGGAACATGGAGACCACGGCTTTTTTTCACATCACTTTGGCGGGGGCAAGTGGGGATGGTGGGGGACCGGTCTCATGCTTATCATGATGGTACCCATGATGGTTCTTGTTTTGTGATCCAGAATTCTAAATGCCGTCACGTTCAATTTAAATCAGCCACTTAGTTGTAATTATACGGTAATATAGTACGTATCAGTAGTGTACTGTTAGGTTTTTGCAGCACCTTAAAATCCCAAGAAGTTATGAATATGGCACGGCGTGTATCAGAAAGTGCAAACCATTATTGTCACTCCACCACAAGGGCAGATGATGAAAATGTCTTTCAAGTGAGGAATATACCAAAAACATCATGGGAAAATCATCTATGGCCCGGCCACTTATTCTAATATCTTTCGTCATTGGCACCAGCTTGCTGCACTATTTGACCCCGCTTCACCTCCCCTATCTACACGACATTTTTCAACGACTTTACTATTTGCCGATCGTATTGGCGGCCCTCTGGTTCGGTTTACGCGGTGGGTTGCTCTGTTCTATCCTTGTCAGCATAGCCTATGTTCCCCATATTCTTTTCCAGTGGGGCGGGCATGTGACGATGGAAATGGAAAAGTACCTTGAAATTCTGATGTACAATATCGTTGGGGGAGTGACCGGTATGCTGTCTCAGCGGGAACGGGCGCGAACCGTGGAGCTGCAAAAGGCCGCCCATGGTTTGGAGGAATCCTGCCAGAAGCTGCAACACCAATCCGAGCGCATCATAGTCATTGAAGAGCAGTTGAGACGGGCCGAGAAGCTGTCAACCTTGGGAGAAATGGCGGCGGCGCTGGCCCACGAAATCCGTAACCCCCTCGGTTCTATCCGCGGCACTGCCGAAATATTGAAAGATGACTACAAGCCCGGCGACCCAAAACACGAGTTCATAGAAATCCAGATCAAGGAAACCGAGCGCCTGAACCGGGTTGTGGAGGATTTTCTTCGTATGGTGCGTCCACAACCGGCTGATATGCAGCCATGCCTGGTGCTGGAAGAACTGGAAACGATTGTCACCCTGCTAGCTAACGATGCGAGGAACCGGCAAATTGAGCTCATTTTACAACCTTCCGATGCTCCAGTCGTCATCAAAGGCGACGGGGAGAAGCTTCGCCAGGCCTTTTTAAACATCATCATCAACGCCTTGCAGGCCACACCGCCCGGCGGCAGCGTAATAATTTCCACAGCGGTTGATCAGGCGGGACTCTGTGAAATCTGTTTCCGTGACACCGGGAGGGGAATTGAGGCCGCAGCACTGGAGAGAATTTTCGAGCCCTTCTTTACCACCAAAACGGACGGCACCGGTTTGGGACTGGCGATCACCAGGAAAATTATTGAAAGCCATGGCGGGACATTGATGGTGGAAAGTAGCCTTGGACGCGGGACGACCATCATTGTCAGGTTGCCGATGCAGGGTGCAGCTAACGGAGGAAGGCCTTGAAAGCGAAGATACTTGTAATTGACGATGACACCTCGCTCAGACGGGTGCTTGAATACAACCTGCAAGAAGAGGGCTACGAGGTTCAGGCCGCTTCCTCGGGGGAGGAAGGTTTGTATCTGTTCGGACAGGCTCAGCCCAGCCTGGTCATTACCGATATGAAAATGCCGGGCATGGATGGGCTCATGGTGCTCAAGTCGGTCAAGGAGCGATCTCCTGAGACACTGGTAATCATCATAACCGCCTTCGGGACTGTTGATGTCGCGGTGGAAGCGATGAAAGCCGGGGCATATGACTACATTACCAAACCGTTCAACAGGGATGCGCTCAAATTGACGGTCAGGAAGGCGCTTCAGTTCTGCGGGCTTGCCGAGGAAAACAAGCGACTGAAGAACGAATTGTCCGACAGGGCTGATTTCCGCACCATTGTCGGATCATCCAATGAAATTGAGAAGGTCTTTGATGTCATTCGCAAGGTGGCCGACACCGACGCTGCGGTCCTGATCACCGGTGAATCAGGCACGGGTAAAGAGCTTGTCGCTCGTTCTATACACGCAAACAGCTCGCGCCGGGATGCCCCGCTCGTTACCATAAACTGCGCCGCCATACCCCGCAACCTGCTGGAGAGTGAGCTGTTTGGCCATGTCAAAGGGGCCTTCACCGGGGCGATCCGTGACAAATCTGGAAAGTTCCAACTGGCTGAAGGGGGGACGCTGTTTCTCGACGAGGTGGGTGATCTGCCGGTGGAGCTCCAGCCCAAGCTGCTCAGGGCGCTGCAAGAAAAGGAAGTGGAGCCGGTAGGAGGCACAACGGTCCAGAAACTGGATGTCCGCGTCGTATCCGCCACCAACCTGGATATCGACAAGGCGCTGGCTGACGGCAGTTTCCGCGAAGACCTCTATTACCGCTTGTCGGTCATCCCCATTCACTTGCCGCCACTGCGCGAACGGCGAAAGGATATCCCTCTCCTCATCAGATACTTCTGCTCCAAACACGACGGCAATAAAATAACCTTTGACAAGGATGCCTTTAAAGCATTGGTAATGTACCCGTGGCCTGGAAATGTGCGGGAATTGGAAAACACCATCGAACGTCTGCTCATACTGCGAAACAGTGATGTGATCAGCCTGGACGATCTGCCTGATAAATTTCGGAAGAACGGCACATCAGGCAGTGCGATCGTAACATTGCCCGACGAAGGTTATTCACTTGAGCAACTGGAACGGGAGATTGTCGTTGAGTCTTTGGAGCGCAACTCCTGGAATCAGACCGCTGCCGCCCGTTTTCTGAGGATTCCCCGCCATACGCTGATCTACAGGATAGAAAAATACGGAATCGTGCTGCCAAGCAACAAGTAACAGTGATGCACTCGCAAAATGTCATTCCCGCAGCGATTCTGAGCGGGAATCCAGGTTTTAACTCATTGAAATCATGGATGCCCGATAGAGGCATTCGGGCATGACCTATGCGGATATAATATTGCACAGCGCAAATCACAGTCAGGAGTTCCCATGAAAAACCTTCGCGCACTTGCTTTACTGATGCTGCTATCCCTTTCGCCTGCTATGGCATGGTCGGAAGAAGTTAAATTGCCTGCCGAAGAGTTGGCGAGCCTTGTTGCTACAGCGGTCACCAATAATCCCGAGCTGAAGTCCTCTCAGGCGCGCTGGCAGATGTTCAAAAACCGCATTGTCCAGGCCGGGTCTCTGGACGACCCGATGTTGATGCTGAAAATTCAGAACGGGGTCGTGACGGACCCGCTCAACTTTCGCAAGGAATCCATGACCGCAAAGGTGATCGGTATTTCCCAGCAACTCCCGTTCTGGGGCAAACGGGGGCTGAAGGAAGAGATCGCCGCGAAGGATGCCGAGTCATACCGGTGGCAGGTGGAGGAACGGAAACTCGAACTTGTCAGGATGGTAAAGGAGACCTACTACCAGATCTACTTTACGGACAAGTCTCTGGGGATCGTTGAAAAAAATATCAGGATTCTCGACGACTTCATCACCCTCGCCGAGATCAAGTACTCCGTCGGCCAGGGTGTGCAGCAGGACGTCTTCAAATCCCAGGTGGAACGCTCAAAGATGCTCGACATGAAGATATCCCTGGAGCAGGAACGGAAGAGCCTTGAGGCGGCCCTCAATGCCCTCCTCTTTCGTTCGCCCGAAGCATCGGTGGGCAGGATTCCCGACTTCGAGATCAAGCCGCTCCCCCTTTCAGCCGGTAATTTGAGGGAAACGGCTTTGGAGAAACGCCCCATGATCAAGAGCCTGAGGGCCCTGATCGATAAAGGGGAGGCGGGGAACAAACTAGCCCGGAAGGAGTTCTATCCCGATTTCAATGTGTCCCTGGAGTACATGCAGCGTGAGTCGGCCATGGGGGGAGAAGGGCTGGACATGTACTCTCTGGGCGTTACCTTCAACCTGCCGGTGCAACAGAAACGGCGTCATGCCATGGTGGCCGAATCGGATTCGGAGATTCTCATGGCTACCGAAGAGCTGAGCGGCCTCAGGAACACTATCGATTCCGGCATCTCCGACCTTCTCGCCAAGCTTGAAAAAAGGGAAAAACTGGTGACCCTCTACAAGACCGGTATCATCCCCCAGGCGGAACAGTCCCTTGAATCGGCTACCATCGGCTACCGGGTAAGCAAGGTGGATTTCCTGAACCTGCTCGATAGCAGGATGACCCTGTTCAACTACGAGCGACAACTGTACGAGTCTCAGGCCGAGTACATGATGAAGCTTGCCCAGCTAGAAGCGATTGTCGGAACCGATCTCGTATCAGCGCCATCGGCGCCATCAACATTGCCTGCTTCGGCTTCAGCGGAAAAGCCGCAAACACCGGCTCCGGCAGCACCCGCACCTGAACGCTCTCAACATAATTAAAATTCACATACCGAGGTACGACCATGGCCCTGAACAAGAAAATCGCAATCCCCCTGGTGGTAATCATTCTGGCTCTAGCAGCTGGTGGCGGCTGGCACCTGTGGCAGCAGAAGCATCCCGGCACGGCTGGCGAGCAAAAGGCGGCCCAGGGCAAACAGCTCTACACCTGCTCCATGCACCCGTTCATCATCAAGGACAAGCCGGGAACTTGCCCGATCTGCGGCATGGAACTGATCAAGAAGATTGATGGAGCCGCAGGGGGTGGCGCCCAGACCGCGGAGCAGAAGCAGCAGGCCGACATGCTCGGACACGTCTCCCTCTCCCCGACCCAGCGGATCATGGCCAACGTCGCCACTGTGGAGGCGAAACAGACCACTCTGAGCAAGGAGATCAATGCCGTCGGTATCGTCCAGTTCGACCAGACTCGTCAGGCCAAGGTCACCGCCTGGATCGCCGGCCGCATCGACCGGCTGCATGTGGACACCGTCGGCGCATACGTATCCAGGGACAAACCTGTGGCGGAGATATACTCGCCCGACCTGCTGGCTACCCAACAGGAATACCTGCTGGCCATCAGGAGCCGTGACCAGCTGAAAAACTCGCCTATCGCCGCAATCTCCCAGAACGGCGAAGGTCTGGTCGCGTCGGCCAAACAGCGACTGATGCTGTTCGGCGTCAAGGAGAGCCAGATTGCCGAACTTCAAAAAACCGGCAAGCCGAATATCCGGCTTCCGATCTACACACCCCTCTCCGGCACCGTTATAGAAAAGATGGTTCAGGAGGGGCAATACGTCAATACGGGAGAGGTGCTGTTCAATATCGCCGATCTATCGAAGGTCTGGGTGGAGATAGATGTCTTTGAAAATGAAGTCCCGTATGTGCGGGTCGGTCAGCAGGTGGAAATCCACTCCTCGGCCGAACATAATGTGGTATCCAACGGCAGGATCAGCTTCGTGTATCCTTTTCACGATCCCAAGACCCATACCGTCAAGGCACGTGTGATAATGGCAAACCCGGGTCAGAAGTTGAAGCCTGACATGTTTATTAACGCGATCATCAGAGTCCCGCTGGTCAAGGGGATCGTAGTTCCGGTAACAGCGGTCATCGATACCGGCAAGCGTCAGGTGGTCTGGGTGGAAACCTCGCCAGGGATGTTCGAACCTCGTGACGTGCAAGTGGGAGAGCGGGTCGAAGATAAGGCGCAGATACTGTCGGGCCTCAAGGCAGGCGACATGGTGGCGGTATCCGGCGGCTACATGATCGATTCCGAATCACAACTGAAAGGTAGCGGTGGTGGCCATGAAAACATGCCCGGTATGAAGATGGATGACAAGAAACCCGCGGCGCCCGGCCCGGGTGGTGGAGCAACACCGGCGCAGCAACCTCCGGCAAAGAAGGGGAAATTTAAGATGGATGATATGAAGATGTAATGACGACCACCTAACCATTTCCAACAAGGAATGCTGCCATGATAGAAAAGATAATTGAATATTCTGCCCGTAACCGGGTCATTGTGTTGATGGTTTTCGGACTGATCATCGCCTGGGGGCTCTGGTCGGTCTACAGGACACCGGTGGACGCGATTCCCGATCTGTCCGACAACCAAGTGATCGTTTTCACTGACTATCCGGGGCGCTCGCCCCAGGTAGTGGAGGACCAGGTCACCTATCCTCTGGCGGTAAACCTCCAGGGTCTTCCCATGGTCCGGGCAGTCCGCGCCTCCTCGGCCTTCGGCTTCTCCATGATCTACGTCATCTTCGAGGACAAGGCCGATATCTACTGGGCGCGGACCCGTGTCCTGGAACGACTGAACTACGCCGCCTCGCTGCTCCCTCCCGGCGTGGTGCCGACGCTTGGTCCGGACGGCACCGGAGTGGGGCACGTATTCTGGTACACCATCGAGGGCAAGGGTTACGACCTGGAGCAGCTCCGCACACTGCAGGACTGGTTCGTCCGCTACCAGCTCAACACCGTCCAGGGGGTGGCCGAGGTAGCTTCCATCGGTGGTCTGGTGCGCGAGTACCAGATCGATCTCGACCCGAACAAGCTGTTCGCCTATAACATCAAGGTGGGCAAGGTCATGGATGCGGTCAAGGCCTCCAACAAGGATGTGGGTGGCAAACTGATCGAACAGGCCGACGCCGAATACCTGATCCGCGGTCGCGGCTACGTGAAGTCCAAGGAGGACCTGGAGAACATCGTGATCGGAGCCGACATGCGCGGCACACCCATCTACCTCAAGAACCTCGGCACCGTGCAAATGGGAGGCGCCATCCGACGGGGGCTCCTGGAGATGAACGGCGAGGGTGAGGCAGTCGGCGGCATCGTGGTCATGCGTTACGGTGAAAATGCCAAGAATGTCATCGACCGGGTAAAGACCAAGATCAAGGAGCTGGAAAAAGGGCTGCCGCCAGGTATGAAGATTATGGTCTCTTACGACCGCTCCGACCTGATCCAGCGAGCCATCGATACCCTGAAGAAAAACCTGCTGGAGGAGTCGATTGTTGTCTCGCTGGTGATCCTGGTCTTTCTGCTCCACTTCCAGAGTGCCCTGGTGATCGTGCTGACCTTGCCGATTGCGGTCCTGATTGCCTTCATTACCATGAAGCTCATGGGGGTCAGCTCCAACATCATGTCTCTCGGTGGTATCGCCATAGCGATCGGTGTTCTGGTGGACGCCGGCGTGATCATGGTGGAGAACTGCTATCGCCACCTCTCCGAGATGCCGCCCGAAGAACGGGCGGAAAAACGGCTGGAGGTCATCATTGCCTCCGCCAAGCAGGTCGGCCGGGCGATATTCTTCTCCCTGGCGATCATCGTGCTCTCCTTTGTGCCGGTCTTTCTGCTGGAGGGACAGGAAGGAAAACTGTTCCACCCGCTGGCCTTCACCAAGACCTTCTCCATGATGGGCTCCGCCCTGATCGCCATCACCCTGGTGCCGGTACTGATGTTCTACTTCATGCGGGGCCGGATGCCGCCGGAGAGCTCCAATCCGGTTTCCACCTTCTTCATTAAATTGTATTCACCGGTGATCCGCTGGGTGCTGGTCTGGAAGAAGACTACTATCGCTCTTAACGTCGTTGCCCTGTTGATTGCCGTGCCGCTGTTCATGAAGCTGGGATCCGAGTTCATGCCGCCCCTGGATGAAGGCTCGCTGCTCTACATGCCGGTCACACTCCCCAACGTCTCGATTACCGAGGCCAAGCGGCTGATACAGGTGCAGGACACGATCATCAAGAGCATGCCCGAGGTGGAGCATGTTCTCGGCAAGGTCGGCCGGGCCGAAACCTCCACCGACCCGGCGCCGGTTTCCATGTTCGAAAGCATCATCATCCTCAAACCCAAGGACAAGTGGCGACCGGGGATGAAGAAGGCCGATATCGTGGCCGAGCTGGACTCCAAACTCCAGCAGATTGGCGTTCGCAACGGCTGGACACAGCCGATCATCAACCGCATCAACATGCTCTCCACCGGGGTGCGCACCGACCTGGGGGTCAAGATATTCGGTAATGACCTGAATGTGTTGAAGGATCTGGCGATTCAGGCCGAGGCGATCCTCAAGCCGATCAACGGCGCAGCCGACGTGGTGGCTGAACGAGTCACCGGCGGCAATTACATCGACATAGACATCGACCGCGAGGCGGCCGCCCGCTATGGCGTGGCTGTGGGCGACATCCAGGATGTCATCGAGACCGCCCTGGGGGGCGAGATGCTCTCCACAACGGTTGAAGGACGCAACCGCTTCCCGATCCGGATCCGCTACCTGCGGGACTACCGCGACAGTATCCCGGCCATCCGCCGCATACTCGTGGCTGGTATGGAGGGCGCCCAGGTGCCGCTCTCGCTGGTAACCAAGCTGAAAATCTCTACCGGCGCACCGGAGATCAACAGCGAGGGGGGACTCTTGCGTTCGCTGGTCTTTCTTAACGTCCGTGGCCGGGACATGGGGGGCTTTGTGACCGAGGCAAAGCAGGTGCTGGAAAAGAACCTCAAGCTGCCCGCCGGATATTACGTGGCCTGGTCCGGGCAGTGGGAGAACCAGATCCGCGCCAAGGCCCGCCTGCAGGTACTGGTGCCGATAGGAATAGTGATCATCTTCATCCTGCTCTTTTTCACCTTCCATTCGGCCAAGGAGGCGAGCATGGTCATGCTTTCGGTACCCTTCGCCCTGGTGGGCGGGGTCTACCTGGTGTATGCCCTGGGCTATAATCTCTCGGTTGCGGTCTGGGTAGGTTTCATTGCCCTTTACGGCATCGCTGTGGAGACCGGGGTGGTAATGGTCATCTACCTGCACGAGGCGCTGGACAAAAAGCTGGTCAACGGCCCCTGCACGGAACAGGACATTTACGACGCGACCTTCGAGGGGGCGGTGCTCCGCCTGCGGCCCAAACTGATGACCGTGGCCGTGGCCCTCCTAGGCCTTTTGCCGATCATGTGGTCAACCGGTACCGGCGCAGACGTGATGAAGCCGATCGCCGCGCCGATGATCGGTGGGATGATTTCCTCGGCAGTTCATGTTCTCATCATGACGCCGGTCCTATTTGTGCTAATGAAGACGCGGGATTTGAAGAAGGGGAGGCTGAAGTATTCCGGGATGAAACATTAAAAAAACCAACCAAAAGGAGTTCAGAATGAAAAAAACGTTGTTACTCGCAGTGTTGTTGGTATTCGTATCGACGTTGTCCGGTTGCGCGGGGTTTGATGAATCCACCGGCCGTTCTCAGGATTATGACCGATATGGCAGTGGCGGCGGCAGTCAAGGTGGGCATTCGCATCATTGATGCGAGTATATGACAAATAAAAACCACAACCAAAAGGAGACAATCAGCATGGAAAAGATGATTGCAATGTCAGCAGTAATTTTGGGCCTTTCAACTCCCCTAGTGTCTTTCGCTGCTATGGATCACGGCTCCATGAAGAAGTTGAGATCAAAGCCGATGAGAACGATCCCCTTCAGCATCGAGCCGTTTAGCCAGCGGCGATGAAAGGAGTGCGATGATGGAAACACCTCCGAGCGGTGATCATCTTATCGACGTCGTTTTGTGGGTCTGGTTCGCGCTCACTGCTCTTGCGGTCGCCTATGTCGCTCAGGATCAGTTCAAAAGCGGACCGGAGGAGAAATCGCTGGCGATGAAGACGATGAGATGGGGCTGGGTGCTGCTCACACTTTATACCGGCGTGTTCGCGCTGGTCATCTACTGGTTCCTGCACCGCACATCCACGCGGGAGACGACCGAGCCGCCGCTCTGGGAACAATCCGTCGAATCAACAATCCACTGCGTGGCTGGCGATGCCTCGGGCATTCTCCTCGCCGCGGTTGTCACGATCTGGCTGCGGTTGCCGATGAGCCTGGAAGTCATTGTTGAATATGTCGCCGGAGTTGCCGTGGGGCTGTTCGTATTTCAGGCGCTCTGCATGAAGCCGAGCTTCGATGGCAGCTACTGGCGCACGGTGAAGAGCACTTTGCTCGCCGAGACGCTTTCGATGAATGCAGTGATGGCCGGGATGATCCCGGTCATGGTCATCCTGATGTCGCGAGACATGAGTGCGATGGAACCGAGTTCGGTCCGCTTTTGGGGGACGATGTCACTCGGGTTCGTGGTCGGAACGGTAACGACATACCCAGTGAATTGGTGGCTCGTGAAGCGCGGGATAAAGCACGGCATGGGCGGCGAAGCACGAGCCCGCCTCTGCCACAGCG
>JBAQKZ010000126.1:0-11914 GCA_049301475.1 Geobacteraceae bacterium | reverse complement strand
TGAACTGATTGAGCCAAACCGCAGACGTAGCAGAGCTACGTTGAGGATTTGGCGATTGAAGTTCGGCTAAAGATGGCCTGAAGATGAGATGCAAGATGCCCATGATATTTGTTTACAGTTCCTAAGCTGAAGGTTGCGGAGATACTTCGTACAACTGGTACGTTGAGGAGCCGAAGACGAGCCAACGAAGATAGCGCCATGATTTGGAATTGGTATCAAGAGCCGGTCACGTAGTTGCAGATGACCCGCGCCATCACTTCAGGCGAATTTTTGGCGTTATTGAAGATGAGGTGGTACAGGTAGGGGTCTTTCACGTCCTGGTAGAGGAAATCATTGATAAATGCATCCCGCTGCTTCTGTTTCTTATTGATCAGCTTCTCCGCCTCGTCCGGCCCCAGGTTCATCCGTTCCCGGATGGACTTGATTTTGAACGGCATGGGGGCGAGGATCCGGAAATGGAAGCAGTTCTCCATTTTCTGTGTGACGATGGAGCTGCCACGACCGACGATGATCACGTTGCCGACAGTGGCCAGCGCAATTATCTGCTTGCAGAGGAGCCTGTAGTAATCCTTGTCGCTTTGCCAGCGGGGCGAAAAGGTGGAGATCACGTCATCTATGAAACTGTGCCTCTTTTCCCCGAGGGTCTCGAAAATCTCCGTGGCGAGATCATGACGCTTTGCCACCTCTTCCAGGAGCGCCTTGTCCATAACGCTCCAGACAGCGCCGGTCTTCTCTTCCAGAAGCGTTTTCAGCCTGTCGGTCAGCGGAAAAGCCTCGCAGCCGAATTCCCGTGAAATGGTAATGGTCGGCTTTGTCTTTGCCTGCTCCGTTTTGGAGCATCCCCTGAGATTCCTCCGGCTAACCTCCAGCAGTGCGGCAAGCCTCTGTTCGATGGATGGTATCAGCAATTTATCCGACATGATGCACCCCCTTTTAACGCACTGCAATAATTCCCCCGAATTTCTCCCGGATAATAAACCTTGACTTTACTTCGGAACCTTTTCCCAGTCTTCGAGAAACTTCTTTATCCCGGCATCGGTCAGGGGGTGACTGGCAAGTTGGATCATCACCGTATAGGGAATGGTCGCTATGTCGGCGCCTATGAGCGCCGCGTTCAGCACGTGAACCGGGTTGCGGACGCTCGCCACGATAATCTCTGCGGTATAGCCGTAGTTGTCGAAGATGGTCCGGATATCCTCTATGATCCCCATCCCGTCCTGGGAAATGTCGTCAAGCCGTCCTATGAAGGGCGAGACGTAGGTGGCGCCCGCCTTGGCTGCCAATAGAGCCTGCATGGGGGTAAATATGAGGGTGACGTTGGTCTTGATCCCTTCCTTGCAAAGGGTCTTTGTAGCCTTCAGTCCTTCCGGGGTCATCGGGAGCTTGATTACGATGTTTGGATGTATGTCGGCAAGGTCTCTTGCTTCCCGGATCATCCCATCATGGCCCATGGAAACCACTTCGGCGGATATGGGGCCGTCAACGATACCACTGATCTCCTTGATGACCTCCTCGAACCTGCGCCCTGACTTGGCGATCAGCGACGGATTGGTGGTTACCCCGTCCACCAGCCCCAATTCGTTGGCTGCGCGGATTTCCCTGACGTCGGCTGTGTCTATGAAAAATTTCATGGTATATCCTCCGGTAGTTGTTTGCTGGCATAATGGGTGGCGCATCAGGACTTGTGAGACAATTGCTCCTGAAACTTCTCCAGACATTGTATTGAGCAAAAATAGAACTTCTCCCCCTTCAGGTTGCCGATAACCGCATCGTCACGGGTCAGGTAAACGCCACAGACCGGGTCCTTAAGTGTCTCCTCCCCCTGGTGTCTGGAAGCCACAGGGATGTTTTTTTTCGGACGTCCCTTGAAAAACAGGTATATGCAATAACCGATTGCCAGCCATAGTAGCAGCCTCACGTAAAACCTCCCAAGAAACCGTCAGACGCTATAGTTTCCAAACCTTCTCTTCGTTTGGCAGGCTATCCAACAATTTTAGCACACTTTGCCCAATGACCGGATGAACGAACCCTGGGGCGATCTCAGCCAAAGGCATCAGCACAAAGCGTCGCTCATGGAGCCTGGGGTGGGGAATGGTCAGCCTCTCACAGTCCAAAACCTGGCTGCCATAAAAGAGAATATCGATGTCCATGGTGCGCGGCCCCCCTGGGACATCCCGCCTGCGCCGGAAAACCACGGTCTCCATTCGTTGAAGTTCATTCAAGAGCCCCATCGGGGAAAGACCGGTCTTGATCCGTAACACCGCGTTGAGGAAGTTTTCCTGTACCACCAGACCGACCGGCTCCGTATCGTAAAAACCGGAAATGGCAGTGACCCGCGTGGCCTGGAGCTTGCCTATCTCTGCAATGGCCCTCAATAGCGCGATCTCCCGGTCCCCAAGGTTTACACCCAAGGCTATGAAAACCTCTGATTTCACGTGACGCATTAGAGCACGATTCGCCTTTTTTTGCAACCCCGCTAAACTTTGGGCGCTGTCCATTAAACCTCCTTTTTCGTGTACTTTGAGCGGTTCACGATTGAGGAGGTTTCTATATATTGCCGGGACTGTCAAACTTGGTGAGCCTCCCACAAAAGGTGGGGGGTACCCGAAAGAAATTAGGCTGGAAGTGTATAAAAAAGTATAACTAGCTGAATCGGATAGCTTTTTAAAATGGCGCATTAAAGATGGGGTAGGCATAATACAACAAAAAAGGGGGGTGCGCTCAAAAGTGCGCACCCCCCCTTTTTTGTTGCAAGGATGGGATTAAATTACTTTGCCGCAGTTTCGGCCAGTTTCATGACGATATCCTTGAACGGGTTGGCGTACAGAATGATCAGGCAGACAACCAGGGCGTAGATCGCCAGTGATTCGATCATGGCGAGACCTATCATCATGGTGGTAAGTATCTTGCCTGAAGTGCCGGGGTTTCTTGAAATACCCTCCAAGGCGCCTTTTACCGCCAAGCCTTGACCGATACCGGTCCCGACTGCGCCAAGACCCATGCCGATGCCGGCAGCGATAACACACATTGAGAAAAATAACATCAGCAGTTTCCTCCTTTCTTTTAAAGATATCCTAGGCAGTATAGGATGAAAAAACAGGGTTCTTGTCTTCTAGTGGGCCTCTTCAAGTGACCCCTGGATGTAGATCATTGTCAACAGCATGAATACGAAGGCCTGGATGAAGGAGACCAGCAATCCGAAAACCATCATAAGCAGGGGGATGAGGAAAGGGGCCAGCGCGAAGAATACCATGAGCACAAGTTCGTGGCCGTTCATATTGCCGAACAGACGTAGCGTAAGCGAGATCACGCGGCTTAAGTGGCCGATAACCTCGATGAAGAACATCAGCGGCGCCAGCCAGAGAACCGGCCCGAGGAAGTGCTTGATGTAATGGAACCCGTGATCCCTGATTCCGACAAAATGGGTAGAGAAAAATACGATGACTGCGCAGGCCGCGGTGGTGTTTATATTGGCGGTAGGAGGAAAGAAGCCAGGGATAAGTCCTATAAGGTTGGATACCAGAATGAAAATCGCTAGAGTGGCGATGAGCGGATAAAACGGCTTCCCCTTCTCTCCCATGGTTTCGTCGATCATGTTTTCAATGCCGCCAACAACGACTTCCATGAAATTCTGCAATCCGCCGGGAACAGTCTTAAGGTTCCTGGTAGCCAGTAGGGAGAGCAAAAGGAGAAATAACATGACCAGCCATGTATAAATAATGGCGTCGGCAGCAGCCTCTCCTACGTGAAGCGGCTCAAGAAACTTGCGGAAAGATTGCAGAAACAGTAACGGGTGAACCATCTGTGACTAACCTCCATTTATGATCAACCTGTGTAATAACAGGGCGATGACGTTTATTACGAGTACCGAAAGCCCCACAAGCAGGCCGATCATATCTATCTTTAGATAAACGATCAGCATCGAGGTAATGATCGCGATAATCCCCAGCCGCAGGAGATAACGTATCAGGGCGAAGCGACCGGCTTTTTCAGCGGGGAGAAGAATGACCCTTTTCATTATACTGTAGAGCCAGTAAAAATTGACTATCGCCAACAGACCGCCGACCAGTGTGCCGACAGCAAACCCGGGAGAGCCGAGGATGAGCCCGCCGATGGTCAGGAGGAGCAACAGAATCCAACTGCCAAGGGTCAGAGCGGTAAAGATGTTATTGTCCGTTATCCTTACCGCCGACATCCCTTTTTAGTTCTCTTTCCACTATTACGTAAATATTGCGAAAACCCGCCGCTATGCCGATGAAGAGGAATACGAAGAAAAACCATGGCCTCGTGCCCAGCCATCCGTCCAGAGCAAGCCCGACATAGACCCCGATGGCAATTGCCAGCGCCACCGAAATGCCCATGCTTGATACAAGCCCAAGCGTCTTTATCAGTCTCTTTTTGTTTTCATCCATCGGTCAGCCGGGCTCTTTCCATTCATCGGTTCGGAGCAGGCGAAAAACTTTACTTCAATATCACGGTTAAGAAGTGAATGTCAATCAAATCTTATCCGATGAGCTGATTATAGCTTACTGAAAGCCTTGGCAGCCGCCGTGATGGTATTGTCAAGGTCGGCCTGGTCATGGGCTATGGAGACGAAGGCGGTTTCGAACTGGGATGGGGCCAGATAAATTCCCTGTTCCAGCATGGACAGAAAGTATTTGGCAAATGACTTGGTGTCGCACGTCGCGGCGCTAGTCCAGTCATGCACGTCGCCCCTGGCAAAGAAGGCACAGAACATGCTGCCCACCCGTGTGGAATAGATGGGGACGCCCGCATCCCTGGCGCCCTTGGTGATGCCGGAGGCCAGGTAGGCGCTCTTCTCCTCCAGTTTTTGGTAAAAGCCGTCGGCTTGGAGAAGATTAAGGGTCTCGATGCCTGCGGTCATAGCCAGCGGGTTGCCGGACAGAGTCCCGGCCTGATAAACGCCGCCGGAGGGGGAGAGATTTCGCATGATCTCCCGCTTGCCGCCAAAAGCCCCGACAGGGAGGCCGCCGCCTATGATCTTGCCGAGGGTGGTCATGTCGGGGGTGACGCCGTACAGTTCCTGGGCCCCACCATAGGCGACCCGGAAACCGGTCATTACCTCGTCGAAGATCAGTACGCTCCCCTCCTCGTCGCAGATGGTCCGCAACCCTTCGAGGAAGCCTTCGCGCGGCGGGATGGTGCCCATATTGCCAGCTATCGGCTCGACGATGATGCAGGCAACCTGTCCCTTATTTTCCGCAAAGAGCGCCCTGACCGATATGAGGTCGTTGAAGGTGGCGGTCAGGGTATGTCTTGCAAAGTCCGCAGGGACCCCTGGCGAGTCTGGTACTCCGAAGGTGGCTGCGCCGGAGCCGGCCTTCACAAGGAGGGAGTCGGCGTGGCCATGATAACAGCCGGAGAATTTAAGAATCTTGTCCCTGCCGGTATAGCCGCGGGCCAGGCGTATGGCGCTCATGGTCGCCTCGGTGCCGGAACTGACCATACGCACCATTTCTATGGACGGCACGGCGTTGACCACCATTTTGGCCAGGGTTATCTCCAGTTCGGTGGGGGCACCGAAGCTGCTGCCGTTTTCCACTGCGGCTTTCACTGCCGACACCACCTGGGGATGGCAGTGGCCAAGTATCATCGGCCCCCACGATCCGACGTAATCGACGAATCGATTGCCGTCAACGTCCCAGATATTGCTGCCTTTGGCATTTTTGATGAAAAGTGGGTCCGCGCCTACTGATTTGAATGCACGCACCGGACTGTTGACGCCGCCTGGGATAAGTTGTTGCGCCTCTTGAAATAACTGCAAGGAACGGGTATTTTTCATGCTTCAATTCCCCTTCTTATATGGATATCCGGTTTGAAGCTGTGGGAGGAAATCATGGGGTTCGTGCCACACAACGGCAAATTTGCGATTGCATCAATAGTTGCTTGCTTGTCCCCGGATTATCAAATTCATCCTTGATTTGAAATTGGCACAAGATTCTCTAGTTAAAGGGCAAAGACGAGAGACATGGCATAATTGCCGTGTCCCCCTATTTATTGGCAAGTGGTGCCCGGGACCGGGATCGAACCGGTACAGCCTTGCGACCGAGGGATTTTAAGTCCCTTGCGTCTACCAATTCCGCCACCCGGGCTTTCAAGCACTTACACCATTTTACCTCTTGTCTGGCGAAAATCTGGTGAAACCTAACAACTGAAGATACCGCATAGTGGTTGCCATGTTGTTGTGGCCCAGTCGCGCCATGATTTCGAAAATAGGCATGCTGGAAGCTGCCCAAATTGACGCCCGTCGATGCCGTAAGTTGTGCCAGTCCCAGCCGTCAGCCAGTTCTTCAAGGAACCTGGGATAAGCGATCCATTCAGGAAACACCCTGCCACTCGGTATATCTTTCAGGCAGGACGGCCGAGGAATAATTCTCGGAGTAAGATTCGAGTTTTTAGCCTTGCGAGTATAGAGAATTACTCGGTGTTCGTCAACGTCTTTTGCCTCGTCTTTTGCCTCTAATTATAAAGATCGGGCATGATTACCCTTCTAAATGAAAATTGAGAGGCTGTTTTTGGTAAACGCAATCTATCTATTGCATCACCTGGTATATCCCAATAACATGGGACATCCTTTTCGACAATTTCTGCCGTGGGGTCAGCAGCCCTTATCCATTGCCCATATTTGCTTACCTAGCAAATCATTCGACAGCGTGCAATTTGGAAAGTTCTTCCTGATATAAAGGATAAACTCATCATTACCCATTTGAATTGACATAGTTAAATTCCTTTTGTTTCATTTTATTAAAAACATTCCAGCCAACCCAGCCAAAGACATGTTATCCGCAATAACATCATGCGGAATCAGTAGATACTTCCAAGGTTTGCCTTCATAACTTGCAGCATGATCCGAAGCACGACCGCACCATTTTACGGCTGCCTCCATTTTGGAGACAACCTCCGCCGTTTCCAGTTCATTACGTGCCTTGGTTTCACATAGATAAATGGAGTCTGAAGACTCAGCAACAAAATCCGGCTGATACTCCAAATGATCCCGGCCTGCTTGGTAATAAATTTGAAACTGCCCCTTGGCTGGTCTGAACCACTTCTGTGCATCACGATCAAGGATGACGGCAAATTTCCGTTCGGTATCGGACTGGAATTTCTGGACTGCATACAGACATCGCCTGAATCCACCGAAGACCATCTGACCGATCTTGCTTTTGTCTTTAATCGTTTGCCGATAATCCCGCTCTTCTCCGGTAGCGGTAAAAGCGCTCTGCTTCAGCTCTGAAAAGCCTTTATTAACCTTCACTTCGTACGCTGTGGCACTCTCCCATTGATGGGCCTGCATCTGGGCATGGATAAAGGCGGCAAGCTGTTTCTGGTAGTATTGGAGGACATTTCGGGTTTCATCTTCGGAAAGATACCCCAAGAGATGTCGCACCATTTGCCCTGACAGGTCATATAGAAGATCGGAGTGACTGTCATACGAGATATCGTCGTAGTCAATTAACGTTCGGACAATATAGTCTTCCAAACGATTTTCCTGTTCGATTCCTCCACTGGCGCTCAAAGTGTCCTGCAGGTGAGTTCGCAAATGGTGGATCAACAAGTCCCGCTCTACCGGCTGATAATGGATGGAGGTTACATCAAGTGTAAAAGGATGATAGCCAAGCGTCACGTCTCCCGTGGGAACTACCAGAATTCGGGGAATGTCAATGGTTTGCTGGATGACAAGCTCTGTTGTTTTTCTGACGATTTCAGCAATATCGGGTCTGACCGTAACCCCTGCCAACTCCAACTGCTGAGGTGTAATCTGCTCCTCGACTCTTCGCGTTATTTCGGCGGCAATATCCTCTTTGGCCAGACATCCCGAATTGGGAAGATGCTCGTATTTTTTGATAACGTCGTAAGTAACCTTGGCGATGTTACGTTCGACCTCATTGGCGAAAACAGGTTTGGCCGGTGTAGTCATACTGCTGCTGGAAGGTGTTACGGGAGCATTGAACTGTTGCTCAATATTTGATTGCGCCACCACAGTCTTAGTCTTCTGAAAATCTGTTTCCGGGTCCAAGATCACCTGTTGCAGACGGATAACAGAGTCGGGACGGTTTGCCTCATCTATGATCTCCTGAAACTTGTCGTGGGCCACGATATTAAGCCGGTCAACCGTGTTGACACCGGTTTTCTTGCCGTATGGCAGGCGCAGACCACGCCCGATAGATTGCTCAATGAGAATACGGGCATTGGCTGCCCTCAGCGGTACGATGGTGTAAAGGTTGGTGACGTCCCACCCCTCCTTGAGCATGTTGACATGGATAACAATCTCGGTCGGCTCCTCAGTGCTTTCCACCGCCAGCAGCCGTTGGATCATCTCTTCCTCTTCAGCGCCGGTCCTGCTGGAATCCACCTGGATGACTTTAGTGGCATAGCGCCCTTCAAAAAACTTCTCCGACTTGATCTGCTGCAGAAGCTGTCCTGCATGGGTAGTATCCCGCGCAATCACCAAAACAAACGGCTTGACAATCTTTTTGCCATATTGGCGAGCATATGTTTCCAGTTCGACCTTGACGGTTTCATGGAGCCTCACACCATCTCTCAGCTTGATATCTTCAAGTTGCGCAGGTGAAAAATCACGCGGGTTGAAATTTTTCTGGGTGACGACAGCCGGTTCTTTCACAAAGCCGTCAGCCATAGCCTTTGCCAGAGGATAGTCATAGATTACGTTGCGGAAAGGAACAGCTCCCTTGGTCGTCTCCACGAATGGAGTTGCGGTCAATTCAAGTCCCAGAATCGGCTTCAGCTCGTTTATGGCCCTGATACCGGCAGATGCCCGGTAACGGTGCGACTCATCCATCAACAGCACCAGATCCTTCAGCCCGGCCAGATAGTCGAAATAACTCTCGCCGATATATTCAGAAAGCCGCTTGATCCTTGGTGACTTACCGCCTCGTACTTCGGAGTTGATCTTGGAGATGTTGAAGATGTTGACCTTGACCGGCACCAGCGCGTCAAAGAGCGTCCCGGCCTTGGATTCATAGTTGTCGCCGGTGATGATGTCAGGCGGGTAGTTGGCGAATTCCGCAATGCCCTTGAAAACGTATTTGGGATGGTTGCGGTCTTCAAACTCTTTCACCAGCTTGTTGTAGATTGTCAGGTTCGGGGCCAGCACAAAGAAGTTATTGATGCCGTGGGCAAGGTGCAGGTAACTGATGAAGGCCCCCATCAGACGGGTTTTGCCGACACCCGTTGCCAGGGCGAAACAGAGGGACGGGAACTCCCGCTCAAAATCGGTAACGGTCGGGAATTCGCTTTTGATGATTTCCAGAACTGCGTCAAGGTCGGATGCCTTGTGAGGAGAGGCAATTTCCGTAATTCGGTCCAGTATCTCCAATGAATGCCGTTGGGGCTGGCGCAGACTGAGGCGTCCCGATATGGCGTTGACGTGACGGTTCATTGTTCGCCTCCCGAAGCGCTAAAATCAAATCCCTGCTGTCCCGGTTCCGGCGGCTTCTGCGGCAGGTTCTCCACTTTCAGGCTGTAATCATCATGGCCCCATTCACAGCGGGAAAGGACGGCATTTGGTATCTTCTTTACCGTCAGATTCGGGAAAGCATCTGCTCTGCCGCGAAACGCGGAACAGCAGACCAGAAGTGAACGGCCTGAACCGACTTCATTGGAGAGTTGCTGCAACTGTTCATGGCTGAGGTTTTGAGTGGTGACGTAGATGAAGTCGGTTTCTGTCGAACGGCCCTGCTGCCAGTAAACTGATTCGGATGGCGAATAAACGAACCCTTCCAGTTTGCAGATCGCCTCTGCCAGCATAGCGGGATTGTATTCCTGACTCACAACCCAATTGCCCCACTTGTCCTTTTCCATCAGTGACGGTGCAAGATGGTAGTAGCGGAAACCGCCGCCGCCCTTCCAGTTCAAGGCTTTGCTGATGCCGCCCTGATCGGTGCCATCTATGACCTTTTGCAGGCGGGGGATGATGTGAGTGTGGCAGGTCTCTTTGAGTTCAGCCATGATCCAGCGCCGCCCCATTTTGTGTGCAACCGCTCCGGTTGTGCCGGAGCCGGCAAAGGAATCTAGAACGATATCATTAGGTGAAGAAAAATGCTTAAGGATCGTTTCAATTAATGCCTCGGGCTTTTTCCCTCCGTTAAAGACGACACCACCTTCATGTCGGCAGTTTCCAAAACTACCTGCGAAATCATAAAAGTTTTCTATAGGTTTACCTTTTTTTGAATTTCCAGATTTTAGTTGCTCCAAAGTCTGCAAAGGGATTCCTGAGTAAAATTTCCCCTTAGTGGCGGTGTCTTTTTTTGGACCAGACATATATCTATAACCTAAACCATCTTCACCTATTCCATAAACTTTGTATAAACATGACAGTCCATCAATTTTTTTTCGAGGTGCTAAGTTTTTATCTAGAAATTCTCCAGAACTTCCAGTTTGGCGGACAAGCGAACCTGTTGCCCAAGTTTCTTTCAATCCCGTAAAAGATGGTGGAACTTTTCTAATTTCATACTGATTTTGTTTGAATATCTCAACTTTTTTCCCAGCTATTATTTCTGTAATTCCAGGAAGCTTTTCAACAATTTCCCATTCAAATTTATCTACTCCATATTCAACGTTATAGTGGACCCCGGATTCCGGACAATAGTTTAAGATGGTAGCCTGCGATAAAAAGGAGCAGGCAATGAGCGAAAAGAATCGTAAAAGTTTCACCAGCCAGTACAAGGCAAAAGTCGCGCTCGAAGCGATCCGAGGCATCAAGACCTTGAATGAAATTGCCCAGGAATTTGCTGTTCATCCGACCCAAGTTGGGGAGTGGAAGAAAGCACTGCTGGCACAGTCACCCGGTGTTTTTGACGGCAAGCGCGGCCCCAAGCCAGATGATCCGTCCGCCAGCCCTGATAGGCTCTATTCTGAGATCGGGCGATTGAAGATGGAACTGGACTGGCTTAAAAAAAAGTCCGGGATCAACCAGTAACAGAGCGCAGGCGTTGGGTAAGCACTACTGAGCCCTTGGCGATATCCCGACAATGCGAATTAGCTGGCGTTACCCGCTCGACCTTTTATGCCCCTCTTCTGATCGCCGTACCGGACGAAGAAGAATTGATACTTGCGCTGATCGATGCCGAATATACGCTCCACCCATTCTACGGCAGCCGCAAGATGGTAGTGCATCTACGCATCAAAGGGTATAGCGTCAACCGCAAACGGGTTCAGCGACTGATGAGGGTCCTGGGACTGGCAGGCATGGCACCGGGGCCTAACACCAGCCGTCCTCACCCTCAACATAAGATTTATCCATACCTGCTCAGAGGCGTGGATGTTACGCGCCCCAACCAGGTGTGGAGTACAGATATCACCTACGTCCGCCTGGCGCGTGGTTTTGTGTACCTGGCAGCAGTAATCGACTGGTATTCACGCAAAGTGCTGGCATGGCGATTATCAAACACACTCGACAGCGAGTTCTGCGTTGACTGCCTGGAACAGTCACTTCGGTCATATGGCAGGCCGGAGATCTTCAATACAGATCAGGGTTGTCAGTTCACAAGCGACGCATTTACAGGCGTTCTCAAGTTGCACGACATCGCTATCAGCATGGATGGCCGTGGGCGGGCACTGGACAACATCTTTGTAGAACGACTATGGCGAAGCGTCAAGCATGAGGATGTGTATCTGAAAGGGTATGTCAATATGCCGGGATTACAACTGGGCTTGACAGATTATTTTGAGTTCTACAATACCGAACGACCCCATCAATCTCTGGGTAACCTTACGCCGATTCAGGTCTACCAAACGGCCAGCGGCGGCGGAGCAAGAATCGTAGACAAATTCAAAGAACGAAAAGCTTTTTTAGGGGTAGAACCAAAATCAAAAGCAGAAACTACCATCTTAAACCCAAAGGATTATTGTCTTGACCAATGGGTCCACTAAA
>JBAQKZ010000125.1:0-7109 GCA_049301475.1 Geobacteraceae bacterium | reverse complement strand
TGAGAGCGGCCCAGAAAGATCCGGAAAAATACCAGGAGGTGATCGTCCGGGTTGCCGGCTACAGCGCCCACTTTGTGGATATCAGTCGCAAGACCCAGGACAACATCATCCAGAGAACCATTCAGGGACTGTAATGTAAATCTATCGGGCATGCTGCCTGATACTACTGCCAGCGCCCTCAGGTCGCATTGCGGACTTGAGGGCGTTATTGTAATTACTTCGGCAACCCAAATAGAAACGGGAATAACCATGCGCCAGCACACAGTTAGTATGCAGTATTTGGGTGCGTCAGAGCCAGCCCACTTTTATTCCACGGAGATAAATGGGGAGTTGGCGTTATTCGACGCCGGCACTCCTACCATTGAAGCCCTGGATTATCTGCAAAGGGAGATTGATCTCCCGCGCTTGAAATATCTCTTCATAACTCATTACCACATGGACCACTGCGGACTTGCTCCCTATATTGCGGCCAATACGGATGCCAGAATATTTATTCCTCGCCTTGACGTAGTCAGGGCGCTGTCTCAGGATAATCATCTGGCGCTCTTCAAGACGCTTCTGATTGAATACGGATTTGACGAGGAGTTTTGTCGGCAGTTGATGGAAGGTCTCGTGAAAAACAAGATGTTCCTGCCTCTCCCTGAACGCTACGAAATTGCTGAGGAGTCGGAAATCCCAGCCAGACTTGGTGTCACCTGTCTTTCTTGTCCAAGTCACAGCCAGAGTGACCTGATCTACATGCTTGGGAAATATGCGGTCACCGGGGATGTTCTGCTTCGAAATATATTTCAAGTCCCACTCTTGGAGGTGGATTTGGCATCTCGTTCGGGGAGATTCAGGAACTATGACGCCCACTGCGCCAGCCTCATCAAACTACAGGCATTAAGGGGGTGCGAGATTCTTCCAGGCCACCGGTCGCATGTAAAAAGTCTGGAAGGAACCATACTTTTTTACGTAAAAAAAATGATGCAGCGAGCCGTGCAGATAAAACGGTGTGCGGGTATAGAGACAGTGCGGGGCGTCATTGACAAGTTGTCGCGTTCAGCAGTGCTCGATCCCATGCTGGTCTACCTGAAGGCATCGGAGGTCGTCTTTATGCGGGATTTTCTGGCCGAACCTCACAGATTGAAGGAGTCTCTTGTCCGTATCGGTCTCTTCGACGCAGTATGCGGACTCTACACCTCTGTGTTGGAGAACCCTCTTTCGGGAAGAAGCGCTCACGGACAGGCCTGACTCTGTGATATATCCCGGATTTTTTCATTGACAAAAACGAGATATGCCATTAGATAGATGGAACAGGTTTTTATGTATACAACAAACCAAAATGGAAAGGGAGGACAGTATGATTAAAAAAATCGCACACATTGGTGTGGGGGTAAAAGACTTGGATGAAGCGGAGCGTTTCTACGCGGATATCCTCTCCCTGACAGTTTCCGACAGGGGGCAGCATGGCGACCTTAAAGCGAGCTTTCTGTCTATCGGAGACACGAGTATCGAACTTCTGCAGTCAACTACGCCCGAGGGGGTAATATCCAAATTCATAGAGAAGAAAGGCGAGGGGGTCCATCATATAGCCTATGAGGTGGACGATATTGAAAAGACATTGGCGCATCTGGAGGCCAAGGGGGTCCAGTTGATCGACAAAAAGCCGAGGCCTGGCGCGCACAACTCCCGGATAGCATTCATCAACCCGAAGGACTCATTTGGTGTTTTGGTGGAGTTGGTGGAACCGCAGAAGAAATGATGCTTTCCTGTTCTGGCGGGGTTGACTATAAACGTTGATTATCGCAAGCTTAACGGTTTTAAATAAATTATCAGGAGCGATCAGGCATGGATTTTAAAATTACCGATGAGCAGGTCATGTTCCGGGACATGGCAAAGGACTTTGCCATAAGGGAAATTCTTCCCTCAGTCAGAGAGAGAGACAGGGAAGAGAGGTTTTTCCCTGAGATCATGGAGAAGCTGGGAGAACAGGGGCTGTTGGGCGCGGCGGTTCCGCAGGAGTACGGAGGGCTGGGCCTGAGTTGGTTGACGTTCGGCATGATTCTTGAGCAAATGGCGGTGTATGACGCTCCTGTTGCCGGCAACCTCCTGGCCGCATCAACCTTGCAGGCCCTTCCGATGGTGAATTTTGGCACCGAAGAGCAAAAGAAGAAATATATTCCTGGCATAATCAGCGGTAAGTTGATTGGCGCTCTTGGTGCGGTTGAACCCAATACCGGGAGCGATTCGACTGCCATAGAGACCATGGCTGTGCAGGACGGAGACGAGTGGGTTCTCAACGGCAACAAGACCTGGATCACCAACGCCAACATCTGCGATTTTGCGATAGTACTGGCTCAGACGGACAAGAGCAAGGGGCACAGGGGGCTCACCACATTTATAGTGGAGAGGGATACGCCCGGTTTTACCACCACGAAGATCGGGCACAAACTGGGTCTTCGCACCTCGGATACTGGACAGCTCTTTTTCCGGGACTGCCGCATTCCCAAAACGAACCTGTTTGGCGCAGTAGGAAAGGGGGCGAGCGTCGGGTTGGGATCCATTGAAAACACCCGTTATGGCCTCTCATGTTGTGCAGTTGGGGTAATGCAGGCGTGCATAGACGCAAGTGTCAAATACTGCCTGGAGCGTAAACAGTTTGACAAACCGATTGGTAGCTACCAGTTGATTCAGGATAAGATAGCGACTATGGTGGTAGATTGCGAGGCATCAAGATATTTGTCCTACCGGGTAGGCTATCTTAAGGACAATGGACTTCCGCATTCCAGGGAGACGTCCATCGCCAAACTGCACAACACCGAAAGAGCGGCCAGAGCGGCTAAAATGGCAGTTGAGATTCACGGGGCATACGGATTTACGGACGACTTTCCCGTGGAAAGGCTATACAGGGACACGATAGCATCCCTGATCTATGGCGGTTCAAGTAATATCCACACGATGCTGATTGCGCGGTCGGAGCTCGGCATCGACGCCATCGCAAGATAACGGCCCAACGCCACTTCATAGAAAAGGGACGATGCGATGGAGAAGTTTGACGCAATTGTGGTAGGGGCTGGGCCTGCGGGGTGTGCCGCTGCCTATACCATGGTTAAACAGGGGTTGAATGTGCTGGTTCTGGAACGGGGAGAATATCCGGGAGCCAAAAATATATGGGGGGGCGCCTACTACGGCCCCATCATGCACGAACTCTTTCCTGATTTCTGGAAGGAAGCGCCCGTTGAGAGATTTGTCAGCCGTCACGCTATTTCTTTCCTTACGGAAGAAGAATCCCTCTCCATAGATTTTAAATCCGATCACTCCGGAGCCCCATCCAATCGAGGGTTCATAACGCTCCGCGCCAGGTTTGACCACTGGCTGGCGGAGAAGGTTGAGCAGGCTGGCGCCATTATTGCCAGCGGCCTGACTGTGGATGATCTTATTATGGAAGGGACTGTTGTTAAAGGCGTTAAAGTCGGGGAAGAGGAATTCTTTAGCGATATCGTCATCCTGGCGGAAGGGGTCAACTCTTTATTGTCACTGAAGAAGGGCCTTCGCAAGGAATTCTCGGCGCATAATGTGAAGCAGGGAGTAAAAGAAGTGATAAAACTCCCTCGCGAGGTCATTGAAGAAAGATTCAATGTGCGGGGAGATGACGGCGTGGCCATGGAGTTTGTTGGCGCATGCACCCGTGGATTGTCTGGAGGAGGGTTTCTCTACACGAATCGGGACAGCCTTTCCATTGGCGTTGTCGTTCAGTTGAGCGAACTCATTGAACACGGGGTAAAGGCATCCGATCTGCTTGAGGATTTCAAAAAGCATCCATTCATTCGACCTCTCATAGACAAGGGGGAGATGGTTGAATATTCCGCTCATCTGATTCCTGTTTCCGGGTTGAAAATGGTCCCTTCCCTTTTCAGCGACGGCTTGATGGTGACTGGTGATGCGGCGGCGCTGGTTCTGGCGACAGGTTTGATTTTGGAAGGGGCTAATTTCGCCATGGCTTCAGGAATCGCCGCCGGAGAAACGGCTGTCAAAGCCCATGCCAAAGGCGATTTCAGCAGCCCTTCTCTCCAAAATTATGAGCGCCTCCTTAAAGAGCGCTTTGTTCTGAAAGACCTCAATACTTTCAAAGGGGCGCCGGAATTTCTCGAAAACAGCAGAATTTACAAGACCTATCCCAGTCTTGCATGTGAGCTTGCCGGAAAAATCTTCAGCAATGATGGGAAACCGCGGGAAAATACCTTCCAGGTTTTAAGAGGGGTCATCAAAGACAGTGTTTCACTCTGGCAGCTATTTTCCGATGCAATGAAAGCGAGGAAAGCTCTTTGAAAGTCGAAGACAAGTTGGCGCTCAACAAGTTTGTGGTGGACCGCGAAGTCCATATTACCATCAATGAACCGTTATGCGAGGAGTGTACCCTGAAATCGTGCACTTATGCCTGCCCCGCCGACTGTTATTCCCTTCGCGAGGATCATGTCACCTTTTCCTATGAAGGGTGTCTGGAATGCGGAAGTTGCCGTCTTTCGTGCCAGAAAGACGCCATCAACTGGGTTTATCCCAGAGGAGGCTTCGGTATCTGTTACCAATTTGGTTAATACCAATTCCAAATCAAGGCGCTATCTTCGTTGGCTCGTCTTCGGCTCCTTAGGCGTACTTAAGTTGTACGCCTTCGTCGCCTCAATCCTCGCCGCCTTGATTTCATCCTTGATTTGAAATTGGAATAAGAAGGAGAAAATAGTACCCATGGAAATAATAGTTTGTATTAAAGCACTCCTTGACCCGGATCTGCCGCCGGCAAAATTTAAAATAGATGAGCGGAAAAACGTGGTCGTTCCGCCGGAAGGCATGCCTCTGGTTATTAACCCCTACGATGCGCTGGCCGTCGAAGCGGCCCTACAGATCAAGGAACAAAAGGGTGGAAAAGTAACGGTGCTGACCGTAGGGGACCGTTCTTCCGAAGTTGTTATGCGGAAAGTCCTTGCCATGGGGGCGGATGAGTGTGTGATACTTTCCGATCCCTCGTTCTCCGAGGCGGACGGTTTCGGGATTGCCCGGATACTGGCGGCCGCCATTAGGAAAATTGGCGTATATGATCTGGTGTTGTGCGGAAGACAAGCCTCGGACTGGGACATAGGCATGGTGGGACTGGCGCTATCTGAATTTTTGGATATCCCTGTCATTGCAAGGGGTAAGGCAATAACGGTTCTCGATGGGAAAGTACAAGTGGAGAGGGCCTTGATGAACGGGCTTGAAACCTACGAAGCGGAAACGCCCGCCTTGATTTCGATCAGCAACGAGTTTGGTCAGGCGAGAATTCCGACCGGAAGAGGGATCATCTTTGCTGCGAAGAAGCCGATACCCTTCTGGGAGGGGGATTCGATCGGGATTGACCAGTCCGTGGCCGGTGAAAAGGCAATCAGAAACAAGATGATCAGACTCTATGTGCCGCTTTATGAGCGGAAATGTGAAATGATCACAGGGGAAAGTGTTGCGGAAGCCGTGGCTGTTCTGGCGGAGAAAATCGTAGCAATAAAATGAGAGGGATTATGGCTGAACAGAGCGGTATTTTGGTTGTCGGAGAGTTTGAAGAGGGGAAGCTGTCGGCAATTACCGGGGAGCTTCTCGGTGGCGCCAGGAAGCTGGCGGATGAATCAGGCGGGCTTGTAAGCCTTCTGCTTGCGGGTGATGCAGCCGAGAATGCTTCTTCGCAAGGGATTTCCCTCGGCGCGGACAGGGTTTATGCGGTCACACATCCTATGTTTACCGAAAATGGTAGTGAATCGTGTGCCTTTTTAATCTGTAAGCTCTGCACGGAAATAAAACCGGCTCTTTGTCTCATCGGACAGACTGATATGGGGAGGGACGTTGCGCCGAGGCTGGCTGCGCGTCTGGAATCTGGACTAAGTATGGATTGTGTTGATGTGAAATACGATCCTGAACAGAAGGGCTTTATACAAACCAGGCCTGCCTACGGTGGAAAGGCTATGGCGGTTATGGCGTCCGCGCCGGACAGGATGCAGGTCGATACGGTCAGAGCAAAATCCATGGAACCTCTTGACGCGCCGTATGGCCAGAATGGAGAAACAATCGTTTTCTCGGATGACCTGGATGCCTTTACGCCAAGGGCCAGACGGACAGAGTGGAAAAAGCATGCCGCCGAGGGGCTCAAGATCGAAGACGCGAAGCTCATTGTCGCGGGTGGAGGGGGAATGGGCGGCCCCGAGGGTTTTGGAGGGATACTCAAGGAGTTGGCGGATTTACTGGGTGGCGCAGTGGGGGCAAGCAGGGTGCCGGTGGATGAGGGGTGGGCGCCCTTAAGCATGGAGATAGGGCAGACAGGGAAAATCGTCAACCCCGACCTATACATCGCTGTCGGCATATCCGGTGCCTCGCAGCATGTAACCGGTTGTCTTAATTCCAAGAAAATCGTTGCCATCAACAAGGATCCAGAGGCCAACATCTTCAAAATATCTGATTTCGGATTGGTGGCGGATTACAGGGAGGCCCTGCCTCTTCTTATAGACAAGATAAAGTCGATGAGTCAATAAATAATCGGATTATTCTGCGGGAACAACGGTACAGAAGCGCCAAAAGATATTTTAATGATCGTTTTAAACATTAATAAGGGAGGAGTCACGCAATGAAATCAGACGACAAAGGCATCAAACAGGCGAGGAGCGAGTGGGAAGAGCGCGTAGTCGGCAAGCTTCTGGAGAAGAACGGCTTGAAAAAGAATCCATTGCGGTTTTATTCGCCTGAATCAACGGGTGATTTTGATTTTCTCGGGAAGGTTGGATTTCCGGGACAATATCCCTTTACGGCCGGGAACGATCCACTCCCGAAGTGGCAGGTATTTGCCGACAAAATGGCTAAGGCGTCCGCACTTAATGAGTGGGGCACCGGGAGCGTAGGTAAATACGCCGGATTCGGGACGCCTGAGGATTATCGTGACTACCTGAAACGGATGCATGCCATGGGGCGCAAAGGTGGCCCAAACATGGCAATGGACCTTCCCACGCAGTGCGGATATGACTCCGACGACTCCTGGGCCGAAGGCGAGGTAGGGCGAGTAGGGGTAGCAATTGATTCCTTGAAGGACTTTGAAACCATTTACGAGCCGTACACCG
>JBAQKZ010000124.1:0-8050 GCA_049301475.1 Geobacteraceae bacterium | reverse complement strand
TATTTCATCAAGGCCCGAGGGCATTATCCCTCACTAAGAGGCCGTATATACGGAAGCAATCCTGTCCCTGTCATTAAGTGAAATAACCCTTGCAAATAGGGGGGAGACCATATACGGACAACGCTGACAAAAAATAACATCACTTCCTTATATTGGGCATAATTTCCTCACATAGGTAACAAATGGCTTCTCAGCAGGAGGTCTCGGCAGCGTATCTGGAACTGGCTGGGGCCGGGAAAAACGCCCGGCCCCAAATCTTATGCCTTGGACAGTTGCATATGATTTCAAGAGAAAGAGGAACGCTCCTCATATGCTCAAAAATCTGATAGACCGAAAATAGCAAATATGCTATAGTGTTGCCATGACTTGGACAATCACGTACTACAACGATTCAGTACAAGAAGAAATCCTCGCAATGCCGCCTGGTTTTCTCGGTCGCTATCTCCGGTATTCCGATAGAATGGAGGTCTACGGTCCAGATCTCGGTATGCCTCATAGTCGCGCAATGGGAGATGGACTTTTTGAATTGCGGCTGAAAGCTACTGAGGGAATAGCACGGGTTTTCTATTGCACAATGGTTGGCCGAAAAATAGTTATGTTGCATCAATTCACCAAGAAATCTGATAAAACACCGCCGAGAGAGCTTGAAACGGCACAACGAAGAATGAAGGAGTACAAAAATGCTCACTCACAAAGAACTTAAAGCCCGTGCCCTTGAAAGGGCAGATGTAAAAACAGAATATGATCAACTGGATGAAGAGTTCCGATTCCTTGACGAGTTTCTCAAAGCTCGTGCTGCCGCAGGTGTCACACAAGCTGAGGTAGCAGAGCGAATCGGCACAACACAGTCCGCTGTAGCCCGTCTTGAATCAGGGCGAGGGAAACATTCTCCATCAATCGCTACATTAGAAAAATACGCACACGCACTCGGCTGTCGCTTGGAATTACGATTAGTTAATGATATGGTACCCAGAAAAGCAGAAGGTCAAACAACACGCTCTACTGGACGTATAAAAAAGCTGCATGCCGCTTAAAATCTCGCCTCCACACGAAAACACAGCCGAAAAACCGAATATTCAACCAACGGCAGCACCGGTCAGCGGGGAAAAGCCCCCGCAGAGCCGGTGTGCCTTATCACGTTGTCGTGACACTGGAAGTAATTGCAGGATCATAAAGCCTACGCGGCCTTACAATGCGCCTTGAGCAATGACAATGCATCAGGGTCATGATCCAGCAAGACGAGAGCGTTACTGACTGCGCGGCTCGGCAATAAACCACCGCTCTCGTATTTCTGGAAAGCCCGTGGACCACCACCGATCAGGAGCCCTGCCGCTTCCTGCGTGAGATGAAGCTTCTTACGGATACGACGAATTTCCTTTGGCTCAAGCAGCCCTTCACATCTTGCCTTGAGGAGATTCAGCATTCGGTCAGAGGCTTTCATGTCTTCGCCGGTATGGATGCTCTGGTCTGATTGGTCACAATACCAGCCAGGCATATCGAAAGTTATGCTCTTTCCTTTGTAGGTAAGAGCCAAGGGACGCACGCCACGATACATTGGCGCCCCGGTTTTCGGACAGACGGGATTAGTCATTATTTTTCTCCTTGAATGACAGCAGCAAAAACTCGGTTATGACATCGGCGGTAAACTTTACATACAGCACACCCGCCGGAGACGGGACATGATACACGTCTTGCCATAACCGGGTATCGGCATAAGATGTCATAGATTTGTAGAAATGACCGCGCTGCATTGTCTGAATTGTAGCCACAATATCACTGCGCCCATAACCAAGCGCGGCAGCGCCGCGAAGCGCTGTACCAGTTACGGCAAGCCTTTCAACGCTCGCAAAAGTGGCCTTAAACGCATCAAGATCGTATGTTGGTTTCCGTTTATCGGCCATGGGAATTTTATACACCATTGTGGTGTAATTTGCAATAGAAACGTCCAACTAGCGCCACTCCCAGGCGAGGTGTTCGGCCCTGGACTGACCGATTACCTGCGGCTCGCCTTCGGCAACATCCGTGAGGAGGAGATCCCGGAGGCAGTGGCCCGCTTCAGGGAGTTCCCGGTGTGAGAGGCGTGGGGCTCCTTTAGAGTCTGTTCGCCCTCAGCTTGTCGAGGGGGTAGTGGGTGCCGCGCCAGTCGATGCCGTCGTTTTTGAGAATGGTAAAGGCCGAGCGCCAGAGGATGTAGACAAAGAGGAGGGTCGCCAGAGGGATGCCAACCCCGTACCGCGCACGGACGCCATAGAGATGGGCGCTGTAGAGGTATATAATGGCGAGAATGGCAATGGCGGCGGCGTTTAAGAGTTGCGTAACGCCGCTTGTCAAGAGTAGTGCGGCAAAAGGCCACACAAAGAGGGCAAATACGACCGGGGTGATGGCTATCAGCGCCGACAGCCGGTACTCTATGCCAGCAAAGGAGTTCTTCTCAAGACCCTGCACAAGCTCGCCCAGCGAGGCGTACCATTCCACACGTATCATTCCCTTTCCAGACACCAACTCCTGGCTGAAGCCGTGCATTTTTAGGAGCTTTCCGAGTTTCATGTCATCGTCGGGACGCATGGCGATTGCGGTGTGGCCCCCTGCCGACCTGTAGGCGCTGGCTCGCACAAGATTGAAGGCTCCGATGCCTATGTGGCTCTTGCTCCTGGGGTTCTTTAGCGCCCAGGGGCGGGCGTAGAGAGTGAAGAAGATCAGGAATGCGCCGGCGAACATGTTGAGAAGCGCCCCCTGCATGGTCACCTGGGGACCTACCGCCAGGTGGTCGAGTCCGCCAGCGAGCATCTGCCCCATGGCGCGGCTGAGGCTGTCAGGGGTCATCACCACATCTGCGTCGGTGAACAGGAGGTAGTCGCCCCGCGCTTTGTCTGCGCCGAGATGGAGGGCGTGGTTCTTTCCAAGCCAGCCGACAGGGAGATCAATAACGCTTATCACCCGCAAGCCGTGGCGCTGCCTGGCCATCTCCGCAAGTATGCCGCCGGTCCGGTCGGTGGATCGGTCATCGACTGCAATTATTTCCAGGTTGGGGTACTCCTGGGCAAGCACCGACCTGAGCGCCTCTTCAAGGTTGCGCTCCTCGTTTCTGACAGGGATGATGATCGATACGGCAGGAAATGCCGTTGCGGGAGGAATGTCCCGCAGGAACCTGACAAAGCGGTGCCAGATGGCCAGTTGCAGGGCAAATATGGCGAAAAAAAGGAGCGTGGCAAGGGACAAAATAAATAGGAATATTTGCATGGCTGGGTTGGCTATACCCTGAATCCGTGACGATTGAATGGCGGAGCGAGCGTAATGCCGGGGCCAATCGTTGCCTGCGCGGTATCACAACAGCTTTGCCGGGTCAACTTCGCAAATGTGGCCGCTATGTCCTGAAATGCCAGGGCAGAGGCATTTAAGTGAGAGAAGCCATGAAAGCGTCACGGATTCAGGTATGCCATATCAGATAATCTTGCTGAGCGGGTATTCTATGATCCCCTGTGCGCCGATCTTTATCAGCTCGGGAATGATACGGCGCACCTCCTTCTCGTGAAGCACGCTCTCGACGGAGAGCCAGTCCGAGTTGTATAGGTGTGAAATCGTGGGGTTCTTGAGGCTGGGGAGTATTTTGGTTATCGCTTCGACCCGGTCCGCCGGGGCGTTCATCTTGAGTCCCACCATATTTTCGGCGGAGAGCGCCGACTTGAGCATTGTGGCGATCTGGTTGATCTTGTCCCGCTTCCATGGATCATTCCAGGCCGCCTTGTTTGCGATCATCACAGGCGAGGATTCCATCAACTCGCAGACTATGCGCAGGCCGTTGGCGCGAATGGTGGAGCCGGTTTCAGTAACCTCGACTATGGCGTCGCACAGGCCGTCCACAACCTTGGCCTCGGTGGCGCCCCACGAAAATTCGACATTTACCGGAATGTTCCGTTCCGCGAAGTATCGCTTGGTGAAGCCGACCAGCTCGGTGGAGATGGTCGCGCCGTGCAGGTCTTCCGGCCCCTTGACCGGTGAATCCTGATTCACGACCAGCACCCAGCGCGCCGGCCTGCGGGAAACCTTGGAGTAGACAAGCTCGCATATCTCCACGACATCCGAATCGTTCTCTAGCACCCAGTCGCGTCCGGCGATCCCGACGTCGATGGTTCCACGCTCCACGTATTTCCCCATCTCTTGCGGACGGATCAGTTTGCAGTTCATCTCCTCGTCGTCCACTCCTGGAAAATAACTGCGCGACGAAAGGGTGATCCGCCATCCTGCACTCTTGAACAGATCTACGGTGGCGTCTTCAAGGCTTCCCTTCGGGATGCCGAATTTCAACAGGTTTGACATGATGTAATCTCCTCGATATTTGCGTTCAACGATATTAAATAGGTCTCGCAGTTAGAAAATCAGGACTTTCCATAGACGTCCTTCGGGTCGAACAGCGGGTTTGAATGTTCCACCCATTCCCCGTTTTCCCATCTGACGTAGAAACAGCTTCTGTTGCCGGTATGGCAGGCGGCCGGACCGTTCTGTTTGACCTTGATTACCACGGTGTCGGCGTCGCAGTCGGTTAGAACCTCCATTACCTCCTGGGTGTTTCCGGACTCCTCTCCCTTCATCCAGTACTTGTTGCGTGAACGACTGAAAAACCAGGTTTTACCGCTTTCCAGCGTAAGATTCAGGGTTTTTTCGTCCATGAACGCCACCATAAGCACCTCGCCGCTCTCAAAGTCCTGGATGACTGCGGGGATGAGCCCTCCCATCTTGTCAAAATCAATTTTCAGCATGTTTTTTCCGCGCTCCTTTGCACTTACTCAATAACTTTAATACCCCGCCGCATGGCCACCTGTCAACAGATTATGAGCGAGGCCACTCTTGTCATTTCGTTGCGGGGCCATTAAATCGTTTGACAAGCGCTGTCCGGCTAAATTACAACAATCCTAGCCCATTGCAAATTGTTAAGGATATCCCCTGATGATCCCCACTGAAACCTTACACACCCTGGAATTCGATAAAATTCTACAGACCGTTGCGGGCTTCACAAACAGCGACCCCTCTCGCGAGGCGGCGCTTAAGCTCTGTCCGCTGGAGGATAAGAGCGTCATAGAACTGCGCCTCGGCCAGGTGGGCGAAATCCGCCGACTTGCCGGGATGAACATTCCTCTCCGGCTTGCCCCATTCGAGGATTTAAGGGATGCGCTTGAGCGGGTTCGCCCCGAAGGGTCTATCCTTGATCCACTTGAACTGCTGGCCTTCATACCCACCTTGCGGATTATGGCCCTCCTGGGGAGGCAGTTCGCCGACCGTGCCGATATACCCCTGATGCTGGAGCTGTCCGGGGGGGTGGCCGGCTTTCCAGACTTGCTGGCGGCGCTTGAGCGCTCTATCAATCAGGAAGGGGATATACTCGATACGGCGTCACAGCTCCTTTTCGACCTTAGGGGCCGCAAACGGGCGCTCACCGCGAGGGTCCGCAAGCGCCTCGAAGAGATCGTCCGGGAACGGCAGACCGCCATTTTTCTTCAGGATGAATTCATCACTCAGAGGGGAGGGCGGTGGGTCATCCCGGTGCGGATGGACGCAAAGGGGATGGTGCCGGGCGTGGTGCATGACGTATCCAACTCGGGCGAAACCGCATTTATTGAGCCTTTGGAGATCATCGGCCTTGCAAATGAGCTTGAGAACCTGCTTGCCGATGAGAAGGTTGAGGAGATACGGATACTTCGTCAGATATGCCACTGGATCAGGGAGGATGCCGCGGCAATCGGGGAGCAGTTCCAGACCATTGTGGAGATAGATGTCCTTAACAGCATAGCACGGTTTGCAGAACTCATTCAGGCGGAGGCCCCAGTTATCAGTTGTACGGGCAAACTGCGCATAGCGGGGGGGCGCCACCCTCTCCTCATGATGCAGGCAAGTAAAAGCGGCAGGGAGGTAGTGCCGCTTGATCTGGAACTCGGAGCAGAAATCCTTGATAATAGCGCACATACGCCGGACAGGGTCATGGTAATAACGGGACCGAACGCCGGAGGCAAAACTATCGCCGTCAAGAGCGCCGGGCTGATGCTGCTTATGGCGCTTACCGGCATACCGGTGCCGGCTGCGGCTTCATCGGAATTCCCATTTGCCACGAGTCTATTGGCCGACATCGGCGACGATCAGTCCATAGAGTCGAGCCTTTCCACCTTTTCTGCCCACGTTTCCCGGATCGCGGCAATCCTGCGTGAGGCCGACGCCGGTTCCGTAGTGCTTCTCGACGAACTCGGCACAGGCACTGAGCCTGGCCAGGGGGCGGCCATTGCCTGCGCGGTGCTGAGGGAGCTGCATGAGAAGGGCGCGCTGGTTTTTGCAACCACTCATCTGACCGAAATCGTGGGGTTCGTTCACCGGACGCCCGGAATGGTCAATGCTGCCATGGAGTTCGACCGCCGGGCGCTAGCGCCGCTTTACCGTCTTAAAACCGGCGAGCCTGGCCAGTCACATGCCCTGGAGGTGGCGCGTCGCTACGGCCTTCCGGATTCTGTAATCGCCTTCGCAAAAGAGCTGGCGGGCCGCCTGGAGACTGACTTCAATGCGCTTCTGGCGGAGGTGGAGGAACGGCGAATAAACTACGAAGCGTTACTGGCCTCTATCAGCCGACGGGAGGATGAGCTTGTGGAACGTGAACGGCTCGAGGTTCATCGCCTTGATGAGGCGAAGGAGCGACAGCGTGAGATTCTTGAAAAGGCTTACCAGGATGCACGCGATCTGGCGCAGAACACCCGCCGGGATATAAATGCCCTTCTGGAGGAGGCGCGACTGGGGAAAACCCGCGAAGCCAGGCTACAACTGGCCGCGATGGAAGAGATGGCGGATGAAAAAATTTGCGAGCTTCACCCCGAAAACGTCTTGGCGCCTGACAAGATAAAGGAAGGGGAGGCTGTCTTTATCCGCTCCATCGGGTACGATGGGACGGTATTGGCCGTGGACGCTCGGCATGGCAGGCTGCGGGTAAGGGCAGGGCGTATGGAGCTCGATATCCCGATGTCCGACGCCTCTCCACCACAGGGAAAGAGGCCTAAGAGCCGTGAGCCTCGCAAATCAACTCCGGATATTGAGGAGCCGAACAGTCTCAAACTGGTCGGCTTGCGGATAGACCCGGCCCTGTCGAGGCTTGAGACATTTTTAAATCATGCCGTGCTTGGGGGGCTGGGCGAGGTGAGAATTGTCCACGGCAAGGGGACCGGCGCACTGATGCGGGCCGTGAGAGAGCACCTGAGCGACCACCCGCTGGTCAGCTCCTTCAGGGGAGGGGAGCAGTTTGAGGGAGGGGAGGGTGTGACCGTGGTTATTCTTCAGTAATACCAATTCCAAATCAAAGCGCCCTCTTCGTTGGCTTGTCTTCGGCTCCTCAACATACTGGCTGTATGCCTTCGTCGCCTCAATCCTCGCCGCCTTGACTGCATCTTTGATTTGAAATTGGTATAAGCCCGGTATCGGGCGTTTGTTTCTTTCTCTCCACCTGCCGGTACTGTTCCGCATGGTAGGAACTGCGCACGTAGGGGCCGCTTTCCACATGAGCAAAGCCCATCGCAAGCGCCCGGTCACGATAGCGATCAAACATTTCCGGCTCGACAAAGCGCTGCACCGGGTAGTGGTTTTTGCTCGGTTGCAGGTATTGCCCCATGCTTAAGTAGTCGCAACCCGCCTTTCTCAGGTCGGCCAGTACCTGATATAGCTCGGCCTCTGTTTCCCCCAGACCCAGCATCAGCCCCGATTTGGTCGGCAGGTCAGGTGCGAGCTCCCGGACGATTTCCAGAACAGCCAGCGAACGCTGGTAGTCGGCCCCGCTCCGGACGTGGTACAGGCGAGGGACGGTCTCCAGGTTGTGGCCGATTATGTCCGGTTGGGCCGCAACTACCACCTCTATCTGCGTCCGCTCCCCCATGAGGTCGGGGATCAGGATTTCGATCCTTGTCTTGGGCGCTATGATCCGAATCGCGGCGACAGTCGCGGCATAGAGGTCTGCGCCGCCGTCCGCCAGATCATCGCGGGTCGGGCTTGTGATAACCACATGGGCAAGATGCAGACGGCGTACCGC
>JBAQKZ010000123.1:0-8791 GCA_049301475.1 Geobacteraceae bacterium | reverse complement strand
TTGGCTCGTCTTCGGCTCCTCAACATACTGGCTGTATGCCTTCGTCGCCTCAATCCTCGCCGCCTTGACTGCATCTTTGATTTGAAATTGGTATTATTCTGTTGAGACCTTGTGCTTTTTCACGGTTTTGTTTTGTTCCGGTTTTGTTGGTTCATAAATAGCTTGGTTTGTAAAAAAAGGGGGCAGAATGGTTACATCCCCCCCCCCTTCATATCTCAATTATTTCAGGTCATTTTCAGAGTTTGTGATCCACGCGGGACATAACCGCATCCTGCATGAATTCCGGCAGGCCGACAAAAAACGCCGTATAGCCGGACACACGCACCGACAGGTAGGGGTAATTCTCCGGGTGCTTCTTCGCGTCCATCAGCATGTCATGAGACACCATGTTGAACTGCAACTGCGACATACCGCCATTAAGCCCGGCAGTGACAAAGTCGGTCAGCTTGTCAAGCCCGGTCTCGCCCTCCACGGAAGAAAAGTCGAACTTCTGGTTGTAGATGTATGCCTTGAACTTTGCCTGGTCGATCTTCATTGCTGAACTCATTCTCGCCCACGGTCCGGACATGTCAAAATCCGCCTGAGGACTGATGCCGCCGTCGCACAGCGCTTCCCCGCGTTTACGACCGTTAGGAAGAGCGCCGATTACCGGGGCCGCCATGAACATCAGACTGACGGAGAGCGCGTTCGTGTAGACCCCAAGAGCCCCTCTTTCGTCCCTGATGGTCCGGCCAATTTCGTAAACGTCCTTAGTCGCACGCATCATGATGCTGTCGGCAAAATCGTTGTCGTTGCCGAACTTAGGCGCGTTCTTGAAATCCTGACGCATCCTGTCAAAGCCCACCCAGTCTGCCTTGATCGCATCGAAGAGTTGGGTCATGGTGTATTTCTTCTGTTCAAATACGCAATATTTCACCCCAGCCAGGCTGTCCATCGAATCCACCCAGCCGACGATGGTCTGGAAGGAGAGGCCTGGCATGTCCAACATCATGATGTCATCGCCGGTCTCCAGGCATCCCTTGTACAGCGCGCTGACAAATGGACGACGAAGTGTCCCCTTCAGCGTTGTGTACACATGGTTGCGCAGCCTCATTTCTGTTTTGACGATCCATTCCCACTGCTTGAGCCAGGCCTGGTAGAATTCCTCGAACTCCTTGAATAGGGTCGGGTCTCCGGTCTCTACGGACTTGAACCACTCAAAACCAGGTTCGGGGTCGCGCCCGTTAAATATAGCAAATTCCACTGCCTTTGTTGTTTGAGTGACAAACGCATCACGTCGGCAAGCACCCTTGGAGTTGGTGGTCGTGCCTGGGGTGTTACAACCGACAACACCCCAGTTCCGGGCCTCTTCGAGAGTGATGTCACGATAGTGATCGAGCATGCTCGGTATGGCAATCTCGTCGTTACGAATGGAAGGGGTGCCCATGCCGGAGCGCATTACCTCGACAACCCTTCTCAAATCTTGCTTTTTGGTCTTGGTACACCACCGGAATTTGATGTCGGGATAGTGGAAGCGATAGCCGTCCCAGACGTCGAGAATCAGCATGGTGAGATCGTTTACGCCGTTGCTCCCGTCAGTGAGCTGACCGCCTATGGTGATCACCGCCCAGTCACGGGTCCCCTGGCCGGCCTTGGCGAGACCGCCGAACCGCGCCGTTGTTCCACCGATCTCGTGGAACTTGGCTGCGTAGCAGGCCAGCATTTCGCCCGCCTGTAAACGGCTCAGGCTCTTGTCCTTGACAACATCCTTTTCGTACCATTTCCAGAATACGCGGTCAGGCAGGAAGGTCAGTGTGGCGCAAGGGGTTTCAATGCAGTAGTCAATCATGAAGCAGGACCAGTAGAGTTGCAAGGCCTCACCGAGGGTGCGCGGGGCGTTTTCGGCCACCCATTCGCAGTTGGCCGCCGATTGCTCTAAGATTGCCTTGGCCTTGCTGTCCGGCATGCGGGAAATCGCCTGGCGAGCCTCGGCAGCGTGCCTCTTGATCCAGCGGATAACCCCCTCGACTACGCGGATGGTCGCCTTGGAATTGACGATATTTTCTTTCAGTTCATCTACCCGTTGGCCGGTTGCCCCTTTAAGCTCCTGCTCGAACCACTCCATCCGTTTCTGCTTGAGTTCGATAATTTTTCTCAGCCCCAGGTCCAGATACCAGTCATGATCCGGATTGGCGCGCATGCCGCTGGTTCCGACAGGCTCAAAGTATCTCCCCGGCTGTTGCGGGCAGTAGTACATCTGGAACTCTTCTTCGGTAAGCTCGGGCTTGACCTTGAAAACCGTGTTATAGGCAGTGGCAAGCTTCTCCATCCGTTCGTACCGACCGTCGTCAAGGACGACCTTTTTGTCGCCATCCCAACGGCAAATCCGCTCTTTCCCGGCCTGATCCCTCGCTGCGGCAAACTGCATCCACGGCTGACCAAGCGGATCAAAAAGGATGCCGTGCGGGTCGCTGGAATGCAGCCCAAGCAGGTAGTCGTACGGCCGGATGTCGATCCTCTGGCTGTCAAGGTATCTGATCAGGGCGTCGGCCGCGAGATCGGCCGGGTGCATGTCAGGATTGCCCGCATACATCTCGGACAGAATATCGGCCTTGGTCGTGTCTACATACCAATCCCTATCCTTGTAATAGTCCGGCTCTAACACCATTATCTTGTCGGCAACCCCCCACCTGAACTTCCACATCTCAGGAGTGACAGTCTTCCACCCCTGTTCGGTTGGCATGCCGGGAGTTCCCAATGTCACTCCGGCCGAGGCCGGATCCATCAGATAACCTGTCGATTCGTTGGTCTTGGATACCGCTGTGCTCATGGTAAATCCTCCTTTGTTTAAGCGACCTTGGATTCGTCGGCTTCATCGTCTTGATATCATTTTTGATTTGGAATCGCGTGAAGTAAACAAACGTTGTTATGGTTGTAAGTCGCCAATATAGCACATAAACATTATTTGCGCCAAGAATTTTCCATGAATTCGGCGCTGGATGAAGATCATGTTTGATATCCGGTTCCGAGGGGTTTAATTACTTTAGGTCTCAAGCGCTTAACAGAAAATTGCCATGCCCGACCGCAATCTGCTTGTCGGGGCTCGATTGCCATGCCTCAACGCGGACATTTGCAACGCGCTGTCCGAGCTTGACCATGTAGACATTGGCGAACGTGTCCCTTGACTTCCCTGAACGAAGATAATCAACATTGAAATCGATAGTCTTGGGCACAGCTGTGGATTCCATCTGCCAGAGAAGATAGAAAATACTGGCGCACTCCAGAAACCCGCCTGTCGCCCCGCCATGCAGCGCGGGCAAAATCGGGTTGCCGATCAGTTTTGGAGAGAACGGCATGATGCAGGTGAACTCGTCACCCTTTACATCTATCCGAAGGCCGAGAAAACGCGCGAATGGAATAGCCTCGACGAGCGTGCCCCACTCTTGATTGGCTCGCGCGACCTGAATGGTTTCAGAAAGTTTCATTTCTTGATTCCTCTGATGTTGCCGGATTTGCACCGTCTGTGAACATATATATTCCCACTCCGGTGGATATAGGGTTATGGCGCGTTTCGTGGTAGGCGACTCCGCGTACGAAGGCAAGCTGGGCGGTCAGTTTATAGCAGGTAGCGGCGGCGTACACCGTCTTGCCAGGCGTTGCCGGTTTGAGGTAGTCGATGCGCAAATCGAGAGTGGCCCTCGGTCGATACTCCGGCAGCAGGTGTTGGATTGCAACACCGAACGCAACATCGATAAGCGCGGTGATAACGCCTCCATGCAGCACCCCGGTTTCCGGATTGCCCACTAGGCATTCACGGTATGGCAACTCCAGCTCACACCACTCATCCACCACCGGACCGAGCTTCAACCCCAATTCACGGTTATATGGAGCGGCATTGAATATATTCTCCCATGTTACATTGCTCTGGGATTCAGACATGACATTTCCTTTCAATATTAAATAGAGACAGCTCCAACCTGCTCCAGGTCAGTAATACCATTAAAAATTCTTTGGATTCCAGCCATCTTCAGAGTTCTCATCCCCTCCTCCAGCGCCATCTCCCTGAGTTTCTCCACGGAAACCATTGTTTTTATTGTTTCCTTTAAGCTGTCGGTCACTACGAGAAGTTCGTGGAGGGCTACGCGTCCCTTGTAACCGACACCTTCACACTGTTCACAGCCTCCTCTGGCCATAAATTTCAGCCCATCATGGTATTGGGGCAACCCGTGCGCAGTGAACCACTTGGCACCGTAAAGTCCTACCAAATGCTGATATTCCGACACTGAAGGAGTATAAGGAACCTTGCAGTGATCACAAAACTTGCGGACCAGGCGCTGTGCCAGGACACCCTGAAGCGCATCGGCGAAATTGTACTGGTCGATTCCCATTTCGATAAGCCTGACAACAGTCTCGGGGGCGCTATTGGTGTGCAAGGTGCTGAAGACCAGATGGCCGGTAAGCGATGCCTCTATCGCCGTTTTTGCCGTTTCCGGATCGCGCATTTCACCAATCATTATCACATCAGGATCGGCGCGCAAAAATGACCGAAGCGCCTCGGAAAACGTAAACCCTATTTTGGAATTGACCTGAACCTGTCGCAATCCGGGCTGGATTATCTCCACAGGGTCTTCGGCAGTCCATATTTTACGTTCCGGAGTATTGATAGCAGCCAAAGCCGAGTGCAGAGTAGTGGTTTTGCCCGATCCTGTAGGTCCCACACAGAGGATGATGCCGTGGGGCTTTCCCAGTATCTCCCTGAAACGAATCAGGTCGTGCTGAGCAAACCCCATCTTGTCGAGCGGCAGCGGACTGGAAGTGGAGAGCACCCGTAGTACCGCGTCCTCCTGCCCACCCACTGTGGGGGTGATTTCCATCCGGTATTCCAGCTTGGTGTTTTCAAAACGGAGGAGAATCTTGCCGCTCTGTGGCCTGCGCCGCTCTGCGATATCAAGATTGGCAATGATCTTGAGTCTTGATACTATTGATCTCCTGTACGTCGTCGAAATCTGGTGTGCGATAAAGCATTGGCCGTCGATCCGGTAACGGATCACGAAAGGGCTATTATCCAGGCCCGGCTCGAAATGTATGTCGGATGCCCCTTTACGGTAGGCATCGATGAGCACCCAGTCTATAAACCTGACTACCTTCGAATCCGGTTCTATCACGGCGGCATCTTCGGTCTGTTCCACGACAGTAACCTGCTCTTCATGCATCTCGTCGATGAGTGCATCAACCGAGTCTTCAGTCTCATTGTAGAATCGGTCGATAGCAGCCGCAATCAATTTGGAAGGGGCAACCACCAGTTCAATATTGCAGTTTGTCATGAATCGCAAGCTGTCGCCGATGGCGCTGTCGGTGGGCTCCGAGGTTGCAACGACAATTGTTCTGCCGTTGATTTCCAGTGGTAAAACTTGCAAGCGATTGGCCATTCCCCGGGAGAGAACCTGGAGGGCTTTCTGGCTCGGCGTCATGTCTGACGCGCTCAGGAAGCGCATCCGGAACTTGGTGGCCAGTGCGAGAAGGAGTTGATCTTCGGTAATTAATCCCCGCTCGATAAGAAGCGTCCCGATTTTTTTCTTCTTCCCCGCTGACTGGTGCTGGAGGGCTTCCTCAACCTGTTCCCTTGTAACCAGTCCGGCGGCAACCAGGATGTCGCCCACACGGGCGTTCTGCGGCGCTTTCTTGTTGGTGACGTTGTCCTTAATGGCCTTTTCAATGGTTTCCCGTGGTAGCCGGTTCACCTCGGAGATGATTTCGCCAATCCGTCGGTCCCGCAAATTCTTCTGCTGGCTCAAAGCCTCTTTTAGGTCAGTATTTGTGATTAATCCTTCATCCTTGAGTATCTCTCCCACCAGCCGAAGCTGTCGGCGCGCCTTTATGCCGTGAATTGTAAAGAAAAAACTCTTGAACGTAGTAACATCATCGCCCGGCACACAGTAATAGCCGTTATGAAATTCCTGATGCGCAGCGGGGTGCACCTGAAACCGATCACCGGTAATGAGTTCAACTTCTTCCGTGCGCTCTTCTCCTCCGCAGGCATCATGCCATGTCGGCTTACTCATCATGGCGACGCAGCAGATTTCACTCAGGGAGAAGACATACCTATTCCCATCATTGCGAGAAATAACATCTATTTCGTTCTTATATGGCTCAAACGGACTAACCAGTGTTCCCTCTTCCCTGCGCCCATCCTTGAAGATTATCGTCAACTCTTTTTCCATTGGCAAACTCCTCGGGTCAGAGGCGCGTGTATGAGCGGCTGACTGCGACCGATTGGATACTGATTTATGGCAAAGTATACCATATTTTCTAACTCTTCGCCTTGGGGTGCGCCTTGTCATATACCTCCATAAGTCGGTCGATACTCACATGGGTGTACTTCTGAGTGGTGGATAGGGAAGCGTGGCCGAGAAATTCCTGGATGGCGCGCAGATCCGCTCCCCCCTCCAGCATGTGGGTGGCGAAGGTATGGCGAAGGATATGGGGGGATATCTTCTTCATGGTTGCTATGCGCTGGATGTATTTGTCCACGGTGCGCGCCACACTCCGGCTGGTAAGCCGCCCGCCACGGGCGTTCAGAAGGAGCGGCGCAGTTGGCAGGGGATTATTGCGTTTCTGAAGATATGCCGCCACGGCCAGTCTGGCATGGCTGCCGAGCGGTACTATCCGCTCCTTCCCGCCCTTTCCTAAAACCCGCACCACTCCTTCCGGGAGGTCTGCGTCCCCAACGTCCATGCCTGTAAGCTCGGCAACCCGTATGCCGCACGAATAGAGGACCTCTAGGATTGCCCGGTCGCGCGAAGGCAGCATGGACGCTCCCCGCGGGGCCTCAACCAGCGCGGTCACCTCGTCAATGTTCAGGTGATACGGAACCTTTTTCTCCTTTTTTGGGGAGCTCACCAACTCGGCGGGATTTTTCCGCACCATCCCTTCCCGAAGGAGATACCTGAAGAAAGAGCTGACTGCCGCCAGCTTCCGGCCGATGGAGCTCTTCCTGTGCTCCTTGTGGAGTACCGCCAGCCAGCGCCTGATCAGGAGGTGGTCAACCGCATCGGCACCGACGTCGGCCCCACCCTCCCGCCTGACGAACTCCCGGAATTGCGCAAGGTCAGAGGCATACGCTTTCAGGGTGTGAGTTGAGACGTTACGCTCGGTGGCGAGGAAATGGATAAAATGATCAATGGCTTGTTGCATTAGAGTAAGTTAGCCGATGAAGCGTTAAAATTCAACCGCTTTTGCGTTGCCGGGGAGCATGCGCCATGCTACATTAATTACCAAATGCTTCTTACGAAGGGCTCATGCATCTAGTCGCCATTGAAAAAGCCGAAGATTATCAGCCGGATGCGGTGAAGGCCGCATTAGTCCGCCTTCTGGAGCCTCTTGGAGGGATGCGGGCATTCGTCAACCCCGGCGAAAGGGTGCTTATAAAGCCAAACCTTCTGACCGGAAAGTCCCCTGAAAAGGCGGTGACCACCCATCCCGAGGTGCTGCGAGCGGTGATAGGTCTGGTGCGGGAAGCGGGCGGGGCACCGCTGGTAGGTGATTCCCCCGGCATAGGCGGATTGCGCAAGGTGGCGGAAAAGGCCGGGATCCTCGCCGTTATCGAGGATACAGGCGCGGAACTGGTAGAATTCACCGAGCCTGTGCCTGTCGTCGGCGTCGGCATGTTCAAGCGCTTTGAGCTGGCCCGCCCATATCTGGAAGCGGACAGGATAATCAACCTGCCAAAACTCAAAACCCACGAGATGATGACCATGACCTGCGCCGTGAAAAACCTGTTCGGCGCAGTGGTGGGAACCGCAAAGGCCGGATGGCACCTGAAGGCGGGGGCCGACAGGGAGCGGTTCGCCCGAATGCTCCTGGAAATATACCTGCTGCGGCAACCTGACCTGAACATCGTTGATGCAATAACCGCCATGGAGGGAAACGGCCCTGGAAGCGGCGACCCCCGGCATGTGGGGCTGTTGCTGGCCGGCGTTAACCCGGTAGCTGTGGACCTGATAGCCGCAGAGATTCTTGGCATCCCGAAGAAGCTCCTTTACGTTGAGCGCGTGGCAAAAAAACTCTGCATTGTCGGCGCCCAGCGGCAGAGCATCACGATCGCCGGAACGAACCCCGACGAAGTGCGGGTCGGCAATTTCCGGCTTCCGCACATATCCGACGTCCAGTTCGGACTCCCTCCATTCGTGAAGAACCGCCTTAGGCATTATCTCACCTCACGCCCCATTGTCATCCCCGAAAAGTGCCTGTTGTGCGGCGTATGCGAGGAGGCCTGCCCGCCCCACGCCATAGAGATCAGGGACGGCCGACTACACTTCGATTATCATGCCTGCATCAATTGCTTCTGTTGCAGGGAACTCTGTCCGGAAGGTGCCCTTGATATCCGTACCGGTGCTCTGCTCAATATTATAAATAAATTTGCATAATTGAATTCAAGAGATGGGGATTGGCAGTTGAAGCTGTTCATGGTTGCAGAGAATGTGAAGCTCTCGGATGGATCGGAAACGGCAAAATGTCATCGCCCGTTTACTCACGGCTGCATTATGTGAACAGCTCTTTCATACCAGTTGCAACTTGGAGCCAGCAAAATGGAATACCTGTAAATTGCACGGTCCACACCTCAATTGACTGTGTTGAAGCATATATAAACAAGGTTAGCATTAGCAAACCAACAAACAACGTCCATTAGGAACTGTAAATGAATAACATGGTCAAAATTGCGCTCAGATTTAGGTCAGATTTGGCTGAACTGATTGAGCCAAACCGCAGACGTAGCAGAGCTACATTGAGGATTTGGCGATTGAAGTTCGGC
>JBAQKZ010000122.1:0-5230 GCA_049301475.1 Geobacteraceae bacterium | reverse complement strand
GTCCCCTGCAGCGGTTTCCAGACCCCGACCATCACGCGCGCCAGGGTTGACTTCCCGGCGGCGCTGGGACCAACGATTCCCAATGATTCGCCGGCCGACAGCGCCATGCTGATATCTTTTAAAATGACTTTATTGGTTGCCCGGATACCGAAAGTGACCTTTTCCAGAGATATCCGGCCGGTCGGAGGAGGCAACTCCATCGGTTCGATCTCCAGATGCTGGGCTTTCAAATAGTCATCCAGGCGAGCGTAGGCGATGCGCGCCTCCAGAAAGCCCTTCCAGCCTGCTATCAACTGTTCTATGGGACCCAATGCCTTGCCCAGCACAATAGTGCCGGCAATCATCATGCCGGCGGTAAATGCGGAGTCGTGCAGGACAATGTAAGCGCCTACACCCAGAGCAATCGACTGTAGCGCCTGTCGAACGAACTTGGTTGCGCCGGAAACCGTCCCGGCCCGCCGACTCGCCTTGGATTGCAGGGCGATCATTTGATCATTCAATCCGGACCAGCGGTTTGTTACCCCTTTAAGCATTCCCATGGCATTGACCACCTCGGCATTGCGCAGGGCAATCTCGACGTGACGCCCTGCTATCCGGCCTACGCCCCCGGCATCCTGAAGAGGCTTGCGGGTCAGGAGTTCGTTCGTAACCGTAAGCCCCACCATCAGCACCGCGCCGACCAACGCAACCAGAAACAGGTAGATGTGCATGTACCAGAGAATAATCATGGCGACCGGCATCCAGGGGGCGTCAAATAATGCCAGTATTCCGGGTCCGGTCAGAAAGGCCTTTATGGCGGACAGGTCTTTAATCCCGTAGGAGTACCTGTTCCCTTCCGGGGAGGTTGCGCCTTCGGCCATTTTCTTTAACAGGTAAGGGGCAAGCTGGGCGTCAATGGCATTGTTGGCCCGCACCAGCAGTCGGGAGCGGACCAGCTCCATCGTTCCCATGACCACCAGGGCAAGAAGCAGTATCAGGGTCAGGAACAAGAGGGTTTCTTCGCTGCGGCTTCCCAACACCCGGTCATAGACCTGCAACATATACAGGGCGGGGGCCAGGAGGAGCATGTTCATGACAAAGCTGAAAACACCGGCGGCGACAAAGAAGGGGAGAAACTTTCGGAGAAATGACCGCATTAATAAGAACCTTTAAATCCTTTCGCTAAAGTAATAACAACCTCAATTTTGATGCATTCCCAAAAAGTGTTTCCCCCTCTCTTTACGGGAGGGGATCAGGGGGGATGGGACTTGTTGTGATATTTTGCGAGCGCATCAACCCTGGTATCCGACTTTTTGCAGAGTACCCGCATTGCAATGACAGCCGTCAATATAGGTACACGATCGGTATTTGTCAAGCTAGAGCAGTTGGTTGATCCAGGGACACGTCGAAGTCCCATCGCAATTGTTTCCAATAGTCATTTTGGTCCGCTTCTGATATCAATGAGAAATAATGGCAATTACATCGGCAATTAAACTTATCCTTGACTTTGAACCCCTAATCTGATTTTATCCATTTTTACAAATCCCTGTAACTAATTATAATAACTAAATAATTTCAGCAAGACTAAAAGTTTTGCAACAAGGATTATACCGGTTTATTTGCGCATAACCTTTAAATGCCAACGGAGGATCAATGCAAAAAAGAAAATTCCGGAAAGTAATGGCGGCGAACCGCGGCGAAATCGCCATTCGCATCTTCCGCGCCTGCACAGAGCTCGGCATCGGCACGGTTGCAATATATTCGGAGGAGGACAATCTCTCCCTGTACCGTTACAAGGCGGACGAGGCCTACCTTATCGGCAAGGGAAAGGCCCCCATCGACGCCTATCTGGGGATCGACGAGATCATCGCCCTGGCGCAGAAGGCGGACGTGGACGCGATACATCCGGGCTATGGATTCCTTGCGGAGAACGCCGAATTCGCAGAGAAGTGCGAGGCTGCGGGTATTGCCTTCATCGGCCCCACGGCCGAAATGCAGCGTGCGCTGGGGGATAAGGTGGCCGGAAGAAAAGCGGCCATCGCGGCCGGTGTGCCGGTTGTGCCCGGCACTGATGGGCCGATAGAAAAGGAAGAGGAGGCCCTCCGATTTGCCAAGGAGCACGGCTATCCGATTATCATCAAGGCCTCCGCAGGGGGCGGCGGACGCGGCATGCGCGTGGCTCACAACCAGAAAGAGCTCTTGGAAGGGCTTGTGGCGGCAGGTAGCGAAGCCGGGGCCTCATTCGGCAACGCCGCAATCTTTCTGGAACGCTATCTGGCCGACCCCAAACATATCGAGGTGCAGGTGCTGGGGGACAACTACGGCAACCTGGTGCACTTTTTCGAGCGGGATTGCTCCGTTCAGCGCCGCCATCAAAAGGTGGTGGAGTTCGCCCCCTCCATCTCCCTGAACCAGTCGCAACGGGAGGAACTATGCGCGGCGGCGCTCAGGATCGCCGGACAGGTCAACTACCGCAACGCCGGAACGGTGGAGTTCCTGCTGGACCAGGATGGGAAGCATTACTTCATCGAAATGAATCCCCGCATCCAGGTAGAGCACACGGTCACGGAAATGATCACCGGTCGCAACCTGGTACAGGCACAGATATTGGTTGCATCCGGCCTCAGGCTCTCGGACTTGGAGATCAACATTCCGTCCCAGAGCGCCATCGACATGCGGGGCTACGCCATCCAGTGCCGCATCACCACCGAGGACCCGGCCAACAACTTCGCCCCGGATTTCGGGATACTGACCACATATCGTTCCGCCGCCGGCTTCGGTGTCCGTCTTGATGCGGGCAACGCCTTCACCGGCGCCATAATCACCCCCCACTACGACTCCCTGCTGGTCAAGGTAAGCTCCTGGGGGCTGACCTTCGCCGAGGCGGCCCACATAATGAACCGCTCGCTGCAGGAGTTCCGTGTGCGCGGGGTCAAGACCAATATTGGTTTTCTGGAAAATGTCGTCACCCATCCGGTCTTCCTGCAGGGCGACTGCGACACATCGTTCATCGACAAGCACCCGGAATTGTTACAGGTCCCCGATAAAAAAGACCGTGCGACCAAGGTGCTCAATTTCATAGGTAATGTCATTGTCAACGGCTCGCCGGGTGTGACCAAACCGCTCAGGTCGGCGGAACTGCTTGAGGCGCGGGTCCCGGAGGTAGACTTCACCAAGCCGCGACCGTCCGGCAGCCGCAACCTGTTCAGGAAGCTCGGCGCCGTCGGGCTTTCCAAATGGATACTGGAGCAGAAGAAGCTCCTTATCACCGACACAACCATGCGGGACGCCCACCAGTCCAACCTCGCCACTCGCATGCGGACCTACGACCTGCTGAAGATAGCCGCGCCGACGTCGTATCTGGCGTCCGACATCTTCTCCCTGGAGATGTGGGGCGGGGCCACCTTCGACGTTTCGATGCTTTTTCTCAAGGAAGACCCCTGGCAGCGGCTGCACCAGCTTTCCGAGGCGATCCCCAATATACTTTTCCAGATGCTTTTGCGCGGCTCAAATGCCGTCGGTTACACCAATTACCCGGACAACGTGGTGGAAAAATTCGTGGAAGAGGCCGCAAACTCGGGTATCGACATCTTCCGGGTCTTCGACTCCCTCAACTGGACCGAAGGCATGCGTGTTTCCATGGAGGCAGTGAGAAAGTCCGGCAAGATATGCGAGGCGGCCATCTGCTATACCGGTGACATCAACGACCCCAGGCGGGACAAATACCCGCTGGAGTACTACGTGAACAGGGCAAAAGAGCTGGAGCGCATGGGGGCGCACATTCTGGCCATCAAGGATATGGCCGGCCTGCTCAAGCCCCTGGCCGCATACAGGCTGGTTAAGGCGCTGAAGGAAAATATCGGCATACCGGTGCATCTCCACACCCATGACACCTCATCAAACGGCAGCGCCATGCTGCTGAAAGCCTGCGAGGCAGGGGTGGACATCGTTGACGCGGCTCTATCGTCGCTCTCCGGGCTTACTTCACAGCCCAGCCTGAACGCACTTGTGGCGGCCCTGGAAGGGAGCGAGCGCGATCCGATGGTCTCGGCCCCCGGACTACAGGGGCTGGACAACTACTGGGAGACAGTCCGCGACTACTACGCCCCCTTCGAGTCCGGTCTCAAGAGCGGCACGGCGGAGGTCTACCATCACGAGATCCCAGGCGGACAGTATTCCAACTTCAAGCCCCAGGTAGCCGGTCTTGGTCTCCTCGCCCGCTGGGAAGAGTGCAAGGAGATGTATCACAAGGTCAACCTCCTCTTCGGCGATATTGTAAAGGTTACCCCCTCCTCCAAGGTGGTCGGCGATATGGCCATGTTCCTGGTCAAGAACAACCTTCAGACCGAGGACGTTTTCACAAAAGGTGCGGATCTCTCATTCCCAGAGTCGGTGGTCGGCATGTTCAAGGGGATGCTCGGCCAGCCTTACCAGGGGTGGCCGGAAAACCTGCAGAAAATCATCCTCAAGGGAGAGCAGCCTATAACCTGTCGCCCCGGCGAACTTCTTGAACCGGCGGATTTCGACGAGGAGCGGCTGATGCTGGAAGAGAAAGTGGGACACAAGGTGGACGATAAGGCGCTCATCTCCGCCATACTCTATCCCCGCCTCTACCCGGAGTTCGACCGGCATTGCCAGGAGTACTCCGACATCTCGGTCATCCCCACGCCGATATTCTTCTACGGACTTGAGCCTGGACAGAAGACATCCCTGGACATCGAGCCGGGCAAGACCCTCATCATCAAGCTGAACGCCATAGGCCGCCTACAGTCCAACGGCACGCGGCAGGTCTATTTCGAGTTGAACGGCAACGCCCGATCCGTAACGGTGCGCGACCTCTCCGCCCAGTCCGACGAGGTGGAGCGGGAAAGGGCTGAAAAGGGTAACACCAGGCATATCGGAGCGCCCATGCCGGGCAAGGTGCTGAAGCTGAACGTGAAAGCCGGTGACGAGGTGAAGGCAGGGGACGTGCTGATGGTCACAGAGGCGATGAAGATGGAGACCAACTTAAAGGCCAGGGAAGACGGCAAGGTTGCCGAGGTGAAATGCAAGGAGGGGGGAAAGGTGGAGAAGGAAGAGTTGGTTATCGTGATGGCCTGAACCGGCAAAGCTATTTGTCAAAAATTTTCAGCGTTGTCCGTATATGGTCTCCCCCCTATTTGCAAGGGTTATTTCACTTAATGACAGGGACAGGATTGCTTCCGTATATACGGCCTCTTAGTGAGGGATAATGCCCTCGGGCCTTGATGAA
>JBAQKZ010000121.1:0-4647 GCA_049301475.1 Geobacteraceae bacterium | reverse complement strand
GATAGTTACGAGTGCGACCGGCCGATTTTTTTACTAAAAGTCAAGTAAAAAATGCAGCACAACGACAATTTTTCAATTTTTTATTCTCAAAGAACCATGCAAAAACCTAACCGGACAACGCTGATTTTTCTTCACCCCACGAACCTATTTCTGGCAGATGAAACTCCATGACTATCCTATCACATCTTCAGCATGGTTTAAAGCTACCCCAGTTGCATCGACGTTAAAATAAATCCGGGGGCAGATTTATTTTAACGGTCACCTCCCACTAATAAGGCTCCGTAGCTCCGGGGTCACCCATTAAAAGGCCGCTGTCAAAGTAATCCGGGGTCAAAAGTAATCCGGGGTCAGACAGTACCTTCTGCTCAATGCGTTCGTTCCCCTTGAGCCAGAACACACAGGTATCGGTATCCAGCAGGTATTTCACAGGTTAACCCTTCTTCCGCCAAATCCGCTTCGGTGCGCCTCAATATCGGCAATGATTTCCTCCGCTGAACGGTCGTCCCGCCACGCTCCGCAAAACCCGGTATTAGAGGCGCCGACAACTGCTTGATGCCTGGCGACACTTATGCCCCCCTCTTTCAAAGACCGCAGCATTTTAAGCGCCTGGGGTAGCAGCGGCGAAGGCATGGACCTGATTTCATGCAACAATATTTCTTCGTATTTTGTCTGGGTCTTCATACGAATTACCCCCAACTTTACTACGACCGTTACTTCATGCTGTCAACAAGCCCCTTGACGGCGTTCACGGACTTGTCCATCATCGCCTGCTCCTCTGCGTCGAGGGCGAACTCTATGATCCGCTCCACCCCCCCGGCGCCCATGACGCACGGGACTCCGACGTAGTAGCCTTTGACGCCGAATTCGCCGTTGAGACAGGCGCAAGCGGGAAGGACGCGTTTCTGGTCCTTCAGGATGGATTCGGCCATGGCAATGGCGGACGATGCAGGCGAATAGAATGCGGAGCCGGTCTTTAAAAGCGCGACCACCTCGCCACCCGCGCCGCGAGTCCGCTTGACCATCTCGTCCATGACTTCACTGGCTTTCTTCTTGTCCTTGTATTTACGTTCAAGCAGTTCCATAACCGGGATACCGCTGACACTGGCGTAACGGATGAGCGGCACCATGTCGTCGCCGTGTCCCCCAAGGGTTACAGCGGTGACGTCCTTGACGGAGACACCCAACTCCCATGCAATGAACGCCGCAAAACGAGCGGAGTCGAGAACCCCGGCCTGCCCGATAACACGATTGTGTGGGAACCCGGTGATCTTCTGACAGAGGGTCACCATGGCGTCCAGCGGGTTGGAGATGACGATTACGAAGGACTTGGGCGCGTACTGCTTGATCGCCTCGGCTACCTGGGTCATGATCTTTGAGTTCACTTCTATCAGGTCGTCACGGCTCATGCCGGGCTTGCGGGGAAGGCCGGCGGTAACGATTACGATGTCGGAGCCGACTATATCCTTGTAATCGTTCGTACCCTTCAGGGAAATGTCAAACCGGTCAACGGGAGCGGCTTCGGCGATGTCAAGCATTTTCCCCTGGGGAAGCCCTTCTACGATGTCGAACATGACCACGTCGCCCAATTCACGCAGGGCGCAGAGCTGAGCCAGCACTCCGCCGATCTGACCACCACCGATTAATGCGATTTTATTTCTTGCCATGACCGTCTCCTTTTTCCGTAGATTTTTGTCTTATATTTAACTGCACACTTGTCAGATGGCGTCCACTATTGCATTGAATGTCGCGCTGGGACGCATTGCCTTGGCTGTCTTCACCCTGTCCGGATCATAATAACCGCCCATGTCAACAGGTTTACCCTGGGCTGCAAGCAGTTCCTCATTGATTTTTGCCTCATTCTCTCCAAGCTGCTGCGCCACTTTGTCAAATTTTGCCTGCAACTCTTTATCCCTGGACTGTCCGGCCAGAGCCTGCGCCCAGTACAGCGCGAGGTAGAAATGGCTCCCCCTGTTATCGATCTGACCGACCTTGCGGGCGGGCGACTTATTGTTGTCAAGGAACTTGCCGATTGCCTGATCAAGCGTCTCCGCCAGCGCTTTCGCTTTTTCATTCCTGAATGCATTACCCAGATGTTCCAGCGATGCGGCAAACGCCGTAAATTCCCCAAGCGAATCCCATCTCAAGTACCCTTCTTTCTGAAACTGCTGGACATGCTTGGGCGCCGAGCCGCCCGCTCCCGTCTCAAAAAGTCCGCCGCCATTCAGAAGAGGTACTATCGAGAGCATTTTGGCGCTGGTGCCGATTTCAAGAATAGGAAACAGGTCTGTCAGATAATCACGTATAACGTTGCCGGAAACGGAAATAGTATCTTTCCCCTCCCTGATTCTGTCAAGCGAGAATCTCATGGCCTCTACCGGAGACATTATACGAATATCCAGACCTTTAGTGTCGTGATCTTTTAAATATTTGTTTACTTTCTCGATCATTTGAGCGTCGTGCGCCCTGTTTTTGTCCAGCCAGAAAACAGCGGGCGCTCCGGTTGCCCTTGCCCTATTGACGGCCAGCTTTACCCAATCCTGTATCGGTATATCCTTTGCCCTGGACATCCTCCAGATATCGCCCTCTTCGACATTGTGCTCCATCAACACCTTTCCCGAAGCATCAACGACACGGACGGTTCCATCTGCCGGGATATGGAATGTGGTCGGGTGTGACCCGTATTCCTCCGCCTGTTGCGCCATAAGGCCAACGTTCGGAACGCTTCCCATTGTTGCAGGATCAAGGGCGCCATACCTCTGGCAGTTTTCGACTATTTCCTGATAAAACGTCGCATAACACCTGTCGGGGATCATTGCTTTTGTATCGTGCAGTTTTCCGTCCGAGCCCCACATCTTCCCTGACTCACGCACAACAACGGGCATGGAGGCATCGACGATTATATCATTCGGCACATGCAGGTTTGTTATCCCTTTATCGGAATCAACCATCGCCAGTGCAGGACGCTTTTTATACACAGCCTGAATGTCTGCTTCGATTTCAGCTCTCTTGGCTTCCGGCAGGTTCTGCATCTTTGCGTAAAGATCACCCAGGCCGTTGTTGACATTTACCCCCAGTTCTTTAATAACCGCCGCATGCTTTTCAAACACGTCACTATAAAAAACGGATACGGCATGACCGAACATGATGGGGTCCGACACCTTCATCATCGTCGCCTTGAGGTGCAACGACAATAACAGACCTTTGTTTTTCGCATCTTCTATCTGCTCTTCGTAGAATTTCCGCAATGCCTTTTTGCTCATAAAGGTTCCATCTAGGACTTCACCCTTTGACGCGGTCAATTTATCCTTCAAAACCGTACTCTTCGCATCGGCGGCTACCAGCACAATCCTGAAATCGCCGCCGTTTTTCATGACAATCGATTTCTCATTGCCATAGAAATCACCGCTGTTCATATGGGCGACATGTGACTTTGAGTCCGCACCCCATGCGCCCAGTTTGTGCGGATGCTTTTTTGTATACTGCTTTACGGAGAGCGGCGCCCTTCGATCCGAGTTTCCCTGCCTCAGAACAGGGTTTACAGCGCTTCCCAGGCACTTGGCGAATCTTGCCTGTAGCTCTTTCTCTGCGCCATTTGCAGGATTCTCGGGATAGTCAGGAATTTTATAGCCATGCTCCTGCAATTCCTTGATAGCGGCTTGCAGTTGGGGAATTGAAGCGCTGATATTCGGCAGCTTTATAATATTCGCCTCGGGCTTCAGCACAAGCTCACCCAATTGGGTCAGATAATCAGGTATTCTTTGACTCTCGGTCAGGTTCTCGGGAAAGTTTGCGATAATCCTGCCTGCAAGGGATATATCCCTGGTTTCAACGGCAACGCCGGTCCCCTTTGTAAACGCCTGGATGACAGGGAGCAAAGAGTACGTCGCCAGTGCGGGCGCTTCATCGATTTGCGTCCAGATAATCGTTGATGTTTGGGTTGTCATTTTCACTCCTTGGTTATTATGCCGACATTGCCAGAGGCTTGATTAAAGGGCGTCTGTATTATTTGTGGAAGCAATTCGTCCGAGGGCCCAAACGACCGCAAGGGGCATTAAAACCTGTATACAGTATACAAACCACCTTTTAGTGTCAAGGAAAATGTCGGAAAATGTCGCGACATTTTTTCGGATATTTTCACCATTCCGGGTAAAGGCAGGGCAAGAAAGGAATGTGGCAATATGGAGCTAATAGAGTTCGTATTTCAGCAGCCGGCACTCGATGGGGCCGTTGAACAGGACAATCCGGCGCGACGCCCTGAGACCGACGCATTTGGCCAGTTCGGAACTGCCTGTGAAGAGATAGGCGGTGTAACCGGCGCAGCGCTGCTTCATGACATCGCCTATCTCCCGGTAGAGTGGTTTCAGCTCCTCTTCATTGCCTAGGCGGCAGCCATATGGGGGGTTGAACAGCAGCACCCCCGGACCAGGCGGCGGAGAAAATTCCCGCAGCATCCCTCTCTCAAAAGTAACCATCCCTTCCATCCCCGCCCGTCGGCAGTTCTGCCGGGCCATTTCCAGGGCAATTGCGGCGCTGTCCCGGCCAATTATCGGCGCCGGAAGGGTTTTGCGCTCCAGTTCCCTTGCCTCCTCCATCAGTTCCCGCCAGCAGGCTGCGTCAAAGCCGGGCCAGCGCTGAAACCCGTAGCTC
>JBAQKZ010000120.1:0-12369 GCA_049301475.1 Geobacteraceae bacterium | reverse complement strand
TTACGAGGCTCAATCCCTTCAACCTTGCGGCTTACGGCCTATCTGCTCGCTGTCCTACGCTTAAAGCTGGATGTTACCATACAGCCTCCAAGGACTCGCTACCCGGTGGTTGGCCTGCCTTCCGGGACGGGATTCCCACCCGCTGAATTACACGACCTTGCCCGGCCGCACACTTAACAACGTCCCCATGCCCCCTTCCATGCCCCCTTGAAGTAGTCCACCAGTACGGAACGCATGTCTGCAGTGCGTGAACCGGTAGTCCGATAACTCCCTTTAATCGGCCTTGACAACCTATTGGATGCGCAGAATTGATTATTTTTAGCAAATTTTCACGGAAATAGCCATTAAAACCGGCTATGCGCTTGGTGATGGCTGGTTCGTCTTTGCCTCCTCAGAGCAGATGAAGCCCGTGAAGAGTTAGCACATATCTTTCCCGGTGAGATGCCCGGACACCAAAACCTTCAAGCGCCGTATCGAAATATTCTACTTGCTTTCCCTTTCCCGCATACGGTAAATTCCCGACAGTGGTTTTTGTCAGCTTAGTCTTTTTGCCTCTTCTGCAGAATATGTGGGTAGAGGCCATTTCGAGAATCCAAACCTACAGGAGAATAATCACCTTGAGTAAACTGCTTGCAAACTCCATCAGTCTTACCAGATTCAATGTAGAACCTGCCGAAAAAGAGGCCTTCACTCCGGCAACGCTTGTCGAATTGTTAAATAAGTATGGTTTCCGCGCCATCGACACCACGTTAGACCCTGAATCGCTGGGGTGGGTTACGGCCACGGACAGTGCTGTATCCGTCTTCGAGGATTCCGGACTGGTGTTCGTAGATCGCTTCCTGTTCTTCTCCATGCGACGGGATGTAAGGAGAATCCCGGCTGCGGTGCTGAAGGAAAACGTCAAAAATTCCGAAGCCGAGTGGCTTGCAGAGCATCCGAACATGCGCCGGGTACCGAAGCAGGTAAAGGCGGAGATCAAGGAAACGCACCAACTTTCGCTCATGGCCAAGACCATCCCGACACCGACCGTAAACGATGTTGTCTGGGACACCGAGAAGAACGAAATCCTGTTACTGGCCAACTCCGGCAAGGTCATCGACCAGTTCGACACACTGTTCCGCAAGACTTTCCCCGGCGCTTGTCTGCGCATGGCCACCCCGTACCACTATGCGGAACAGGCTGTGGCCGGTGAACCATTAACGGAGTCGCTGCGAAAGCAAAACCTTGCCGACTCGGACTCGGTGCTTGATCTGATCAAATCGAATAACTGGATCGGTCAGGACTTCCTCCTATGGCTGCTGACCGGGGCCTCCAGATGTGATGAGTCGGCTAACATCTCCACCTGGATAGATACGAAGGTGGTGCTCGCCGGAGAAAACATGGAGGGGGTAGAGAAAGTTGTCGTTTCCGGAATGATTGCTACAACCCAACATCCTATCAAGGCCGCACTGCGGGACGGCAAGCAGATCATCTCCGCAACCGTCTATATGCGGCAAGACGATGAGGAGTGGCGACTGAATCTCACCGGCGAAAACTTCTCCATTTCTTCATTCAAAACCCCGCCTGTGGAACTTGAAAAGGGTGAGCAAGTTGATGAACAAAGCGAGGCACAGGCGGCGCACCTGGAGAAAGTGCATATGATAAGGAAGGGGACTCAATTGCTGTCCTCCTTACTACGTCAGTTCTTGATTGAACGGCTCGTGCCTGCACGATGGAATGACCGGAGACAGAAGGTCGATGAGTGGTTGCAGAAGTAGCATGCTTCAACCTTTTCAGTGGTATAAAACGGTGATATAAAAACATATGAAAATGCCGATAAAATTCGAAATACTGGTACATAACGGCTTGGTAGACGAGGTCGTCTCACAGCTTATGAGCGGCAAGGAGGCCGAGGTCTATGTCGTCCGGTCCATGGGCGAGCTCCGTTGCGCCAAGGTATACAAGGACGCCGACAACCGAAGCTTCAGTTCGCAGGCCCGCTACCAGGAAGGTCGTAAGGTGAAAAACAGCCGCCAGACGCGCGCCATGGGGAAGCACTCTAAGTTTGGCCGAAAAGAGCAGGAGGGCGCCTGGCAGAACGCCGAGGTGGACGCCCTGCGCCGCCTTGCCGCCGCTGGAGTGCGCGTACCGCGGATTTTCGACTACGCAGATGGAGTACTGCTTATGGAGCTGGTGGTTGATGGTCACGGCAATAACGCGCCGAGACTAAACGATGTAAAGCTGACCGGGGTGAAGGCCCGTGAATACCACAGCACACTGATCAAGCAGATCGTTCTCATGCTCTGCGCCGGACTCGTCCACGGCGACCTGTCCGAGTACAACGTGTTGGTTGGCAGCGAGGGGCTGGTCATCATAGACCTGCCCCAGGCCATCAACGCGGCCGGTAACAATAACGCCCCCGCCATGCTTTTACGGGATGTCGCAAACATGACCGCCTACTTCGGCCGTTTCGCGCCCGAACTTCTGGCTACCGACTACGGCAGGGAAATCTGGAAGCTTTACGCTACCGGCGAGCTCACCCCGGGGACCATACTGACCGGACGCTTTGAGCAGAGCAGCATGTCGGCCGACGTGCATGGCGTCATGCGGGATGTCGAATCGGCGCGGCGTCGGCATGAGCTCAACAGTTGAAAACGCGCCAAGTGCCAGTAGGACTTAGGATCTGCTGCAAATCGGTTTGGACTTCAGCATCTTTCACTGTTAACTACCTTAACATTCCCCCGTCCCAGTAGGCATCCCTGCCAGGCGCCGCGCCTCTTCAACTCGTTTATAATGGAATACCACATTTGGTTGTTCTTCAGGTTCCAGGCCGGGGCGACCCGGATTGCAAGCGGCGCCGATCCGTAGAGTCGCTGTATGGCGATCCGTGGCGGGGTCAGTTCCAGAAAGTCGCAGACTGCGGCTACGTACTCCGCGTGGCTTAAGGGGATGAACTCCTGTCGCAGGTACAACTCGGCCAGCCGGGTTCCGGCAACGGCGTGCAACTGGTGGAGCTTGATGGAATTGACCGGCAATCCGGCGACAAGCGCGGCGGTTTTCAGGAAGCCGGCGCGGGTTTCGCCGGGGAAGCCGTAAATCAGGTGGGTGCATATATCTATTCCCCGCCCGGCCAGCCGCTCCACTGCTCTCAAGAATTCAGCCAGGCTATGGCCGCGATTTATCCGCTTGAGGATAGCGTCGTCCATGGATTGCAACCCCAGCTCCACACACACATAGCGGCTTTCTGCCAATTCCTGCAGTAGCGACAGCGCCTCGTCCGAAAGGGCGTCGGGCCGGGTGCCGACCGATATGCCGACTACGTCGGGATGAGCCATGGCGCGGTCGTAGAGTTCGCGCAGGCGAGTTGCCGGAGCGTAGGTGTTTGTGAATTTCTGGAAATAAATGATGAATTTTATGCTGCCGAACCTGCGACGGTGGTACTCCATCCCGACGGCCATCTGCTCCTCAATGGGGATGTTGGCTGTAGTGCCGCCTGGGGAGAAGGAACTGTTGTCGCAGTAGATGCAGCCACCGGTTCCACGGTTGCCGTCGCGGTTCGGGCAGGTGAAGCCGCCGTCTACGTTGACCTTGCTGACACGGCAGCCGAAGCGGCGACGCAGAAAGAAACCGTAGGAATTGATGCGGATGTCTTTGTGGATGAATCCTTCGTCCATGATGGTCAATCTTGATGGTCGTAGTGAGAGGAGATAAGCGAGAGGAGCTTCTGCGCTTCTTCGCGCGGGTTGTCGGCGGCGATTACCGCGGATATGAGCGCAACGCCGGACGCGCCCGCGGCAATGACCTCAGGCGTGTTTCCGCGGTTTATTCCGCCAAGGGCAAATACGGGTATCATCAGAATCCGGGCAACCTCCTCCAGCTTTCCGATTCCCAACGGCTGGCCATATTGGGCCTTGGAGGTGGTATTGTAGACCGGGCCGAAGGTAATAAAATCGGCCCCCTTTTCCTGTGCGGTGATAGCACTCACCTGATTATGGCAGGAAACGCCGATAAGTTTCCTTTCGCCCAGTATCTTCCTGGCCCGGTAGATGGGGAGGCTCTCCCCTCCAAGGTGGACGCCGTCGGCGTCAACGGCCAGGGCAATGTCAACCCGGTCGTTTATGAACAGCCTGGCGCCATAGCGGGCGGTAAGTTTGCGGAGGTCGTAGGCCAGTTCGTAGCATGCGCGGCTGGTCATATCCTTTTCCCGCAACTGCACAGCCCTGACCCCACCCCGAAGGGCATCCTCTATCACTTCGACCAAGGGGCGGTCGTGGGCCTGTCGCCGATCCGTAATCAGGTAAAGGTTGAAGTCAATCCAGGGTGTCTGCTGCGCCCCACCCGTCACCCGATAATCCCCTCTATGGGGCTGGAGGCGGTCGCATATAGCTTTCTTGGAATCCGTCCCGCCAGGTATGCAAGCCTGCCGGCCCGGACCGCCAGATTCATCGCCTCGGCCATTGCAATCGGATCCCTGGCCCCAGCAATGCCGGTGTTCATGAGCACTCCGTCGCAGCCCAGCTCCATGGCGATGGCGGCGTCCGAAGCTGTGCCAACCCCTGCGTCAACGATGACCGGTACGCTCACCGTGTCAAGGATGATTCGGATGTTGTATGGGTTTCTGATGCCCAGGCCGCTGCCGATTGGTGCCCCCAGTGGCATGACAGCCGCGCAGCCTATATCTTCAAGCTTCTTGCAGATAATCGGATCGTCACTTGTGTAAGGGAGTACCGTGAAGCCTTCCTTGACCAGCACCCTGGCGGCCTTAAGCAGTTCTTCGTTGTCCGGGAACAGGGTCTTCTCGTTGCCGAGCACTTCCAGCTTGACAAAGCTGGATAGCCCGGCTTCCTGCGCCAGGCGGCAGGTGCGGACGGCGTCGTCCGCCGTGTAACAGCCTGCAGTGTTTGGAAGCAGGGTGTATTTTTTTGTGTCCAGGTAGTCCAGAAGCGACTCTTTGTTCCTGTCCGTTATATTTACCCGTCTCACCGCCACGGTGACGATTTCCGCCCCAGATGCTTCAATGGCGCTCACCATTTGCGGGAAGTCAGCGTATTTGCCGGTTCCGACCATGAGGCGTGAGGTGAATTCCCGTCCGGCTATAACCAGCTTGTCGTTAACTGACATGCATTGGCTCCTTTAAATTTTCTTATCCCCCACCAACGAATTGGACGATTTCCAGCCGGTCTTCATGTTTTAGCAGGGTGGTTGAGTAGTCGCTTTTGGGGAGAATGTCCAGGTTCAGTTCCACTGCCACCCGCGCCGGATCGATTTCTGTCATCAGGAGGAAGTCGAGCACAAACATCCCTTCGATGGTAACTCTGTCGCCATTGACTGTTATTTCCATGAGAATCTCGTTGTGGAAGACTCTCCAGCAATCTGTTCCTGGCGAAGAAGCCTGCCTAACAGTGTACGCAACGCAAAAACTCCAACAACAGGGCGAGCGCCCTTCCCCGGTGACTGATCCGGTTTTTTACCTCCAGGGGAAGCTCGGCCATTGTCAATCCGTATTCCGGTACCATAAACAGCGGATCATATCCGAAACCTCCCGCCCCCCTGGGTTGCTGAAGGATAATTCCCTTCAATTCACCGTCAAAAGTACGGCATGTACCGCCGGGAAAGCAGAGCGCCACAACACAATGAAAAGCGGCCGTGCGTCTTGCGTCCGGCGTTTCCGCCAACTCTCTCAGCAACTTGGCGTTGTTTTCGGCGTCACTGGCCCCCTCGCCGGCATAACGGGCCGAAAATACTCCGGGCCTTCCCCCAAGGGCATCCACCAGCAAGCCGGAATCATCGGCCAGGGCCGGTATTCCCGTTGCACTCGCCGCGCTCCGCCCCTTTTTTATGGCGTTTTCCGCAAACGTGGCGCCGTCTTCGACAACCTCGGGAAGCGGAGGAAAATCAACCGGGGAGAGCAACCGTTCCACGGTACCCCCGCAAAGCGCCTCTATTTCCCTTAACTTGCCCATATTGCCGGTGGCGACCAGAAGTTCCCTCATCCCCCCAGAACCTCGGACTGGAGAGCGAACAGCCTGGTGATACCGATCAGGGCCAGGGAACGCATGGCATCCAGATCGCTTGCGGTAAATGGATGGGTCTCGGCTGTCCCCTGCACCTCCACAAATCTATTGGAAGATGTCATGACGAAGTTCATGTCAACCTCGGCGGTGGAATCTTCCTGGTAATTCAGGTCAAGGAGCGGGAGCCCGTTAACAATGCCGACGCTTACTGCGGCCACTGCCTCCTTTAACGGCGAGGCGGGAATGATTCCCCTTTCGACAAGACCGCGCACGGCATCCGCCAGCGCCACATATGCGCCGGTAATTGAAGCTGTGCGGGTGCCTCCGTCAGCCTGGATAACGTCACAGTCTATAAAAATACTCCGTTCGCCCAAAAGCGTCAAATCCGTGACGGCACGGAGCGAACGGCCTATCAGCCGCTGGATTTCGTGGGTCCGCCCCCCTACCTTCCCACGTGATGACTCCCTGGATGAACGGGTATGGGTAGCCCTCGGCAGCATTGAATATTCCGCCGTCACCCACCCGCTTTTCTTGCCGCGCAGAAAAGGAGGGACACTCTCTTCAACCGAGGCCGTACATATCACCATGGTTTCGCCGAATTCAACGAGCGTCGATCCTTCCGCATGTTTTATAAAGTTTCTGGTAATCTTTACATTTCTGAGGCAATCCGCTGCGCGGCCATCCAAACGCATAAAAAACTCCTGATTTCCCGACGGCTTTTATTGACAGGACTTTATCCCAAACGTTGCCGGATTGTCAACGCCGTTATCGGATAACTATAAACAAAAAAAGGGGAAGCAACGGCCTCCCCTTTTTTCTGGATTTTTATTGATCCTGATCTCGTTATCCCATATGCAGGTTGTGGTTTTTCGCCCTGTTCGCCAGTATCGTGGGGTCAACGAGTTCACCGCAGCAAGTGCATTTCCAGGCGTCGAAGGAACGAACAAAATCATAGAATTTTTCGGCAAACATGCGGCCTCTACATTTGGGACATTTCATGATTAGCACCCTCCATAGACAGATTTTATCCCGTTAGCCTGGGTAGCTACCAACCTTTCAGTATGTGTGCCAACTTAAGATTTATTACATTAATACTTTTACCATTAAATAATTAGATGATAGTTCTATAAGTATTTTCAATATATTAGCCTAATGTTTGAAATATGGTCCAAGTCTCTCAATTTTGCTTTTGCCGATTCCAGGAACCCTTTGCAGATTTTCTAAACTGCCAAATACGCCATATTCTTGACGGTCATCAATAAGTTTTTTTGCCATAACAGGCCCAATACCCGGAAGGGCATCCCAATCGTCGGAGTTCATACGGTCGGGATCCAAAGGGATGCCGAGAATCATGCGCTCCCTTGCTTTCATCGCGGCAATCGTTATTTCAGTATATTGTCGCCCCATCGACCTTACGCGGAGCAAATCGCCACAATTCAGTACGGTAGCAAGCGTGACCGGATCACTGACGGCATTCTTTGAATATGGCATAGTCAAATTTATGACGGCTGCAACCGTAGCCCCATGAGGGAAGCGATATATGCCCGGCGCCTGAACATCCCCGGTCACCTTGACCACCACTGGCAGAGACGGAGAAGATAAAAAGGCCACGGGCGCCTCTTTCGAGGGAACGCCGTGACCTGAATGAAACATCAAAAAAAACAGAACTGCCGCCAGAAGCACGAAGACGAGACGCCGACCGCGCTCCATTATTTATCCGGGGCCTCTTTCCCCTCTATTTTGTGCAGTTTATATTCAATGCTGTCGATAAGTGCCTGGTATGAAGCCTCTATGATGTTCTCGGAAACGCCGACAGTCCCCCAACGGCTTTCCTTGTCGCCCGACTCGATCAGCACCCGGATTGCCGAAGCGGTCCCCTGCCCCGCCGGCAGGACGCGGACCTTATAATCATGCAACTTGACATCCCTGAGGATCGGGTAGAACTTCTCCAGCGCCTTCCGAAGCGCGTTGTCCAGAGCGTTCACCGGCCCGTTCCCTTCTGCTGCGGTATGCTCTAATTTTCCGCCGACCTTCATCATGATGGTGGCTTCCGAGATAGGCCGATGCTCTTCATGGCGCTTTTCGTCTATCACCCGGAAGCCGATGACGGTGAAAAACTTCTTGTGGGTGCCCAATGCGCGTTTCATGAGTAACTCAAAGGATGCTTCGGCCCCTTCAAACTGATACCCGCGGTTCTCCATTTCCTTGATGTTGTCGAGTATCTCCAGGGTCACCGGGTCCTTGCTGTCAAGGTTGATATTGAATTCCGCCGCCTTGGCCAGGATATTGGCGCGTCCGGAAAGATCGGAAATCAGCACCCTTGTCGAATTTCCGACCAACTCCGGTCTGATATGCTCGTAAGTCTCCGGATGGCGTAGAATGGCGCTGACGTGTACGCCCCCCTTGTGGGCAAATGCCGAATTACCCACATAGGGCTGATGCTTGTCCGGAGAAAGGTTTGCCAGCTCGTAAACATAGCGCGAGAGTTGGCGGAGTTTTCGCAACTGTTCATCGCTGATAGTTTCTCGTTTCATTTTGAGCTTAAGCGCAGAAATGATGGAACAGAGATTTGCGTTTCCGCATCGCTCTCCAAAACCGTTTATGGTTCCCTGCACCTGGACTATTCCATGGTCCACGGCATGAAGGGAATTCGCCACCGCGCATTCGGAATCATTGTGCGTGTGAATGCCGAGCGGTGTCGTGATATGCTTGCGCACTTCCTCAATAATCTCCAGCAACTCGAACGGCAAAGTGCCGCCATTGGTATCGCAGAGGATGATACAGTCCACGTTGGCCTGTTGAGCCGCCTGAAGGGTCTTGATGGCATAGCCCGGATCGGCCTTGTAGCCGTCGAAAAAATGCTCCGCGTCATAGAAGACCTCCGATACTCGTCTCTTCAGGTACTCAAGGGAGTCATTGATCAACTCCAGGTTCTCCTCAAGGGATATCCGAAGCGCTTTACGCACATGTAAATCCCAACTCTTGCCGAAGATGGTGATGACATCTGTTTCTGCCTGCAGCAAGGCCCGAATGTTCTGGTCCTTGTCAGGGGTGATCCTGGAACGCCGTGTAGAGCCAAAAGAGGCAATCCTGGCATGGGAAAGCTTTTCCTTCTTGATTTCCTTGAAAAAGGCTACATCCTTCGGGTTGCTTCCCGGCCAACCCCCTTCGATATAATGGATGCCGATCTCGTCCAGCTTATGCGCAATCCGTATCTTGTCTTCCATCAGAAACGATATATCTTCAGCCTGTGTGCCATCGCGAAGGGTTGTGTCATAAAGTTTTACCTGGCCCATAGCATCCTTTCTCCCATCAGTACAGAAGCATTATGCAGCAAATCCACGCATTTAGTTCTTCTACCTTACTGATTTTATGCAGTTTTTACATGCCTGCCGGACAATCCAAACACGTCATGGAGCGCCCGGACCCCCAGTTCCGTGTATTTGCTGTCAACCACGACCGAGATTTTTATCTCGGAGGTAGATATCATCTGGATATTAATCCCTTCCGCAGCTAGGGTCTGGAACATCTTGGTGGCCACTCCGGCATGACTTCTCATGCCGAGGCCTACGATGGAAATCTTGCTGATATTTTCATCGGTCAGAACCTCCTTGGCATTCACCTCCCTGGCGGACTCCCTGGTAATGGCGATAGCCTTCTTGAAGTCAGCCTTGGTTACGGTGAAGGTAAAATCGGTCATCCCTTCCTCGCTTACATTCTGGACAATCATGTCCACGGAAATATTGGCGTCGGAAAGGGGTGAAAGTATCTTTGCGGCAATGCCCGGCTTGTCCGGCACCCGCATCACTGCTATCTTGGCCTCATTTTTGTCGTGGGCTATGCCGGAAACCAGAACTGCTTCCATATCCTTATCCTCCTTGGTAACCATAGTTCCTGGATTATCATTAAAGCTGGACCTTACATGCACGTCCACACTATATTTCTTGGCGAACTCGACCGACCGGATTTGCAGCACCTTTGCGCCCAGGCTGGCCAGCTCCAGCATCTCGTCGTAGGATATCTTGTCGATCTTTCCGGCGCTTGAACAGATATTCGGGTCTGTTGTATATACACCGTCCACATCGGTGTATATCTCGCAGACATCCGACTTCATGGCTGCGGCGACGGCAACTGCCGAGGTGTCGGAGCCGCCGCGGCCGAGGGTCGTTATGTTCCCGGCTTTATCCACCCCCTGAAAGCCTGCAACGACGATAATATTGCCATCCTTCAGGTCGGCTCGCAGACGTTTGTCATCGATCTTTTCAATCCTCGCCTTGCTGAAGGCGCTGTCGGTGATGATGGGAATCTGGAAACCAAGATAGGATTTGGCCTTGTATCCCATAGATTTGAGACAGATGGCCAAAAGGGCGATGGAAACCTGCTCACCTGCGGCAACCAGGACATCGTATTCACGGCTGTCCGGGAATTCGCATACCTCATTTGCGAGAGCGACCAGTCTATTGGTTTCGCCCGCCATGGCCGACACCACAACAATTGTGTCATTGCCTGCGTCATAGGTTTTTGCGACCCTCTTTGCAACATTGCGGATACGTTCAATTGTCCCCATTGAAGTGCCGCCGTACTTTTGGACTACCAGTGCCATCGAAGCTTTCCTCCCTTATGTGCAACTGTTAATTGCATATCTACTAGCAGGAATCCTGCTTATGGTCAAAGCTATTTTTTTACGCCGTCTGAAAAAGCCGCTGGACGAGAGCGACATAGCGGAGGCCTGCGGGCGTGAATTCCATGCCGCGCTCTTCTTCGCCGACGGAGGAAAAGGTGATCGTCAGGCGCTCCGCAGGGAGTTCGTCAATCATACGTTCGGCCCATTCCACCAGGCATACGCCGTCTCCATGGAAATAATCCTCAAACCCCAGTTCCTGGATTTCGGTATTCCCCGCCAGCCGGTAAAGGTCGAAATGGTAGAACGGTAGGCGTCCGGAGTACATGTTCATCAGCGTATAGGTTGGGCTGGTCACCGGCGATTCCGCCGCCACGCCGAGTCCCGCGGCGATACCTTTGGCGAACTGGGTCTTGCCCGAGCCAAGTTCACCGCACAGAGCGATAAAATCGCCCGGTTCCAGAAGCGCCCCTAGCTTTGCGCCAACGGCAAGCGTTTCGGAAGCCTGACGGGTTATCAGCGAGGACAACTCATCCCTCCCTTATCATCGTGCGAACCAGGTCGATCCGGGAGACAATTCCCACAATCTTGTCTCCTTCGACAACCGGCAGGGAATGAATCCGCTTGCCGCTCATCAGGTCCGCCACCTCGCTTACCGGTGTGGCAGGCATCACGGTGACGACCTCTTCCAGATATATGTCGCCGACTGTCCGGCCTGTCATCTTTTTCAGTTCCTTTTCGAACTTCTTGTCGCTTTCCAGGTAAATCACCCAGTCAAACAGTGAGATGACCGTCGGAATGTGCAGGTTCTTGTCCTGTTCGATCAGGTCGGATTCGGTGACAATGCCGATCAGGTTCTTGTCGTTGTCAACCACCGGCGCGCTGCTTATCCGGTGCAGGTCGAACAACGCCGCCAGCTCGCGGATGGTTGTCTGTTTCGTCACGGTCTTTACATCCTTAGTCATAACGTCGGCTGCGGTCAGCATCTGTTTCTCCGTTCAATCAGTAGTTGTTTGCAGGCATATGGAAGCTGCTCCTGCACGTCCATTGCGGTCATTCCGATCTCCCCCTTGTCGGCGGCCACCATGTCGGCCGCATGCCCATGAATAAACACCCCCAGTCGGCATGCCTCGAACGGCGGATATCCCTGCGCCAAAAGCGCCACCAGCACCCCCGTCAGCAGGTCGCCCATCCCCCCGGAAGCCATCCCGGGGTTGCCGCTGCCATTGATGGCCAGTTCTCCCGCCGGGGTGGCGATGACGGTTCCGGCCCCTTTGAGCACCATATACACCTGATAGGTTTTGGCAAACTTTAGTGCCGCGCCCATACGGTCAGCCTCGATGTCGCTGGCGGAAAGCCCGCAAAGGCGGGCCATTTCGCCCGGATGGGGGGTAAGAATGACCGTGGACGATTTCTTTGCAAACAGGATGGATGGGTCTTCGGAGAGCGCATTAAGCCCGTCAGCGTCCACCACCATAGGCAGGTTCGTCTCAGTCACCAGATCGCGCACCAGTTGCGCGGTCCCAGGGTCGGAGCCGAGTCCCGGACCGATGGCAATTGCGTTCTTGCCGGACAGCGCCGCCTCTATTACAGGCCGCGCCTCCTTCCCCAGATAGCCCCTGCCGTTGTCGTAGAGCGGCATGGTCATCGCTTCGGTAGTCTTCATTTCGAGGATAGAATTGAGGGTTGCGGGTACGGCCAGCGTTACCAGACCTGCTCCCGCTCGCACCGCGCTGTTGGCGGCCATAGCTGCTG
>JBAQKZ010000119.1:0-3770 GCA_049301475.1 Geobacteraceae bacterium | reverse complement strand
GCCCCCGGCTTCGACCACATTACCGCCGCCATCGGAGCGGCCCAGTCAAGCCGTTTCGGCGCAGACCTGATATGCTATATCACGCCGGCCGAGCACCTGGCCCTCCCGACCGAGGAGGATGTCCGGATGGGAGTGAAGGCGGCGAAAATTGCGGCTTATATAGGGGACATGAACAAGTACCCGGAAACGGGACGGCAGAGGGACATGGAAATGAGCAAGGCCCGCCGTGATTTGAACTGGGAGAAACAGTTCGAACTCGCCCTCTACCCTGAGGATGCCAAGGCTATCCGCGCCAGCAGGACGCCGGAGGACGAGGCGACCTGCACCATGTGCGGCGATTTTTGCGCGTCGCGTGGGGCGGGTAAACTTTTTACGGGTGATCTGAATGAGGCGAAGCGCTGAACATGGATGATGGAGGGAGATGGAAAGCCTGAAAGCATGACGATTTAACACAACTTATACCAATTTCAAATCAAGGATGAAATCAAGGCGGCGAGGATTGAGGCGACGAAGGCGTACAACTGGTACGTGGAGGAGCCGAAGACGAGCCAACGAAGATAGCGCCTTGATTTGGAATTGGTATTAACGATCTTCCAGTTCTAGGGAAACCGGTGTGAGACCGGTACTGCCCCGCAACTGTGAGGGGGGACGAAAGCCGCAATATTGCCACTGCCCGAAATGGGTGGGAAGGCGCGGCCGGTAGGATGAACCCCGAGCCAGGAAACCTGTCTGGAAGAGATAACAAGGCACTCCAACCGTGGGGAAGGGAGGTTTTTATGAGGGATAATATCTATCCTCTTCGCCTATGAACGATTATTTAATGCCGGAAAACGGGCAGGTAATAATCAGATCAAGGGAGAAGAGAGATGAATAAAACCGGGTTCATTTTATTTACGGCGTCATTTTTATTAACGTTGATGGTCGGGCAGGCGCTGGCCCACGACGCTACCCAGGGGAGCGAGTCGACAATTTCGGCGGTAGTTGCACACGACCACTGGGCGTGCAGGGAAATTGCGGAGCTGGCCGCGAAGTACGGCTCACTGGAAAAGCTCCCGGAAAAGAAGTCCCTGAAGAAAAAGGATATGGCTGCCCCCATTCTCGCGGTCATGGAGAAGTTGCTGGAGAAGTGCGAGAGAGAGGGGAGCGACGCGGTCCCCCCCGAGGACCTCGACCGCATCGCCCTCCTGCACGAGGCGCTGAAGGAAGAGCTGGCCCAGCATGAAGGGTACCAGCTCCGGCGGGAGGCGATCGAGCAGATGCTTGTAAGGCCCGAGACCCCTCCCTTCCTCTATAAGACGGGAGTCAACGGCTTCCTGCGGGGGGAGGGGGCCGACAACTTCAGGCTGACCGATTTCAGTTTTGCCCCGGATCACGGTGAGGGGCGCTTCCTCTACCGTGTGAAACCTTACTTCTACTGGCACCCGGCCGATTACCTGGATATCCATGCTGAGTGGGAGGGGTACGGCTTTACCGGCGGAAGCCACCAGGAATACAACAAGTTTTCCCTCTATCAGGGGTTTGTCGAGGCGAAACTCCCCGGCAGCGCGCTGTTCGCCCTCAAGGGGGGACGTCAGGAATTCAGCTATGGCAGCGCCTTCATCCTTGGCCCAGATTCGTTCTATGACGGACTCTCCTTCGACGCCGCACGGCTCCGGGTAAAACCGGTCGAACCGTTTGTCGTTGATCTCCTGGTGGGCGCCTATGTTACCCCGTTCTCCGGTGGCGTCGAAGGCAACCTTGCGGGCGCCTACGCCACCTATACATTCTCGGAGGGGAACGCCATCGAAGCCTATGCGTTCCGCGATTCCGGCTCGACCGATCACCATGTCGGAGAACACCTATATATCTGGGGGGCAAGGTTTACAGGGAAGGCCGGCCCGGTCGCAGTCGAATTCGAGCCAGTCTATGAGTCGGGGCGGACCTTTAACAGCGTGCGGGACGCCAACGACCGGATCGACGCCTTCGGCGGCCATATCGACCTGTCCGTTGAGTCGGTTCTGGCTGGCTACAACAACAAACTCTTCGCAAGCTACGCCTATGGCTCGGGGAGCAGGAATGCGGCCAACGGCGTTTCGGTTGCGCGGGAGTTCAGGACTCCCAATAACGACAACTCACTGGTGGGGGACATGAGCGTGGCAGGTGACATGTCGGGCATTACCATAAATGATCACCATGCCAGCGGTCTTCAAATCTACACCCTCGGCTGGGGGATGGATGTCACGAAAGAGGTCAATTTTTCCGCCACTGGACGCTACTTCCTTGCCAACAACGTCGAAGAGGGTTTCAGTCGTCGCCTTGGCCTGGAGACCGACTTTACAATCACATGGGCCATTAACGACGCTCTTTCCTTCATCGTCGGCTACGACCGCTTCTTCACCGGCGGCTTTTTCCGGGATGCCTCCGGGAGCGGCAAGGATATCGACTACGGTTATCTCATGGTGCAGTTCGACCTCTCCCGTGCGAGGCTGAAAGGGAGAGTAAAAAAATAACCGCAGTTACGTCATTTCAGTAATTTCAGGCAAGGAGCCAACAATGAATATCTTTAAAATAAAATCTTTATCTTTATGGATTGCGTCGTTTTTATTGCAGCTACTCGCAACCCCCGCCCACGCCATGCACATTTCCGAGGGAATCCTTCCTTTTAACTGGGCGGCCCTCTGGTTTGCCGTGGCTGTGCCGTTTGTCGCCCTCGGCATCCGGCGACTGAACGACCTCGCCAAGGACGACCTCTCCTTCAAACCGCTGGTGGGACTGATGGCGGCGGTTGTCTTCATCATCTCATGCATGCCGGTTCCGGTCCCCACGGCAGGGACCTGCTCCCATCCGTGCGGCACGGGGATAGCCTCAATCCTCGTCGGGCCGTTCGTCAGCGTCCTCATCACCTCCGTGGCGCTCCTTATTCAGGCTCTGTTCCTCGCCCACGGCGGGCTTTCCACATGGGGGGCGGATATCGTCTCCATGGGGGTGGTCGGCTCATTCGCCGCATGGTTCACGTTCAAGGGATTGAGGAAGCTGGGCGCCGGCTTGGCAGTAGCCGGGTTTATGGCAGGGCTCCTCGCAGACTGGGGCACCTACCTCACCACCTCGGTGGAGCTGGCATCCGGTATCCGGGGGGACGCGCCGTTTCTCCCTCTGTTCTGGAAGATACTTATCGCCTTCATCCCGACACAACTGCCGCTCGGTATCCTGGAAGGGGCCATGACAGCCGGTATGGTGGTGCTTCTGTACAAAAAGAGGCCGGATTTGCTGGTAAAAATGAAGGTGCTGCGGGCAGAGGAGGTGGCGTTATGAATACGGGAACTGGAATCAGGGACTGGGGAGTGGTAAAAAAGCTTTTAATTCTGTCCTTGTTTGGAATTTACTTCTGCCTTCCGACTTCTGTTTTTTGCTCTGAAAAGTGGCCCGGCGTTGACGAGTCAGTTGTGGAAAAGTACGCGAAGGAGCATGGTCGGGAGGCGTGGACTCCCTTCATAAACACCGACCAGGGAGACCTGCTACTGTTTGTTTTTCTGCTTGCCGGCACAGTAGGCGGGTTTGTGGCCGGTTATTCCTGGCGGATGCTGGTGAGCGAGAAACGGAATAAAGATTAGGGACTTGGAATAAACTGATATACCAGTTTTTACGCTCAGATTCGGGTCAGATTTGTCGCCCCTGATTGAGCAAAACCGCAGGCGTAGCAGTGCTACGTCGAGGATTTTGTGATTGAAGGGGCGGCAAAGATGGCTTGAAGATGAGATGTAAAACGGTATATTTGTTTGTTCCAAGTCCCT
>JBAQKZ010000118.1:0-5840 GCA_049301475.1 Geobacteraceae bacterium | reverse complement strand
CGTTTCGTTAAAACAATTACTACTCATGGTGAGATTGTCGAACCGTGAGAACCCCGGGAATACTGGCCTCAGACGGGCTTGGCCCGAACGGGAAAACGTAAATATATTTATGAAACGCACTACTAGGGATACGGACTTTCTTCCCATCGCAGTAATGGAAAAGCCGCCCCTGAAGGCGGCATTTCCATTTAATATCCGTCCGGTTGTTTAGCGCCTCCCGACTGACCCAAAACCAGCAGATTATACAAAATCACGTCACGGATTCAGGATATTATAGTTTCTGATTTGACTGAGTAGCCTCAATCAGTTATTCTTTCTTGCGGACATTACTTCAGATTAGCAAAGACGCCAGGAGGTGACAATGGTTAAGGCGAAATATGATGTTGATGTTCTTGAAAAATGCCCTACGGGTATAAAGGGTCTCGATGAGATCACAAAGGGAGGGCTTCCGAGAGGCAGGCCAACACTGATCTGCGGCAGTGCCGGTTGCGGCAAGACACTTTTCGCCATGGAGTTTCTCATGCGGGGCGCCATGGATTACGGAGAACCCGGGGTCTTCATGACCTTTGAGGAGACGCCGCAGGATCTCGCGAAGAACTTCATCTCCCTTGGTTTTGATCTCCCAGACATGATATCGCGCGGCCTCATCGCGACGGACCACGTCCAGATCGAGCGAAGCGAGGTTGCGGAGACGGGTGAGTATGACCTGGAAGGATTGTTCATCCGCCTGGGGAGCGCCATTGACGCCATCGGGGCGAAGCGGGTTGTCCTGGATACCATAGAAGCGCTTTTCTCCGGGCTGTCTAATACCACTATCCTTCGGGCAGAGCTTTGTCGGCTTTTTCACTGGTTAAAAGACCGAGGCGTGACGGCTATCGTTACGGGGGAAAGCGGCGACAAGTCCCTGACACGCTACGGGCTCGAAGAATACGTGGCCGATTGCGTGATCCTCCTCGACTTCCGTATCAAGGAGCAACTTTCCACCCGCCGCCTGCGTATTGTCAAATACCGTGGCTCATCTCACGGCTCCGACGAGTATCCTTTCCTGATAGACGAGAGCGGTCTCTCTATCCTGCCCATCACTTCCGTGGGGCTCGACTACCCCGTTTCCTCGGAGCGCATCTCCACGGGCATCCCCAAGCTGGATACAATGCTTGGCGGTCAGGGGTTCTACCGGGGCAGCACCATCCTCGTCTCCGGCACGGCGGGCACAGGCAAAACAAGTATGTCGGCTACCTTTGCCGACGCTGCCTGCCTGCGAGGTGAGCGCTGCCTCTATTTTGCCTTCGAGGAATCGCCCAGCCAGATCATCCGGAACATGAGCTCCATCGGGATCGATCTCGCCCGATGGTTGAAGAAGGGGCTTCTCAAGTTTCATGCCGCCCGGCCTTCGCTTTACGGCCTGGAGATGCATCTTCTCACCTTCCACAAGGTGATCGAGGAGTTCAAGCCCCAGGTCTTCATTGTAGACCCGATCAGCAACCTGAGCGCCGCGGGAACATCATCGGAGGTCAAATCCATCTTAACGCGCCTGGTCGATTATTTGAAGATGAAAAATATCTCTACTTTCCTTACGGACCTCACCCATTTTACCGGCAGCCTTGAACACACAAGCGAAGAGATATCTTCTCTGATCGATACATGGCTGCTCCTCCGGGATATCGAACTCAACGGGGAACGCAACCGGGGCCTCTACATTTTGAAGTCACGCGGCATGGCCCACTCAAACCAGATTCAAGAGTTCCTGCTCACGAACCAGGGGATTGACCTTGTCGATGTCTATACCGGTTCCGGCGAGGTATTAACCGGCAGCGCCAGGGCAACACAGGAAGCCGGGGAGAAGGCCACTGATCTGGCGCGCTGGCGTGAGGTGGATCGCCGACTCCGCGAGCAGGAGCGCAAGAAGAATGCCCTGGAAGCAAAGATCACAGCGCTGCGCGCCGAGTTCGATGTGGAAACAGAAGAGGTGCGTTTGATGGCGGAAGAAGAGAAAAAAAGACAAGCTGTCCAGGCAGAAGACCGTTTGGATATGGCGCATCTTCGCAAGGGGAAACCTGTCGCTCCACAGGCGAAGCGTTCGCAAAAGAAGAGGTAAGGGAGGGTAAGATGAAAGCTGCATTGGGGAATAAAGCCAAGGCCGATGCTACAGAAGAAATCTGGAATCTCCGGTTATATGTCGCCGGTCAGACCCCGAAATCGATTACGGCCTTTGCCAATTTAAAGAAGATATGCGAAGAGCACCTCGCAGGGAAATACCGCATTGAAGTGATAGACCTTTTAAAGCATCCCCAGCTTGCCAAAGGGGACCAGATTATTGCCATACCGACACTGGTAAGGAAGCTTCCCGAACCGCTTAAAAAGATTATCGGAGATATGGCCAACACAGAGCGCGTACTGGTGGGACTGGATATACAGAAGTCAGTAGTCAGTAGTCAGTAGTCAGTAGTCAGAATTCAGAATTCTGAATTCTGTCTCCTGTCTCCTGAATTAAGGAGTTAGAATGAGGGCGGCGGCGAAAAGATTTGAAGACTTGGTGGTGTGGCAAAAGGCCCACCAGTTTGTGCTTGCAGCCTACCGTTTGTCTCGGACATTCCCCCGATCTGAAACCTATGGTCTGTCGTTTCAATTTCGGCGCGCTGCCGTCTCCATTGCCGCGAACATTGCGGAAGGGTTCAAGAAACGCTCAAAAGCAGACAAACTCCGCTTTTACAACATCGCACAAGGTTCCATCGAAGAATCTCGATACTATTTGATTCTCGCCAATGATCTTGAGTACGGCGATGTTTCCGAGTCAAGCCAGGTGATTGAAGAGGTCAGCAAGCTGTTGGAGGCCTATTCGCAGGTTGTTCGGAATTCTGACTCCTGAATTCTGACTCCTGTCTACTGAGTATTAACTTTTGGTGTCACAGCGATGAAGATAGAAATAGTGCAAACGAGCACCGAGGAATTTGAAAAAGCGACCGCGCTGCGACACTTGGCGAAGTACGTGCTGCGGCTGTATATTACCGGGATGACCCCAAAGTCAACCCGGGCAATCGCCAATGTCCAACAACTTTGTGAAAAGTATCTGGCGGGCCGCTATGATCTCAAGGTGATAGACATCTACCAGCAGCCCCAACTGGCCAAGGAAGAGCAGATTATTGCCACCCCGACGCTCATCAAGAAACTCCCCCTGCCGACTCGGAGGCTCATTGGCGACATGTCGGACACGGCAAGGTTCCTTGTCGGTCTTGATCTGCAACCTGGGAATTTCAGGAGACAGAATCCAGGAGTCAGGAGTCAGAATGAGGATGCTGACAATGAGATTTGAGGACTTGGTAGTTTCCGAATTAAGTCAGTGGCTTGAAGAGGTCAGCAAGCTGTTGTATCCCTTTGTCACAGGCTTTTCTGACTTCTGACTTCTGTCTACAAGAATTTGTGAGTATGAATCAATGAACAAATCGTACAGAACACGCCAGCAACTTTTGGATGAGTTACAGGATCTCACATCGCGGATGATGGAAGCCGAGGAAACCCTGCGCGCTATCCGAGGCGGTGAGGTGGACGGTCTGGTCGTCTCGGCGGCGGAAGGAGATCAGATCTTTACACTAACGGGCGCCGATCATCCTTACAGGGTCATGGTCGAAACCATGAACGAAGGGGCCGTCACCCTGGCCTCCGACGGCACGATCCTTTACTGTAACCAACGTTTTGCGGATATCGTCCAAGGGGCGCTGGAAAGAGTGCTGGGATATGCAATCCACCAGTACTTTTCACCAAAAGACCTTCCATTATTTGAGGCATTGCTTGATCGGGGTTTAAAAGGGAACAGCAAGATGGAGCTGGCTTTACAGACCGGAGGTGGGAATTCCACACCTGTCTTACTCTCCGTAAGTCCCCTTCAGCCCACGGATATGCTTGGCGCTGTCTGCATGGTGGTTGCCGACCTGACGGAACAAAAGCGCAATGAGGAGATGCGGATAGAGGAGGAGGCGATGCAAAAAGCTCATGACGCGCTCGAACAGCGCGTGGAGGATCGGACGGTCGAACTCAGCACGGCTCTTTCTGAAATCAAAACAATGAAAGACCAACTGGAGGCCGAGAATATTTACTTCCGTCAAGAGATCAAAATGAGACATGAATTTGCCCAAATTCTCGGGCAGAGTGATGGCCTCAAGTATGTTCTCTACCGGGCGGAGCAGGTCGCTCCCATGAACACAACGGTCCTTATCCTCGGTGAAACCGGCACGGGAAAGGAGTTGATAGCTGCCGCCATCCACAACATGAGCCCTCGCAAGGGTCGGCCCCTGATCACGGTCAACTGTGCCGCCCTGCCTGCCAGTTTGATTGAGAGCGAATTGTTCGGGAGGGAGAAGGGGGCCTTTACCGGGGCCGATACCCGGCAGGTCGGACGGTTCGAGGTCGCCAACGGCTCCACCCTTTGTCTGGACGAGATCGGGGAACTGCCGCTGGAGATGCAGGCCAAACTGCTCCGGGTGATCCAGCATAACGAATTTGAGCGCCTGGGCTCGTCCCATACCATAAAAGTCGATGTGCGGATCGTGGCCACGACCAATCGAAACCTTGAGGAAGAGGTCCGCAAAGGCACGTTTCGGCAGGACCTTTACTATCGGCTCAACGTCTTCCCCGTAACTGTCCCGCCGCTACGGCAGCGGAAAGATGACATCCCGCTGATGGTCCAGGCCTTCATAGAACGGTATTCCAGGAAATTGGGCAAACAGATCACGTCGATCCAGAAGGAGACGATGAAGGCGCTGCAGGATTACCCGTGGCCAGGGAACGTCCGGGAGTTGGAAAACATCATTGAACGGGCCGTGATCTTGTGCCCCGGTCCGGTTTTGCAACTGGCGGATCTACTGGAGATTCCATCCCCCTCACTTTCATCCACTGTGAGGACCTTGGAAGAGACGGAGCGAAACCAAATCCTTAAAATGCTTTCCGAATCCCGATGGCGCATCGAAGGAAAAAACGGGGCCGCGGCAATCCTGGGTCTCCACCCGAGCACATTAAGAGCGAGGATGCATAATCTCGGGATAATCAGACCGGAGACAAAAGAATAAAACCAATGAGAATACAGAATACAGGAGCCAGGAGCCAGAAGCCAGAATACAGAATACAGAATACAGAATATTTTTTATTCTGACTCCTAACTTCTGGCTCCTGGCTTCTGACTTCTGACTCCTGAATATTCAACGTATCCCTCAATATATTGAGGTTCCACCAAATATTGAGGCCAAACGAATCATTTCATGCTTTCCCGCTGTTCTCTCCTGTAAACCAAACCCACTGTTATTAAAGGCTGTATCCAGACTTATGACCTTCCTTCGGCTATTGGCAGGCCATTTGCTATTACACTTCCATGATCTTGGTAATCACACGAATGAAGGTCCCGTCCGAGAAGCGCATGGAGTTGTCACAGACGATTGCTTCACTCTCCGGTTCCATAGGAATGGAGAAGGGATGTCGGCGTTGCGACTTCTGCCAGAGTATCGAGGATGAAAATCGACTCTTTCTTCTTGAGGAATGGGATACCGAGGAGAACCTTATGGCCCACCTGAAGTCGGAGCATTTTATGGTGCTCCAGGGGGCGATGAACCTTCTCAAAGACAAAGAGCCTTATGAAAGGATGTTTTTTAATCCGGCTGGAATGAAGGGGCTTTAGAAAGGAGGCCAGATGCCATGCAAATCGCTATATCGCCATAACCAGTGGTTGCTGTAATTTTTCACGATCATTCCGCCACCTGATTTTCACGACCATTCCACCAGGCACGGCGCTCTAAATTGTCGTTACCCTATATCACATATTGGTTCTCATTGTTCCTTTTTTTTTGCGGTAGCTC
>JBAQKZ010000117.1:0-8999 GCA_049301475.1 Geobacteraceae bacterium | reverse complement strand
GGCCAGGTTCCCCCCTTCAAACGCAGGACCGGCGGCGGCCGACGTGGCGAAAATAGCCTCCCCATGCGTCAGCGCCAACTCGCCGTTGGTCCCCAGATCAAGGAAAAGACGATCCTCGGTCCCCGACTCTCGGTCCCCGACCCCAGCCCCATACAGAAAGGCGACCAGATCCCCTCCCACGAAACCGCCGGGAAGCGGGAAAAGGTAAGCCTCAACCGCAGCATTCCAGCCTAGATCACGGGTATTAAGCGATTTGCCTAATGTGAAGAGCGGCCTGTATGGTGGGAAGGCAAGCGATTTCACGGGGAGCCCCAAGAGAAAGTGCTCCATGGTCGGATTGCCGGCAAAGGCAATCCTCCCCAGTTCCTCCACGCCAACACCGGCAGCGGCGAGAATCTCGCCGGTCAGTCGCTCCAACTCAAGGTTGATCATCCGCGTCAGCCGTTCATGGGTGCCCGGCGAGCTTACTGCCGCCTGGAGACGTGAAACCACGTCAGCGCCCAGTTCCCGCTGAGGGTTTAGACTACCCGATGTAGCCAGGCGCGCGCCGCTCTCCGTATCGATCAGCGCACCGGCGATTGTGGTGGTGCCGACATCAAAGGCAATGGCAAGTCGTTTATGTGAGCTCAATGAGGGACTCCCTGCTGGGGATCACCTCGCCCACAAGGGTCGCGAAGCAACCCCGCCGGAGAGCTGATTCCAGAAAACGGTCCGCGGCAGGCGCTGGCAGTGCGATCAAAAGCCCCCCCGAAGTTTGGGGGTCAAACAGCGGCAGGAGCCGGTCGTCAGTTGACGCCATCCCCGCAAGCATTTTGCCGTAGTAATCACGGTTCCGGTAACACCCTGCCGGAACCATGCCGTCGCGGACGAGCGCAGGTAGCCCGGCGAACAGCGGCACACTTCCCACTTCCAGGCGTATGCTGACCCCTGCGCCCAGGGCCATCTCATAGGCGTGGCCAATCAGTCCGAAGCCGGTCACGTCGGTGCAGGCGCCGGCCCCACACGCCAGCATCAATTCAGACGCAGTCGCATTCAGCCGGGTCATCCAGCCGATCGCCTCCGTGATGACCTCCTCGGAAACCATGTCGGCCTTTATGGCCGTTGCAACGATGCCGACGCCGAGCGGCTTGGTCAGGATGAGCCTGTCGCCGGGGCGGGCGGCGGAGTTTCTGACGATCCGGGCCGGGTGTATTGTGCCTGTCACGGAAAGCCCGTACTTCAACTCATCATCCTCGACTGAATGCCCTCCGACGAGACAGCACCCCGCTTCATCCAGCATGGACTGACCGCCGACCAGAATATCGCCAAGAATATCCAGCGGCAAGGAGCAGGCCGGGAAAAAGGCGAGATTCATGGCTGTCACCGGTCGGCCGCCCATGGCATAGACATCCGACAGTGCGTTAGCCGCAGCAATCCGGCCGAAGGTGAACGGATCGTCCACCAGCGGGGTAATGATGTCAGCAGTCTCCACCAGGGCAAGCTCCTCACCCAGTAGATAAACCCCTGCGTCATCCGCTGTCTCCAGCCCCACCAAGAGGTTCGGGTCAGTGGAGCGGTGAATGCCGCGCAGTGCCACTTCCAGGCCCGCCGGGCCCAGCTTGGCCGCTCAACCGGCAGCTTTCACCATGTTTGTCAATTTGATTTTCTGTCTGGTCATGAATCTCTTATTCCCGTGATCTGGTTTTTCAACGTGAACCGTCCATATATACCCGGGGCACCCTCTTGCTTATGCAACATAATATTTCGTAAGGGATAGTTCCAGCCTTTTCCGCCAGTTCTTCCGCATGTATGAATTCCCCCGCGTGGTCGCAACCGAGCAAAGTCACCTCATCGCCTACGTAGACGCCTGGGATATGTGTCACATCCAGCATGATCCAGTCCATACAGACCGTCCCTGTCACCCGCGCCCGTTCCCCCCGGATGAGAGCAACTCCACGGTTGGTCAGGGCGCGGGGGTAGCCATCGGCGTACCCCACCGGTACGCTCGCCACCAGGATCTTCTCCTTCGCCACGTAACTCCTTGAATAGCTGATGCTGTCGCCGGGCTCCACCCATTTGAGCATGGCCACACTGCTCCGCAGCCGCATAACCGGTCTGATATTCAGTCTCCCCCTTAGATCGGCGGACGGGAGCGCCCCGTAAAGTACTATGCCGGGCCTGACCAGGTTACAGAAGGGAATCGCATCACTGAAGGCAGCAGCGCTGTTTGCGATATGGATGTACCGGGGGGCGAATCCCTCTGATTTGGCTTCTTCCACCGCATGGGCGAACAGCGCCGCCTGGCGCCGGGTGTAGCGGCGGCCCTCCTCATCCGGTTCATCGGCTGAGGCAAAGTGAGACATTACACCCTCCAAATCAATATTGGAAAGACCTCGCATGTCGTGAAAAAAAGCGCCGGCCTCGGCATGACCGATGCCGAGACGGCCCATGCCAGTGTCTATCTTTACATGGATCTTGGCCTTGCGATACAGGCGACCGGCCACCTCGTTCAGCCTCCTGGCCTGCTCCAAAGAGAAAATCGCCGTGGAGAGGTTGAAGCCGACGCACTTTTTTTCCTGCCCGGGATAAATGCCGCCAAGGATAAGGATCGGCCGGTCGATGCCGCTCTTTCTGAGCTGGATTCCCTCGGCGAGGAAGGCGACGCCGAAGGCGTTGACCTCTAGTTTTTCCAACTCCATGGCTATGTCCATGAAGCCGTGCCCGTAAGCGTCCGCCTTGACCACCGCCAGAATGCCGCAACCGGAGGGAATGGCCCCTTTAACCTGTTGAAAATTGTGGCGCAAGGCCGAAAGATCGATTTCCGCAATAGTGGGTCGACTGTCCATGTAATATCCGTATCTTGAAGGCGGTTATAACCTGAAAGCGTGAAACCTGTTTTTTACTGGTTTGCTTCATCAGTGGAATAGCAGCTTAACTGTCATGCATGGATGCTGAACTAACAAGCACTGATAGGGAGTCCGATGTCATTGGTGTCCAAGTGCAGTTTGTAGCCGTTCCAGCTCTCCTGTACCCCTTGGCGTTCTTTTTGGTGCCTCTGTCACAGCAAGGATTGAAACCAGATGCTTCTCCTGATCTGTAAGGGGGACATCAAGACATTCGTCAAGATGGGGAAACAAACTCCGATGTACGCTCCCAATCAACCATGATATTCTTTCCTTGAGCTTCATTGGCAGCCTCCTGGTACTTGCTCTATTCGCAACAGAACAATACCATAATATGCCGTGAAGCTCAATTATTTCAAGCTGTTATAATAAAATAATCCGTATTCAAATTCTTGTATAAGCTTTTGCAAGAGGCTCTGATGAATATGCCACATAAGTCTGTCTCCCTAATCATTTATTTTTGTGCTAACGAATAATATTTTGACTGTAACTATCCGCAGTATAAAACATATCCACCTTGATTACATGACTATTCGGTTGTTGAGCAGAAGCTGCTCAACATTCTGCGACTGCTTTTGAAAATATAAAACCGGCCAAAATATACAACTGTTTCATTATTTTTGTCAAAGAAGTATTGTTATTTTGCTTATTCCGAATGCCGTTATTGCTGAATATATTGCCCACCTTAATGTATTACGGGGACAGGTATTACGGTGACAGTATATAACATATTGATATATTTTCCTTTTCTGTTCTTTCCCCCACATGGTCAGAATAGCTCACGTTGTCGTCCTAGGATACCCCTACCTTACTGAAGTGGCAATCGCCGCCAGGAGACGTTCTTTTGCGATGACGATTACCGCGTCTATCTCGAACTATTGTTGGCGGGTCGTATATTTCCAGACCATTAAATAGTGTGTCGGGAAATCCCTTGACAAAACGTAAGGCTTGTTATTAAGCTCATAGTAGGTGGATTAGCACTCGAATAGAAGGAGTGCTAATCTTTTTTGAGGGCCCTATGCCGGACGACCTGACCGAACGAAGCAAGCGGATTCTTGAGGCGATCATAGAGGATTACATCGCCACGGCTGAGCCTGTGGGAAGCCGGGCCGTGATCGAGAAGCACGGCCTTAACCTCTCGTCGGCCACTGTGCGCAATGTTATGGCGGAGTTGGAAGAGATGGGGTTTCTCGCTTCTCCCCACACCTCGGCCGGTCGTGTTCCTACCGACAAGGCCTACCGCTTGTATGTGGATACCCTGCTGGAAGTGCGGCGCGTCCCACGCGAGGAGCGAGAGAAAATACGGCAACGATGCAGCCTTACTGGGCGGGATATCGGCGCCGTGCTCAGAGATACCAGTCTGATGCTCTCGTCGGTCTCCCGCTACATGGGAATCGTTGCTGCGCCCAGGTTTGCCGCCAACATGTTCCGCCATATCGAATTCGTCAAGCTGGGCGGGCGGCGGATACTTGCAATTTTGGTATCGCAAAACGGCACGGTCCAAAACAGGCTGGTCGAGGCCGACGAGGAACTGGCCGCTCCCGACCTGACGCGGATGGCGAATTACCTCAATGAACTGCTTCAGGGGCTGACCCTGGGCCAGGTAAAGCAGCGGCTCCTGACAGAAATGCGGAGCGAGAAGACCATGTACGACACCCTGCTGGCCAAGGCGCTCCGCCTCTCCCAGCAGACCTTGGGAGAGTACGGCTCGGAGGTTTTCATCGAGGGGCAGGCCAACATCCTTGAGCAGCCGGAATTCGCGGATGTGACAATGATGCAGGAGATATTCCGGACATTCGAGGAGAAGGGCCAGTTGCTCTCTCTCCTCGACCGCTGCCTGGCTGCACAGGGAATCAATATTTTCATCGGCGCCGAGACCCACTTGAACCGGATAACGGGGATGAGCCTCATCACCTCCACTTACATGACGGGGAAAAACACCATCGGGGTGCTCGGCGTCATCGGCCCGACCCGGATGGGTTACGCCAAGGTGATACCGATAGTGGACTATACGGCCAGGCTAGTCAGCAAGCTGCTGGGAGTGGAATAGTCGAAAAGTTGAAGAATATGCAAAGGAGCAATTGACATGGAAAAGAAGAAACAAGCCCCCCAACCGGGAGCTGAAACAGATACGGCTCCAGAGCCGGGGATACAGGCCGAAGTCGGCGCTACGCAGGTCGAGGGCCCCATGACGGACGAGGACCGGATCAGGCAACTGGAGGAAACCCTCGCCGCCAAGGAGGCTGAGGCTGCCGACAATTGGGACCGGTTCGTACGTGAGCGGGCCGATCTGGAGAATTACAGAAAGCGTGTGCAGCGGGAAAAGGAGGAGATTCTCAAATACGGCAATGAGTCGTTCATTATGGAGATACTTCCGGTCCTTGACAACATTGAGAGGGCGCTCTGCCACGCTTCCGAGGAGAGCCAGCCGGCTGTCATCGAGGGTGTGCGGCTTACTCACGGCATGCTGCTGTCGGCGTTGAAGAAATTCGGCGTGATTCCCATAGAGGCCGAGAATGGCTCCCTGTTTGATTCCGCCGTTCATCAGGCAATGGGTCAAGTGGAGAGCGCCGACCAGGAGGCCAACACCATAGTGGAGGTGTACCAGAAGGGGTATCTGCTCAATGAGCGGCTATTGCGCCCGGCCATGGTTGTGGTTGCAAAGTAGAGAGAGCAGGCGATTTATCGCCATCCCGGCTTCCTTGGCCTGGCGAAAACCTGCCTGCTCCGGGATGTTAATACGGAACCTTGAATTTTTTTGCCCCGCACCCCTTGTTTTTCCGAAGGGGAATGGCTAAGTTATATATTGAAAATGACAAAAGGAGGAGACAATACATGAGCAAAGTTATCGGTATAGACCTGGGAACCACCAACTCCTGCGTAGCGATCATGGAGGGTGGGGAACCGGTTGTCATAGCCAACGCGGAAGGAAGCCGGACTACGCCGTCCATGGTGGCGTTCGCCGAGAACGGCGAGCGGCTGGTAGGGCAGCAGGCCAAGCGGCAGGCGGTCACGAATCCTGAGAACACACTGTTTTCCATCAAGCGGCTGATCGGACGGAAGTTCGAAACCGACGCTGTGAAAAGGGACATAGCCATCTCTCCGTTCAAAATAGTAAAAGCGGAGAATGGCGACGCCTGGGTGGATGCGCGCGGCCAAAAGTACTCCCCCCCCGAGATATCGGCCATAGTGCTGCAAAAGATGAAGAAAACCGCCGAGGACTACCTGGGCGAAACCGTGACGGATGCGGTCATAACCGTCCCGGCCTATTTTGACGACTCCCAGCGCCAGGCGACCAAGGACGCAGGGAAGATCGCGGGGCTGAACGTACTCAGGATCATTAACGAGCCGACCGCCGCCGCCCTGGCCTATGGCCTCGACAAGAAGAAGGACGAGAAGATCGCGGTCTTCGACCTGGGGGGAGGCACCTTCGATATCTCCGTCCTGGAGTTGGGGGAAGGGGTGTTTGAGGTGAAATCCACCAACGGCGACACCTTCCTGGGGGGTGAAGACTTCGATCAGGTAGTGATCGACTGGATCGCTGACGAGTTCAAAAAAGACCAGGGGATCAATCTGCGTAGCGACAAGATGGCTCTCCAGCGCTTGAAAGAGGCGGCGGAGAAGGCCAAATGCGAGCTTTCAACGAGTCTTGAGACCGACATAAACCTCCCCTTCATCACCGCCGACGCCAGTGGGCCCAAGCACCTCACACTGAAGCTGACACGTGCCAAACTGGAGCTTCTGTGCGGCGACCTCATCGCAAAACTGGAAGGCCCCTGCCGGACCGCCATCAAGGATGCGGGCCTGACGCCCGCCGATATCGACGAAGTGATCCTGGTCGGCGGAATGACCCGTATGCCGATCGTGCAGCAGAAGGTCCAGGATATTTTCGGCAAGGTTCCCAACCGTGGCGTCAACCCCGACGAGGTTGTAGCCATCGGCGCCGCCATTCAGGGAGGTGTGCTAAGGGGAGACGTGAAGGATGTCCTCCTCCTTGATGTTACCCCGCTCTCCTTGGGGATCGAAACCCTCGGAGGCGTTTTGACCAGGTTGATCGAAAAGAACTCTACAATCCCCTGTCGCAAATCCCAGGTATTCTCCACCGCCGCTGACAACCAGCCGGCTGTTTCCATACATGTGCTCCAGGGTGAGCGTGAAATGTCGGTCGACAACAAGACCCTTGGGAATTTCGAGCTGACCGGTCTTCCGCCTGCACCCCGCGGTTTGCCGCAGATAGAGGTGACATTCGACATCGATGCAAACGGCATTGTGCACGTCTCGGCCAAGGATCTGGGGACCGGCAAGGAGCAGTCGATCCGCATCACCGCTTCCTCCGGACTCTCCAAGGAGGAGATCGACAAGATGGTCAGGGACGCCGAGTCCCATGCGTCTGAAGACAAGCAAAAACGGGAGTTGATCGAGGCCCGCAACCAGGCCGACAGCCTTGCTTACTCTACCGAGAAGTCCCTCAAGGAGTTTGGCGACAAGATCGATGCCGCCGAGAAACAGCGGATAGAGGATGCACTGGCGACACTGAAGAAGAGCCTGGAAGGGAGCGACGCGGACGCAATCAAGAAGGCGGGCGAGGAACTCTCGCAGGCCTCCCACAAGCTGGCCGAGGCTGTCTATGCCAAGGCCCAGCCCGGCTCGGACCAGCCCGGAGAGGAGCCCAAGACCGAAGGAGCCAAGGGAGAGAAGGTGGTGGACGCCGACTTCGAAGAGGTCAAGGACGACAAGAAATAAACCGTATTGAGCATTGAACCGCAACACATTTCGATATTTTATCATTCCCATACGGCAAAAGGCAGCGTCTCCACAGGACCGCTGCCTCTTTGCGTTACAAAGGATATATTTTGGCAAACGGCGACAAACGTGATTATTATGAGATTTTGTGTGTACACAGGAACGCCTCGGATACCGAGATAAAGAAGGCCTACCGCAAGCTGGCAATTCAGTTTCATCCGGACAAGAACCCAGGCGACAAGGCGGCAGAGGACAAGTTCAAGGAGCTCTCCGAGTCCTACGAGATACTTTCGGACCCGCAGAAACGGGCGCAGTATGACCAGTTCGGCCATGCCGGACTGTCGGGCGGAGGCTTTTCCAGCGGCGGCTTCGGCGGCGCCTCGCCTTTCGGCGATATCTTTGGCGATATCTTCGGCGATGTTTTCGGAGGAAACAGGCAGCGGGGACGTGGCCGACGAGGGGACGACCTTCAGTATAATCTGGATATACGATTCGAGGAGGCGGCATTCGGCCTTGAAACGAAGATTGAGGTGCCATACGCAAAGCGCTGCGGAGCCTGTGACGGCAGCGGAGCCAAAGCGGGAACCGAGCCCAAGACCTGCCCCACCTGTCGTGGCGCCGGGCAGATCCGCTACCAGCAGGGGTTTTTCAGCGTAAGTAAGAGTTGCAACCAGTGCAAAGGCGAAGGCCGGATCGTTGAAAATCCCTGCCAGGAGTGTCGTGGCACCGGGCAGGTGAGCGACCGCAAGTCCCTGTCGGTCAAGATTCCGCCGGGCGTCGAGACCGGGAACCGCCTCAAGCTATCCGGTGAAGGTGGACAGGGCACCAAAGGGGGTGGGAACGGCGACCTGTATGTGCTGATCAATGTACGGGACCACCCGATTTTTACCCGCGAAGGTAATGATGTCGTTTGTGAAATTCCCGTCAGCTTTGCACAGGCCGCGCTCGGGTGCGAGATCGAAATCCCCACATTGGACGGCAAGGTCTCAATAAAAGTCCCGGAGGGAACTCAGTCGGGGCGGACTTTCCGGCTTCGCAGCAAGGGTATTCCGGTGCTCCAGGGGTACGGTCGTGGCGATCAACTGGCGATCATCAAGGTGGAGACCCCCTCCAATCTCAACAAGCGGCAGAAAGAGCTACTTGAGGAGTTTGCCCGCATCAGCGGGGAGGATGTTCATCCGTTGCATAAAAACTTTTTCACAAAGGTCATGGATGTCCTGAGCTGACCGTCAGGGCACTCATACCCTTGCTCAACAGCCAAGGGAATGCAGTAATGCCCATCCTTATCGCCACATCACTCCGCGCCATTTGCCGCTCCGCATTGCGGTCGCCGGTCGTATTCGCCCTCGCGGGGATGCTTGCCGTAGCCTGCCC
>JBAQKZ010000116.1:0-15543 GCA_049301475.1 Geobacteraceae bacterium | reverse complement strand
CTCCGGCACCGAACCCTCTGCCGGGCTGGGCGGCATTACCGCCGCGGTAGACGTTGCCGACACCTACGCTCTGACTGCCCCGCTCACTAAATTTTTTTACACGTGAGCCATCACTATAACCACCAGTGAAGACACTCTCACGGGTCGCTTTGGGCGAGGTGACACGACTGCCACTATCCGTATCCTTGCGAACTTTCCGGTCGGCGCCGTCGGACGGAACAATGCCCTTCGTCTCGCGATCAACACCAGCTCCATTACCGCGAACTCCCTGGACAGGACGGCTTGGGCTGATAAAGCCTCGTGATTCCCGGCGCGGCTCACCTGAGCGTGCCGGGAGCTGACCGAATTCCCTGGCTGTCAACTTATCCTTGTAGGCTACACCGCGCCGGTGGTTGGGGTCATGGCGCCACGGGACCTGCCCGCTCCGGATCGGCTGCCCGCGCCTCTCATAGCGCTGGATGTAACGGGATCGGTCAATATATCTGTTGTAGCCGATGTTCCTGTTTACGTTGATAAGCACATTGTAATTGTACCAGTCCCACCCGGCCCAGGCGTACCCCCACGGTAAACCGAGTGTTACGCCGATGCCAAAGGAAAAAACCACTCCGGGATAGGACTGACGATAAAAATAGTAGGGAGGATAGGCGGGGTACCACCATGGGCCAAAGACCACAAAAGGATCATAGGTGGGCACATATATGACCCTGGTGTCTGTCGGCTCGATCATGATCGTATCTTCATCGACCACAACCTTCTGCTCCCTGGTGGACTTGAGGTTTCCCAGAGCGACAGCCTTTTCCCGCAGTTCCTGAATTATCTCCATGACGTCTTCTTTCTGCTCCAGAAAGGCGTCGCCGAGCTTGGTGGTCAAGTCAAGCTTCTGACTAAGCATGGCAAGAACCGAGGGGAAATTCACCAGCGCTTTAACGCTTGGGTCCCAGGTTTCCCGTTCAAGGGCAGCGGCTAGATCATTCCCCTGAAGATAGCTGTTCTGCTGAACCCAGCGATCAGCCATGACAATCTCAAGAGGATAGGTCGAGGCCAACAAAACCTGTGCGATCAGTTCATCGGGATAAAGGGCTATGGGCGCCAGCAGTTGCGCCAGTTGCTCTTGGGAGAAAGTCTGTGCTGCCTCGACATTATCGGCGGTCTGCGCCACAACAGGCAATGGCAAAGCCAGCATCACGAAGATGAAGAGAGTCACAGCGCTTTTCCAGATTGATTTTTGTGTAGTTTTCATATCCGCTCCTTGGTTGTTTTCCCACTACATTCTATCACAATTTCTGCCCCTGTCGCAAAAGGGAGTTGATTCTGGAAGAGAACAGCTCCATCCTGGCAATCAGGACGGAATGCAGGGGAGTCTACGGGAAGGTGCTTAAACTGCCTTGCGACAACAATCTTCCGCATGGTATTGTTGCGACATACAGACCGCACAAACGGAACTTTTGATGACGGAGAAAATTCATGACTGAAGAAAAGAAAGGCTTCGACCGCCTCATGACCATTATGCGCAGACTGCGCGGTCCCGGCGGCTGTCCGTGGGACGCCGAACAGAGCCATGAATCGCTCAAGCGTTATCTGATCGAGGAGACGTACGAGGTAATCGAAGCGATTGACAATAACGACAACGAACTCCTCAAGGAGGAACTTGGCGACCTGTTGCTCCAGCCGGTCTTCCATGCCGCTATCGCCGAGGAACGGGGCGAGTTTACCATGGACGATGTCATTGCCGCCATCTGCGACAAGCTGGTTCGCCGCCATCCCCACGTCTTCGGTGACATGGAAATAAAGGACAGCGCCGCCCAGGTGGAAAGCTGGGAGCAGATCAAAAAGGCGGAAAAGGGGGAAAAACGCCGTTCAGCGCTGGCCGGCGTCCCCCCCCATCTTCCTGCCCTGATGAAGGCTCAGAAGATCACGGAAAAAGCCGCCCGGATTGGCTTCGACTGGGAAGACACACACCAGGTGTTCGCCAAGGTACTGGAAGAGCTCCACGAATTCGAGGAAGCCATGTCATCGGGCAGACAGGAGCGGATGGAGGCGGAACTGGGGGACTTACTGTTCGCCATAGTCAATCTGGGGAGGTTTCTCTCCCTGAATCCGGAAGAGGCCTTGCACAAGACCATCGCCCGGTTCAACAGTCGCTTCTCCTTCATTGAGGAAACTCTTCATTCCCGGGGAATACAGTTGAAGGAGGCCACGCTTGATGAAATGGAGCGCCTCTGGATAGAGGCAAAGCAAAAGGAGCGGGATGCGGAACCGTGACTTTCCGCAACCGCGGACACGTACGAATTGGGGAAATATTACGTGTTATTAGTACCGTAACAGGTTATCCACAAAAAATGTGGATAACCTGTGCATAACGGTGTGGATAACCTGAAAAACCAATATTTACCCAGACCTTCTTCGCATTTTGCCTGTTTTTTACACATCTATTTTTGTGCTTTAATTTCAATTGGTTACCATAACGTATAGATATATAAAGGCTTTCTACAACTAGTGTCAGCCCGCTAATTAAACATCATTTAATTCTTTATGGGGCGGCTGTTTAAAAAAACGCTATTTCGCTACTATTAAATCCGCCACCCTCCCGCAAGAATCAAGCTTTACCCCCTCCAACCGCAACAGCCACTGTTTCAATACAATCCCCCCTGGGGCCGAATAGCCGGTCATACTCCCCTTCCCTCCCACCACCCGGTGGCAGGGAATAACGATAGGGAGCGGATTGCTCGCCATAGCCGTCCCCACACCACGTGACGCCTGCGGATGCCCCATTTCCAGCGCAACTTCCCCATAGCTTTTCACCTCGCCGTAACCAATACGCACAACGGTCCGATAGACCTCCCGCTGAAACGGGGTGAAATCATGGTCATCGACGGGAAGGGAGAAGTTGACTTTTTCAGCGGCAAAATAGCGCGCCAACAGCGTGGCCGCCTCCCCTGTCAGGCTGTTCTCGCCTTCGCTCCCCGGAAAGAGCCGAGAGAGCTCCACCGGCAGTTCTTCATGCGATTGAATCAAAGTGGGGATAAAAACCTCAAGGAGTCCGTTGTCGCTTGCCACCACGGCGCCGCTTCCCATGCCGGTTTCAAAGATTGAAACATACCGTCCCTTCGTCCGCCGTTGCATCCGTTTCATCGCTTCGTCACCTTTTGCCGGAAAAGTCCGGCCAATGCGCGGGCCTCTTCACAACCGAGTAAATGGGCAAAGAGGAGATAACAGCCGGCGCCTGACGCCACCGTCCCGCCAAGAACCGCGGCCTTCAGCAATTTTCCCCCGGTGAGCGACCAATCAACACACCCCATTGCCCAGGCAACTCCGATCGCCATGGGCACGACAGCAACAAGGGCCTTGCCTGTCATCGCGACTATCCGCCGTCCGCCGAAAGGCCCGATCTTCCTCCGCAGGAAATAGAGAAGCATGGCCATATTGCAGAGCGCGGAGAGGGAGGATGCCAGGGCCAGCCCGCAGTGGAGGAGCGGTCCCATGAGGAGGAGGCTGAAAAGGAGGTTGAGGAGAAAGGCCACAAAGGCCGCGATCACGGGAGTTTTGGTATCCTTGAGCGCATAAAAGGCGGGTGCCAGCACCCGCACCATTGCCACCAGTGAAAGCCCCGTGGCGTAGTAGAAAAGGGCCCCGCCGGAACTGACCGCCTTCGGATAGTCGAACTCACCCCCCATGAACAGGAGGCTGAATACGGGAGTGGCGCAGATCATCAGACCCACTGTGGCCGGAATGGTGATAAACAGGGTGATGCGCAAGCCGAAGCCAAGCGACTCTTTCAGTTCCTCCATATCTCCGGCCGAAGCCTGCCTGCTCATGGAAGGAAGAATCGCCTGCGCCACCGAGACGGTGAATATCCCCAGGGGGAACTCGAACAGCCGCTGGGCGTAGTAGAGATAGGAAACGCTTCCCTGGGGAAGAAGCGAGGCAAGGATGTTTCCTACCGTGATATTGAGGTAATAGACACCGACGCCGAACAGTGACGGCGCCATGAGGAGGGCGATCCGCCGCAGGGCCGGGTGGGAGAGGTCGAACCGGAGATGTAACGGAAATCCCTTGCTGTAGAGGATAGGAAGTTGGAGAAAGAGCTGGAGCGCTCCGCCTATGAGGACCCCTACGGCCAGGGCGGTAATCGGCGCCTGGAAGAGGTGCTGTAGAAACAGGGCGGAGAAAATCATTGCAAGACTCAGGAATACCGTGGAAATAGCCGGGGTGAAGAAGTGGCGCACGGTGTTGAGAATCCCCATGCAGAGCGCCACCAGACTGATGAAGAAAATATACGGAAACATGAGGCGGTTCAGGAACACCGTAAGCTCAAGCTTGGAGGGATCCGTTCGGAACCCGGGGAACATGAGATGAACAATCTGCGGTGAAAAAACGATCCCCAGCAGCGTGACCAGGACCATTACAATGGTGAGGATAGTAAAGCAGACGTTGGCCAGGTTACGTGACTCCTCCTCGCCTCGCCGGGCATACCACTCGGAGAATGTGGGGACGAAGGCGGCGGTGAGCGCCCCTTCGGCAAAGAATCTGCGAAGCATGTTGGGGATCATGAAGGCAGCGAAAAAGGCATCGGTGGCAAAGCCGGCCCCAAAGAGGCGCGACACCACCATGTCCCTAACCATCCCCATAACGCGGGAAATGATGGTTGCCAACCCCAGCACCCACGCAGCCCTGGCGATGTTTTTCTTCTCCGACATAAAACTCCCTACTGTTTACCGGCCAATGTCCGTAGCCGGGCCATGTCATAAATAATAAGGCGGTTTCCCTCCACCTCCAGAATCCCTTCCTCCTTCATCTTCCGAAAGGTACGGGAAAGGGTCTCGCTAACCGTGCCGAGGCGGGAGGCAAGCTCCCCTTTCCTCATATCCAGCTCCAGGTAGGTTTTACCCTGGAAGTTTGTCGACTTCCTGTCGGCCAGCTCTATCAGATAGGTGGAGAGTCTGGACGGTACTTCGGCAAAGGAGAGATCCTCGATCTGCCTGGCGAAACGGCGCAAAAGGAGTGAGAGGGAAACGATCAGATTGAGGGAAAAGCGGGGATTCCGCTCCAGGAGCCCCATGAACGCCTCGCGCGGGAAGAAAAGCGCCTCCCCTTTTTCCAGTGAGCGGGCCTCGGCCGGGTAGTTGCCGTCTCCGAAAAAGGCCGCCTCGGCGAAGGTCTCGTTTGGGTGAACGAAGTGAAGCACCTTTTCCCTGCCATCCGGCGAGACCTTGCAGAGCTTCAGGCTGCCGGAAGCCAGGAGATAGAAACCGGTCGCCGGCTCCCCTTCTCCGAACAGCGTCTCACCCTTGCTAAAGGTCCGTTTGGCGGCAATGGCCGCCACCTCCGATAAATGCTCATCCTCAAGCCCGGCGAAGAGGAGAGATTTCCTTAGAATATCCTTGTTTTCCACTTTACACCTCGTTATTACCCCAAAACCTTGTATATCATATCCAGTAACGGCGATGGGAATATCCCTAATATCAGTATGGCCAAGCCGACGGCGGCAAGCGCCAATCCCTCCGCGAATGTGGCCCGGTCGGCTGTGACCGGCGCCACTGCCGGACGAAGATAGAGGCTGACCACCACCCGCAGATAAAAATATATCGACACAGCGGCGGTTAGGATGCCTGCAATTGCCAGGGGAAGCTCCCCGCCACGGACGGCCGCGGCGAAAATCATGAACTTGCCTGTAAAACCGGCGGTCGGTGGAATACCGGCCAGTGCGAACATGGCAAGCGCCAGCACCCCTGCCTGAAACGGCCTGTCGTAGCCAATCCCCCGATAATCATCGATTGTCTCCAAACCCTCTGCCGGAGCAAGCGAAGCTATTGCGCCGAAGGCGGCAAGGTTCATGGCACTGTACGCGACCAGGTAGAACACTGCCGCCATATGTCCGGGAGCGCTGCCGGTGAGAAACGCCAGCGTCACATATCCCATCTGCGCGATCGAGGAATAGGCGAGCATCCGTTTGATGTTCTCCTGCCGAAGTGCGGCAAGATTCCCCACCAACATGGAGAGAAAGGCCATCAACCAGAGCGGCGTCCTGAGGATTCCAACCCCGCCAGGCATGGGCAGGAGAAGGAAAAGCGCGGCAAACGCGGCCACCTTGGAACCGGTGGAGAGGAAGGCAATAACAGGCGTTGGCCCCCCCTGGTATACATCGGGCGTCCAGAGGTGGGCCGGAACGAGCGACACCTTGAACGCAAGGCCGGAGAGCAAGAGCCCCCAGCCTGCCAGGGCTACGGGATTGCCCCCCCCTTCCCGCAGTACCCCCTGGAGAGCCGGGGTAATAGCCAGTGTGCCTGACGCCGCATATATGAGTGCTATGCCGAATGCAATGAAGGCCGCGGCCACCGCTCCCAAGAGCAGGTATTTGAGGCCCGCCTCGGCTGATCCGGCGCGGTTCAGGTCCATCGCCACCAGAATGTAAAAAGCGAAAGTCAGTGCTTCCAGGCCGAGGAAGAGGGTAAGGAGATTAACCGAGGAAACGACAACCGACATACCGAAGGTGGCGAACAATATGGTGGCAGGATACTCCTCCCCCCGTATGGCGCGGCGCTCGTTGCTCTCTATGGAGAGGAGGAGGGTAACAGCGGCGCTCACGGCGAAAAGGAACGTGAAGAAGCGGGTAAACGGAGTGCATGCCACGCCAAGAGTCGGCGCCAGGGTCGCCTGCGGGTCCTGAATCGTCCAGAGGGCCGAACCTATGGTGACAACGACGGCAGCCCAGGTGCAATAGCGCCCAGGAGCCACCGCTCCGAAAACAAGCAGCAGCAGACTCCCGCCCGCAAGCATCACCAGCGGCATGATGGACCAGATATCGGCAACGGTCATACTTGATGCCCTCGCAAAAAGTGCTTCCCCCTACCTTGACGGGAGGGGGTTAGTGGGTGGGTGAAGGCGCTAACGTGGTCAAATCTGCCAACTTCCCCCCCTCCCTGGCCCTCCCCCGCGAGGGGGGAGGGGACTTTTGGGGTAACGCAATTTTCTAACCGGACAGCTCCAAGTTTATTACCTCCCGCCGGTCAGGAACATAACCGGCGCCCTAAGAAGGTTGAGAAACGGCGCGGGGTATACGCCAAGGCAGACGATAGCCGCGCAAAGCCCCGACATCACTATCCCTTCCCGCAGGGAGAGGTCGGCAAGCTGAAGGGGGCGGCGCTCTGTCGCAAACAGCAGCTCCTGGAGCAGCCTGACCGTGTAAACCAGCGGCAGGATGACGCCGATGAAGGCGAGGATTGCCGCCAGGGGGATGACCCGGAAGCTTCCGGCCAGTATAAGGAACTCTCCCGTGAAGTTGTTGAGTCCAGGCAGTCCGGCAGAGGCCATGGCAACCAGTAGAAAGCAGAAGGCAAATATAGGCGTCTTACCCCACAGACCGCCGAAGGCTGCGATTTCCCTGGTGTCCGCCCTCTCGTCTAGCATCCCCACCAGGGCAAAAAGTGCGGACGTCGTGACGCCGTGGTTGACCATCTGCAGCACCGAACCGGATAGGGCGATAGGCGTCCAGGCCGCTATGCCGAGCGCCACGAACCCCATATGGCCGACGCTGGAATATGCCACAAGGCGTTTCATGTCTGTCTGCGCGTAGGCGATCCAGGAGCCGTAAATAATGCCGATCACAGCCAACGTGGCAATAAGCGGAGCTAAGGTACGAGCCGCCTCGGGGAAAAGCGGACAGCCGAAGCGGATCAGACCGTAGGCGCCTGTCTTGAGCAGCAATCCGGCCAGGATGACGCTCCCGGCGGTGGGGGCATCCGTGTGGGCGTCTGGAAGCCACGTATGAAGCGGGAAGAGCGGTATCTTTATGGCAAAGGCAATGAAAAACGCGCCGAATAGCCATAAGGAAACGTCAGTCGCCAGCCTGGTCTGCATGAGGAGCGGCAGGGCAAAGCTGTAAACCCCGCTCTGGGCGCCGTGGATCAGGTAAAGACCAATGATCGCGAGGAGCATCAGTAGCGACCCTGCAAGAGTATAGAGAAAGAACTTCACCGCCGAGTATACGTGCCGACCATGCCCCCATATCCCGATGAGGAAGAACATGGGAATCAGCATCACTTCCCAGAAGAGGTAGAAGAGGAAGAGGTCGAGGGAGAGAAACACCCCCATGACACCTGTTTCCATTACCAGAAGCAGCGTGTAGTGCAACGCAACCCGCTCCCGTATCCCGCGCCACGACACGAGCATGGCGATAACGGTAACGAAGGCGGTGAGTACCGCCATTAGCAGGCTGATTCCGTCCATTCCCACGGTGTAGCGAATACCGAAGCGCTCTATCCAGGCAGTATCCTCCCACAGGAAAAAGCCGGGGAGTGGGACGCTTCCCGGCAGCGTCGGCGTGTCAATCAGAATCCATACAGTCAAGGCCAATTCCGCAAGCCCTATAGAAAGCGCCAGTACCCGCGCCACGCCAGACCGCCGACAAACTGTTGCAAGCAGCAGGCATCCCGCAATGGGAAGAAAAACGAGGAGGGATAATATGTAAAGGTCGTTAGGCATGTAACCGCCCGGTTGTCAAAGGAATCCCGCCATACTAATCTAGGACAGGGGGACGTTCCTTAGGGCAGGGGGGACGTTCCTTTCTATTTGATTAACCCAGCAACTTTCCCTTAAATTCAGGTTTCTCTTGAATCAATAGTTCACCCCTGCGGTGAGCTATGCTTACTCCTGATGAAGTCAGATGTAGTTCTTTTCCGACCTCAATGCCTTTGTATCCCAGTTCACAAATTGCCAGATATACTATAATGCCTCGTGCTTCTGAAACAGGTTTGGCTTTACCGGACCGACGAATCGCATCTTCCGGCAGATTCAAAGCAACAGCTACCCGTGATATCAATTCGGGCAATGACATTGGCGTTGAAATTCTATCGCGCAGATGTTCCCTTTGCTGCAAGCTGTCTACAAACTCTCCGCTCCCCAATATTCTTTCGTCGAAATTTCCCCATTCTTCGGCTTCTGAGCTTTGTGTCCGGCTCCTCTTCAAACCGCCTCCCACGAGATCATCCCTGCGTCCCGCCGGTACCCCGTCGGCAATGAACTGCCGGCAGTTGGAGCGGGCTCTCTCGATGTTCTCCCCGAAACGTGACAATATTTCTTGTTGGGGGGACTAGGGGGACGTTGTTAGCGAGAACCTATGGGGTCAACCTATGGGGTCAGGTCAGCCTATGGGGTCTTGCAATGCTGCAATTGTTTAATACTATGCCACCATGGCACGTAAATCAAGAGTCCACTATCCCGATGCAGTCTACCATGTTATTCTTCGCGGTAACGCTGAGGGAAAGAAGGGACGCCCACCCGTCAAATGCGTAAGTCAGACCCTCGGGTATTTCCTGCTGAGCTGTCCCGTTATTTCTTCTCTTCTTCCCCCTTCAGTGCCTTCTCTGCTGACTCGTTATGCTGGTCGGTTTTGTTCAGCGTGTTATCCACACTTTTACGTATTGCCGTTCCGTCGTAACCGACCCCGTCCGCGCCCTGCAGCTTCTTCGACTCACTACGCCCCTCATACTTGGGGCGCGGTTCCTCAGTCTTGCTGCAGCCGAACAGCAGAGCAGCTATCATTATCAGAAAAAGTAACTTGTGGGCCATCGTCACACCTCCTTAGTGTCATGGACATTCCAGGGAAGGTTAAGGGGACGTTGCTGCTTTACTGCTTTAACTGCACTACATAGACTCATAAAGCAAAAAAACAGGTACGTCCCCCAAGCTCCCCCGTTCCCCAAGCTCCCCCGAATGTCCACGCTGCCAAGCCACCGCCTATCCATGTCACCGTCACGAATATTTGTTTTGTTTTAGTCGTCTTCATATGTGCAGTTTTCCTTTGTGCATGTAGGCGAATGTTTATTAATGCGCAATATAATTCAGCGCCTATCAAATGTCAAAGAAGATGAACGTTTACCGGAAAATCCATTGACTTACAAACAAAATTCAATTAGCCTGAAGTGGCGATAAACATTGCCAGATTGGGGAGTTTACAAGAACTGAGATATACTTTCAGCGAGAAAGCGCTGATTTTTTCCTGGGTCGAGGAGTCGCATTCCATATACCGGAAGTTCTCCAGGGAAGCCGTGACCTTTTGTCGCGGCTTTTTTTGCTTTAGGGCCTGTATCCCACAGCCTGATACCGAGTACACATAAATGCAACGAAAACAACAAGATATTCCACGGTCGCCGATTGATCGAAGCGTGCTGCCCTCCGGCATCAGGGGGGTCTACCTTGTCACCGACCACGGCGACCGCCTGCCGGAACGGGTGCGGGACGCTATCAGCGGGGGGATAGCCCTCCTCCAATACCGCAACAAGACGCTGGACGCGCACCGGAAACTCAAACTTGGGCTGGAGTTGAAGGATATCTGCGCCGACGAGGGGATACCATTTATCGTCAACGATGACCTGGAGCTTGCACGCAAGCTGGATGCCGACGGCCTTCATCTGGGGCAGGAGGACGGCTCACCCGTTGAGGCCCGGCGCATTCTCGGGCCGGATAAGATCATCGGCGTATCCACCCATAACCTGGAGGAAGCGCTTCGTGCCGAGGCGGATGGCGCGGATTATGTTGGTTTCGGCGCCATGTATCCGACCGGAAGTAAGGATATCTCACACCTTGCCGGGCCGGAGGCGCTGGCGGATATGAAGCCCCGTCTTAATATTCCGGTGGTGGCCATAGGCGGCATCAATCGTGGCAACGCAAGCAAGGTCATCGACAGCGGCGCGGATGCCATGGCTGTCATTTCGGCCGTTCTTGAGAGCGACGATCCCGCTGTGGCGGCGGCCGAGTTGTCTCTCCTCTTCAATCGCCGGGATGCTCTCCCACGCGGCGTAGTGCTGACGGTTGCCGGCAGTGACTCCGGCGGCGGGGCTGGCATTCAGGCCGATCTCAAGACCATCGCACTGCTAGGTTCCTACGGCGCGTCGGTCATCACTGCCGTTACCGCTCAGAACACCATGGGGGTAAGCGGTATCCACGGCATCCCCCCCCCCTTCGTCGCAAAGCAGTTGGAGGCAGTACTGTCCGATCTGCCGGTGGACGTGGTAAAGACGGGGATGCTCTGCTCTGCTAAGACCATCGGTGTGGTGGCTGACAAACTGGCCGAATACCGGAAAAAAATCGTGGTGGTTGACCCGGTGATGATCGCCAAAGGGGGAACAAGCCTGCTTGACCCGGAGGCGCTGGCGCTACTCAAGGGGCGGCTTCTCCCCCTCACCTATCTTCTCACGCCTAACATCCCGGAAGCGGAAAAACTGACCGGGATATCCATTTCCGACGAAAATGGGATGAGGGATGCGGCGCGGGCGCTCTGCAGCATGGGAGTGCGCAACGTGCTGGTCAAGGGGGGACACCTGCCCGAGGGAATGGCGGTGGATATCCTGTTCGACGGCAGCGCCTTCACCCGTTACCAGACGCCACGACTCTCAACCAGGAACACCCACGGCACAGGCTGCACCCTGGCTTCGGCCATAGCAACCTTCTTGGCCCAGGGGGAGCCGCTTCACCAGGCGGTGGCCAGTGCCAAGGAGTTCATTACCTCAGCCATCAAACTTGCAAAGCCGATGGGGAAGGGGCAGGGGCCGGTTAATCATTTTCTGGCCGCAAGGAAGACAGGAACCAGGGATTAGGGACCGGTAACGACCGACGTTTCCTTCCTCCCTCCCTTTCAATTCAAGGAGTATTTAATGTTGAAGACCCAGTTGGAGTACGCCCGTAGCGGCGTTATCACCGACAAGATGAAGGAGGCGTCCCTTTCCGAAGGGGTCCCCTCGACTTTCATACGAGACGGCATTACCGAAGGCAATATTATCATTTGCCACAACGTGAAACACCTTAACGGTCGGCCCCTGGCCGTGGGGAAGGGGCTCAGGACCAAGGTCAACGCCAACATCGGCACTTCTGCCGACGATCCGGACATCACCAAGGAGCTGGAAAAGGCACGTATGGCGGTGAAACATGGCGCTGACGCCATCATGGACCTCTCCACGGGGGGGCCGGTGGACGATATCCGCCGCGCCATCATCGCCGAAACCAGCGCCTGCATAGGTTCCGTTCCACTCTACCAGGCGGCCCTTGACGCTGTCAGAAGCAAGCATAAAGCGATAGTAGATATGACGGTTGACGACATATTCGCGGGCATAATCAAGCATGCGGAGGACGGGGTGGACTTTATCACCGTCCACTGCGGGGTGACACGAAGCACGGTTGAGAAAATGCAAAACGAAGGACGATTGATGGACGTGGTCTCTCGTGGCGGCGCATTCACCATCGAGTGGATGGCCTACAACAACAAGGAAAACCCGCTATTCGAGCATTTTGACCGGTTGCTGGAAATCGTCAAACCTTATGACATGACCCTGTCGCTAGGAGATGGTTTTCGTCCGGGCTGCCTGGCCGACGCCACTGACCGGGCGCAGATTCAAGAACTTATCCTGCTTGGAGAGTTGACCCAGCGCGCCCAGGATGCTGGGGTTCAGGTGATGATCGAGGGGCCGGGGCACATGCCGCTCAATCAGATTGAGGCCAACGTACTCCTCCAGAAACGTCTTTGCCACGGTGCGCCTTTCTACGTACTCGGCCCCCTGGTTACCGATATCGCTCCCGGCTACGATCATATCACCTGCGCCATCGGAGGGGCTATCGCCGCCGCAGCCGGCGCCGATTTCCTCTGCTATGTCACCCCGAGTGAACACCTGCGCTTGCCGACAGTCGAGGATGTGCGGGAAGGGGTTATAGCCGCGCGGATTGCCGCCCACGCGGCCGACATCTCCAAAGGGGTGAAAGGGGCGATGGAGCGGGACATAAGGATAGCCAAATGCCGCAAGAAGCTTGACTGGGAAGGGCAGTTCCGCGAGGCCGTTGATCCGGAGAAGGCCCGGCAGCTCCGTGCCGAGTCCGGCGTTGCAGATCACGGCGCCTGCACCATGTGCGGCGAGTTCTGCGCCTACAAGGTAATGGACGATGCCATGGGAAAGCGGCCCGCAAAGGGACAGAAGGGGTAATTGAGGCTTGACTCGATGGTGAATTTAGGATAAGTAAATGCACGGTTCGTGCGTAGGCCGGAAAAGCCGTCAGGGGGGCATTACGCTATCAGGCCACCTTAGCTCAGATGGTAGAGCAATTGATTCGTAATCAATAGGTCGCCGGTTCGATTCCGGCAGGTGGCTCCAGGAAAAACAGAGGGTTATGGCTTTGCTATGACCCTTTTCCCTTTTGTTCATCGTTTTGTGTGGTTTTTGCTTATTCTGCTTAGGGACTTGGGAAAAGCGTTCCAAAGCCCAAAAGGAGTTTAGTGCGTTTATATGAAGAAATATTTGTGTTTATTTGTACTTATGATCAGCTTTGCCGCCTGCGGCAAGAAAGGGGCTCTGGTGCCACCGGAGGCATTGGTTCCCGCAGCCATTGCCGACCTGCAGGTGGCGCAGCAGGGAGAGAGCTTCCTTGTTTCCTGGTCGGCGCCGACCCGTGAGGAGGGAGGGAGGCCACTCAAGGGACTTGCGGGGTTCAGGCTGCTGCGGCGCGAAGTGCTTCCGTCGGGCGATGATTGCGAAGCATGCGAGGACGCATATCGGCTTATTGAGACAGTAGATCTGGAATATATGCGGCGAGTGAGTCGTTTTGGTGACCGTTTTTTCTATTATGACGCAGGGTTGCATCGCGGGACGACCTACCAGTACAAGGTGGTCGCCTTCCGCAAGGACGGAACATCAGGGCATGACTCCAACAAGCTACGCCGCCGCTTGGTGTCGCCGCCGCCCCCCCCCGAACCTGTTGCCCTTTCCACATCGGCTGGCACCATTATTGAGTGGTCCGCTGTGGCGGATAAAGGGGGAACTGTAGCCGGATACAACATCTACCGTTGGCGGGGCGGCGAACCCATTCCCTCTGTCCCGCTGAATGAACAGCCGATCCCGGAGACCCGTTTTGAGGACCTCAGGGTGGAACCGGGCAGGGTTTATTTCTATGTTGTGCGTAGCGTGGCCCGCGTCGATGGGGAGTTGGCGGAGAGCAACCTGTCGGTTCCGCTGGCGGGGACGCTGGTCCCGCCGGAATAATCACCCACCCGAGCCTATACCCCTGCTTCCTGCCGCAATATTTTGACTTTTCTTCAACCGCCATGATATAAGTACATTTCGTTGTTTGCGGTAAAGAGGCTGCCTGCGGCCTTCCGGGGACAATCGGTTTATTTAAATTGACATAGCGGAGGAAACGGATAGTGCACCATTTTCAGTACAGGGGAAACGAACTATACGCCGAGGATGTGGCGGTCAGGGATATCGTCGCCAAGGTCGGCTCGCCGGTCTATGTCTATTCCCATGCAACGCTGGAGCGGCATTTCAAGGCGATGGACGGGGCCTTTGCCGACGTCCCCCATACCATCTGCTATTCGGTCAAGGCCAATTCCAACCTGGCGGTGCTGCAAACATTCCGCAACCTGGGGGGCGGGGTGGACATCGTCTCCGGCGGCGAACTGTTCCGGGCGCTGAAGGCCGGCATCGATCCTGCCAAGATTGTCTACTCCGGGGTCGGCAAGCGGGATGAGGAGATCGAGTATGCCCTGCATTCCGGCATCCTCATGTTCAACGTGGAGTCCGAGCAGGAACTGGACCGGATCAACCAGGTCGCGGGGCGTCTCGGCAAGAAGGCCGGGATAGCTATCCGGGTCAACCCCGACGTGGACCCGGGCACGCATCCATACATCACTACCGGCCTCAAGAACGCCAAATTCGGCATCACCATCGAGCGGGCCATCGAAGAGTACCGGCGGGCCATGGATATGGCCAATGTGGAGATTATCGGCATCGATTGCCACATAGGTTCCCAGCTTACCAAGGTGGCGCCTTTCATCGACTCCATAATCAAGCTCAAACGGGTAATAGCCACACTCGTGGAGATGGGGATCACGCTCAAATATTTTGACCTCGGCGGCGGGCTCGGCATCCAGTACAACGAAGAAGAGCCGCCCCTGCCTGCCGATTACGGCAAGGCGATCATTGAGGAGACCAGGAACCTTGGGCTTCACCTCATCTTCGAGCCGGGGCGCAATATCGTGGGGAATGCGGGCATCCTTGCGGCCACCTGCCTATACACCAAGGACCGGGACGACAAACATTTCATTATTGTGGACGCAGGCATGAACGACCTGGCCAGGCCCGCCCTCTACGGCTCGTTCCACGGGGTGCAGGCAGTGCGAAAGGACCAGGACGGCCTGATCGCCGCCGACATCGTAGGCCCCATCTGCGAGTCGGGCGATTTCCTCGTAAAAGAGCGGGAAGTCCCCATGTTCAAACAGGGGGACCTGATGGCGTTCATGTCGGCGGGCGCTTACGGTTTTGCCATGTCGAGCAGCTACAACAGTCGGCCACGGGTGGCCGAGGTGATGGTAAAGGGGAGTCAATTCGAGGTGGTACGCGAGCGGGAGAAGGTGGAAGATTTGATCAGGGGGGAGCGGATTGCCTCGTTCCTGTAGCTGACTCAGGTATTATACCAATTTCAAATCAAAGATGCAGTCAAGGCGGCGAGGATTGAGGCGACGAAGGCATACAACCAGTATGTTGAGGAGCCGAAGACGAGCCA
>JBAQKZ010000115.1:0-2550 GCA_049301475.1 Geobacteraceae bacterium | reverse complement strand
CCAACAGAAGAACGCCTCCCGTACAAATAGGATGGGGCATATACTACTCGTATTGAAGGTGTTTGACCAGTAAATAATGAAACTCAATGTTATTGCTCAAAAAAGATGATAGAACATATTCACCGTGACTGCCGGGGTGTGCGACAAATTTATGAGAGATTATAGGGACAACAAAGTTTGCCTTTTGTGAATTTTGTTGATTATTATAATAAGAGTGGTATATTAATGAGGCATGGTTTATACATATATTCGCCGCCAGGGGATACGATGAGCAGCCATCTCTATATCCTGTCAGATGCAACGGGCGAAACCGTAGAGCGTGTATTGCGAGCAGCGCTGTCGCAGTTCAGGGATGTGGAGATAAAACTGCACCGGTACACCAGTCTGAGGTCGGAGGCCGAGATTTCAGAAGCTGTGTCGGCGGCGGTGAGTCGGCCAGGGCTGGTTATCTACACATTGGTTAACCCTGAACTCGCCCAATATCTCAGAAATGAGGCTGAGGCACAGGGTCTGGAGACGGTAGACCTGATCAGCCCGCTCCTTTACAAGCTATCCGATTTGTTTGGTGTTCCCCCTCAGAAGGAGCCGGGGCTCATGTACCAGATCAACTCCGAGTACCACAAGCGGGTGGAGGCGGTCAACTTTACGGTCAAGCAAGACGATGGGCAGGAACTGCGCGATCTTTTCAAGGCCGATATGGTGCTGGTGGGGGTTTCCCGAACTTCCAAGACTCCGCTCTCCATGTATCTTGCCCACAAGGGGTACAAGGTGGCCAATGTGCCGCTGGTCAAGGGGCTCGCTCCCCCCATGGAGCTGGATGAAATAGCACAATGCCGTGTCGCGGGGCTTGTAATTGATCCTAAACGGCTGGTGGAACTCCGGTCGGCGCGTCTCCGCACCCTCCGGCAGAGTCCGCGCAGCAGCTATGCCGATTACGAGGAAGTGGTGTCGGAGCTTGAGTGGTGCCGCCAGGTATTCCGCAGGCATCCGGAATGGACCGTCATAGATGTTACAAACAAATCCGTGGAGGAGTCAGCGGCGGAAATTCTCAGGAAGATGAACGGTTCACTGTCGGCGTGACGCCGACTGACTGATAACCATAGAGACAGGGGCAGATAAAACATCAATGGGAAGGGAGATGGACATGCGTATTCTAGTGGTTGAAGATGAAAAAAAGGTTGCGAACTTCATTAAACGTGGGCTTGAAGAGGAAAAATACGAGGTCCACACGGCCAATGATGGCGATGAGGGGTTGAAGATGGCCTTGGGAACGCACTATGACTTGATAGTGCTCGACTGGATGCTCCCCAAAAAGGACGGACTGGCGGTGGTCAGGGAGCTCAGGGAGAAGAAGGCCATGACTCCTGTGCTGATGCTGACAGCCAAAAATTCAGTGGAGGACATCGTGGCCGGTCTCGATTCCGGGTCCGATGACTACCTAACCAAACCGTTCGCGTTTGCCGAGCTCTTGGCGAGGGTTCGGGCACTGGTGAGGCGAAGCGAGATGGACCGCGGGGCGGAAATTCGATTTAGCGATCTCCGCATCGACCCGGTCAGCCACAAAGTATGGCGCGGTGACAAGGAGATAGACCTCACTGCCAAGGAGTACGGTCTGCTCGAATATTTCATGCGCAATCCAAATCAGGTGCTGACCCGGACCATGATCGCCGATCATGTATGGGACTACACATTTGACAGCTTTACCAACATCATCGACGTGTATGTAAACTACCTACGCAAGAAGATAGACCGGGACGCAGACATGAAGTTCATCCATACCGTCCGCGGGGTAGGCTACATCCTCAAAGAGGAATAATACCAATTCCAAATCAAGGCGCTATCTTCGTTGGCTCAAGCCTCGCCGCCTTGATTTAATCCTTGATTTGAAATTGGAATGATGCCCGTCCACTGGCGAGAATGCGGCACCAGGCCCCGAACAAACCGATGTTCGGGGCTTTATTATAATATTGGGGCGCTCATGCCAGGTCTAATTCCCGCCGGGTTAAAACATAAGGTGGCCAGAACCTGCTACAGCCTGTCCAGGTAAGCGCGGATTTCACTGGCCATGGCGGGAGAGTCGATGAAGACGGAGAGTTCGTTGTTGTAGCGAAGGGCGCCTTGGGTCAGGTTGTGGCTGCCTATGTAGACGAAACGGTTGTCTATCACCACCGCCTTGGTATGGGTGGTCACGCGGGGGGAATCGAAATAGACCTTTACCCCGCCGCTACTAAGGAGTGCTGCGGTGTCATGGTTGTCGGCATTGAGGCTGTCCCCTTTCCTCGCTCCCTGCATCTCCAGAACAACAGTTACCTCTACACCGCGCCGTCGGGCCTTTATAAGCTCTTCGGCGATGCGGCGAGGCTGGTTGCCACGGATATTGCTCACCTTGAACAGGTAAAAGGAGCAGATGACGCTTGTTCTGGCATCGCGGATACCATTTATAAGGACATCCGCATATTCCTGATTGCGCAATAGAGTCGCCCGGGCCTCATGGCCGTCGGCGGCGCAGACCGGGTAGGCTACGGCAAGCATCCCCGCGAGGGCGAATAC